>NZ_CP157940.1:4169278-4489992 GCF_040207125.1 Lacrimispora sp. BS-2
TTGGCTATAAAAAAATTTTAATTAATAATTAGGTGGTGATTAAGATTAGCATTTATATTCTACTTACAATTGCTGTTATAGTATTTGGGCCTGTTTGTAAAATAAATCTAAGATATGGTAACCAATTTAAGGTGCGCGGTATACAACTATATTTATTTCTTATGTTTACTATGTTTACTTTTTTAATGTCGTTAAGAGCGCTATCTGTAGGTGTTGATACTGCTCCTTATTCTAGGATTTATGGGATTATTATTAATTCAGGATCATATAAAAATGCGTTAACAAGAGCACCCTTATCAGCACCAATATATATTCTGATTTGTAAAATATTAGGTTCTTTTTCGAGTAATCCACAAATACTGATAGTTTTTTCTTCGTTATTTGTTAATACTGGACTTTTTGTATTTATAATGCGAGTGTCAGATGACGTAGTTATGTCTACGTTCTGCTGGATGGGACTTGCTTTATTTTATTGTAGTATGAATGGTAATAGACAGTGTATGGCTTTGGTTCTTGTATTAAATGCCTTAGTTTATTTAACACATAACATAAAATCTATAAAAGGGTGGATACTTGTGTTGATAGCACTGGGGATCCATTCGACTTGTTTAATATCACTTGTTGCGATAGCTGGTATTATTATAGCTAATAAGCTTAAGGAAAATCAACTAATATTCATAGTTTCGGCTATTGGAAGTGTTATGGCCTCAATATTACTAAATAAAATCATCCCCTTATTTTTGCGTTTGTTTCCAAGATATAGCATGTATGTAACGGGCGAGTCACCATTTTCAATCTTTGTAAGTAATGGCGGAGGACGTATAGTTTTAGTTTACATTTTTTTATTGGGTATTTGTATCGTGTGGTTGCTAACAAATAAAAATAGTAATATTTCATTAGATGTGTTTCATAGTAAAATGTTTCCGGCTGTAATCTTTTGTTCTTTTTTTGGTATATTAAATTGTAAAAATGAGTTGATTAATAGAATGCTCTGGTTTTACATTGCTATATTTATCAGTTTTATCCCAGCATCTTTAAAAAAATATAGGGGTATAGTGAAATTTGCTTTACAGACAGGAATTATAGTGGTGTTAGGAGCTTATAGTATCTTTTCTTTACTAGAAAACCATAATGGTGTGGTACCATATACTTTTTTTGGAAAATAGGAGATTTAAATTATTATGAAAATTATGTATATAGTATATAAAGTATTTAGTAAAGTTGGTCAGAAAATATCTTATAGAATTAATAAAAATAGAATTGATAAAAATAGAATTAATAAAAATAATAATTTAAATTATTATGAATTAGATAGTGATAGATTATTCAAAAGTTTTAAGAGACTTCCAGAAAGCATTACTAAACAATACTCTAAAGGTATTTGGGTTAATAGTCAATATTCAGCAGGATTAAAACTCGGTTTTGTAACAGCATCAAGTATTGTAAATATAAAAATACTATATAAGAAAAAAAGTGTATTTAATCATATGTCAATTAAAGGAATAAGTGGTGTGGATGTTTATGTCAAAAATGACTCATCATATAAATGGATAACGTGTATATCTCCATTATCTAATATTGAAATGATAGCTGAATGCGAATTAGATTTGCAAAAGGGAGATAAGCAAGTTGAGTTATTTCTACCGCCTTTTGCACAGATAGAACGTATTTTAGTTGGAGTAGACCACGATTATAAATTAAATATGGTAACTAATTCATATAATGATTCAATTTTGATTTATGGTTCTAGTATATCTCAAGGAAGTGCAGCATCAAGGCCATCTATGTCGTATGGAAATATTATTGCAAGGAAATTAAAGTGTGACATAGTTAATATGGGATTTTCGGAATCTGCAAAAGGGGAGGAAGAATTAATTAATTATATTGCATCTATAAATTCTAAAGTAATTATTATGGAATATGATCATAATGTCACTGTTGAAGAGTTAAAGAAAACCCATTATAATGTATATGAAATTTTTAGAAAATACAATCAAAATAGTTTAATTATAATGATGACGAGGTTTTCAGGTGGTCTATCAATAACTTTGTCAGAAGAACGTCAAAGAATAGCTATTGTTAAAGAAACATTTGAGCGTGCTATAAATAACGGAGATTATAATGTAGAGATAGTATATGGAAATAACATCTTTCCGAGCTGTAAGGATGACTATTTTGTTGATGATAGACACCCGAATGATATAGGAATGATGTTAATAGCAGAATGTATTTGTGATGTTATTTGGAAAAGAGGACTTTATGATTGAAGAAATTAAAAAGTTAATGAAGTTAATATTGCCGGCGAACATTATTTTGCAAATAAAAATGAAATCGGATATCTTTTACTATTCTAAATTAATAAAAGAGATAGAAATAGAACAGAATTCTTGTGCATTTATTATAGGGACTCCAATACATACTAACTTAGGTGATCATTTAATTACTTTAGCGGAAAGATATTATATAAGCAAAATTGGTTTTGATAAAAAGGTGATTGAGATTCCTACCGAGATGTATCAATTATACAAGAAACGGTTGGAGAGCGCTATTTCTAGTAATTCTGTCATATTTATAAACGGTGGAGGCTGGATGGGGAACCTTTGGCCTGTTGAAGAGTTACTAATTCAAGATATGCTCTCTACTTTTCAAAAAAACAGAATAATAATTTTTCCACAAACTATCTATTATGATAAAAATATGCTACCATATTCTGAACTAATAAGATCTTCTAGGAATGCATTATTAAAGTGCGATAATTTAACTTTATTTGTAAGAGATAGACAATCATATGATTTTGCTGTTAATAATTTTGGAGTATGTACTTTTTTGGTTCCGGATATAGCATTAGCTTATTATAACAAAGCACCAAGAATCCCAAATGAAGATCGAAAAAATATTGCGGGAATTTGTCTTAGAGCAGACAGAGAAACTAGTAGAAGTAATGAGGTAGAGCAAATTGTTCTGAAGCTGTTGAAAAAGAATGATTTAATTACTGAGAAAATAGATACAATGTCTAAAAAGAGGGTTCCATTTTCGATAAGAGAAGAAACTGTACATAATCGTTTAATGGAGTTCTCCAAAAGAAAGATAATTTTTACGGATAGATTGCACGGCATGATTTTTTCCTTTTTGACAGATACTCCATGTATTGTTTTGGATAACAAGACACAAAAAGTTTCTGGTGTTCATAAGGAATGGTTAAAAAATTGCCCTCATATCTTTACTATTCTCAATGAAGTTGATGAAGAGAAATTGAATGCATTTATAAAAAGTGTAATTTACAATAAAGTTGATTGTGAAATTACATATAAATCAGAATTTGATTGCCTAAAGGAGGAAATATTAAATGGCAAAAATAAAGCGACTTGTGTTGGGATTAATACCGAATCAAAAGTGTAATCTAAAATGTGAGTATTGCTATATATCACAGGTAGAAGCATGGGATGAACCAACGTCTCTTAAATTTTCACCTAAGCATATCTCTAAATGTTTATCCAAAGAAAGGCTGGGTGGGATTTCGCTGATTAATCTAACGGGAAATGGTGAAACTATGCTTCAACCAGATATTGTAGAATTGATAGGTGCTCTTTTACAAGAAGGACATTATGTTGAAGTTGTGACAAATGGAACGGTGACAAAACATATTAATAAAGTATTAGAATATCCTGAAGAATGGTTATCACGTCTGTTTTTTAAAATTTCATTTCATTATAAGGAATTAAAGCGTTTAAATATAATGGATAAATTTTTTGATAATGTAAAAGCTATTCATAATGCGGGAGCTTCATTTTCCCTAGAATTAATGGCATACGATGAAATTGAGAAAGATATAGAAGATATAAAAGCGGTTTGTAAAAAAAATGTAGGGGCTGTCTGTCAGGCGACTATTGGTAGAAATGATAAAAGAAAAGACAAAGGATTATTATCTAAACATAGTAATGCGGAGTTTAGAGCAGTTTGGAAATCTTTAGATTCAGATATGATGGATTTCAAATTAAAGGTTATTGGTATTAAAAGAAAAGAATTCTGTTATGCGGGATCTTGGAGTTTGTTCGTAAATATGTATACTGGAGAATCCCAACCATGTTATTGGCAACCATATAACCAGAACCTATTTAAAAATCCAGATAAACCTATTAAGTTTGTGCCGGTAGGATATACTTGCACACAACCATATTGTACGAATGCACATGCACATATGACGTGGGGAATAATACCAGAATTAAGGACTCCTACATATTGTTCGATGAGAAATAGAAAATGTGATGGTGGAGAGGAGTGGTTAACTTCAGGCTGTAAAGAGTTTTTTAGTTCTAGATTATGGGAATCGAATAAAGAGTATACAAAATTTGATAAATTCACTCACACTATTTCTTATCCATTTAGATTAATAAAATGGTTTTTACGTGACTATAAAAATAATGTTAGAAGATTGCAAAACTATATGAAGAGGATTGATAAATAGAGAATGTTAAAGAATAAATATATGAGACTAGTCAATGATATGGCAGTATTTACTGTTGGTACAGTATTAACTAAACTTGTTCAATTTGTATTAATGCCTTTATACACGACCTATATGACGACTGAAGCATATGGGGTTGCCGAGTTAACAAATAATATGTCGGAATTATTGTTTCCGATTGTTACTTTGTGTATATATGAAGCTGTATTTAGGTATGTTATAGGCTCTAAATATTCTAAGGAAGAAATAGTTACCTCAAGTATAAAAGTTCTTTTCTTATCTTCATTATTTGGGGCAATACTTGTATTTTTTTTACATTTTGTATTGCATTATAAATATGCATTTTACCTATATCTAATTCTTTATGCGTATTCGTTTCGTATGCTGATAGCATATTATGCTAGAGGAAAAGGATATAGTAAATTGTTTGCAATTAGTGGAATAGTTAATGCGTTTTTTTTAGCCTTATTTAGTGTCTTATTTCTTGTATATTTCAGATGGGATGTGAAAGGCTACTTATTAGCTATTGCCTTTTCATATATTTTCTCAATGCTTTTTTTGTTGATTGGAGGTGGCTTATATAAAGAAATAAGATTTAATATAAAAACAAATCTGATTACAAGAGAGTTATTAAGATATAGCATGCCATTAATTATCTACAATGTAGGCTATTGGATTACAACAATGTCTGGCCGATATATACTATTATGGAATACAGATGTATCAACTGCAGGTGTATATGCAGCTGTAATAAAAATGGCATCCGTAATTAATATGCTACAGCAAGCTTTTTATGCAGCATTTCAACTAAATACATCAAGAGAATACGAAAGTTTAGATAAAGAGAATTATTTTTCAAATATATTTAGATTATATGCAGCAAGTATAGTTATGTTTGGCTCTGTTATTTTATGTTTTTCGCCTTTGCTTGCAAAAATAACATTAAAATATGAATTTTATGCAGCAAAAGAATTTTTACCGCTTATTTTATTCATTGCTATAATTGATTGCTTGTTTTGTTTTTTAAAAACAATGTATACTACATACAAATATACAAAAAGGGCTGTGCCAAGTATGTTGATAGGGTCGATTGTTAACGTTGTAGTCTGTCTATTAACTGTAAATAAATATGGTATATGGGGGATTTGTATAGCAAGCTTATTATGTTATATTTCTCAAGCTTTGTATCGGGTTATAGATGTTAAAAAATTTGTAAATATTAGATATGATTGGAAAATTATAATTTCAGGATTAGCGGCTTTATCTATTCAAGTTATTCTTCTTACTAAAGAAAATATTTCAGGCATAGTTATTGCATGCTTTATTGCTATACTTGTATTTGTTTTTAACTTTATATATTATAAAAAAGAAATAATGCAAGTTGTAAACAAAGTGGTTAAAAATATATAATAATATCACTGAAGTGATTACTCATATTTACGGTTGTGAATGGAACACTGAGGGCTAGTTCTATTGATCTACTAGAGGTTGTGGCATGGTTTGTTTGTTAAACGGAATGAATTGTTCGATGTAATAAAGGTAAATTGGACTTTAGTTGATATTTTCATTAATCTACAAAGATTATGTAACGCTGCAAACTCAATAAAATTTACTATTTTATCAATAAAAAGGAAATTATCATGCTTCATGTTTACTTATAAGATAATTTATAATATAATTTTCTTATCATGACCTTAAGGGGAACACTTATGTATCAAAAGAGAAAAACGATTGAAAACATACTAATATTATTAATAGATATTATCTGCATATGGATAAGCATTTGTCTAGCCTTTGTAATCCGCTATGGTTTGTTTTTGGGTATTTATAGAAACAGAGATAGTCTATGGCAGGTAATTATCATCACCCTATTATATGGATCAGTTGTATTTATTACTGATACCACAAGGCATTTTTTTCGAAGGGGTTACTTTGAAGAAATTACATCAGTAATCCGGGGGCAGTCAATGCTTTCTATTTTCTGGGTTGTGACATTATTTTTGCTTCATAGGAGTAGTGAATTATCCAGGTTAGTTTATGGATATTTTATTATTTTAAGCGTAATATTAATATTCATTGGCAGAATCTCATTCAAGCTTTTTATGATAAAAATCTATAAAACCAGTAAATACAGCAATAGGCTTCTTGTTGTGACTACTATGGAAAAAATAGAAGATGTAATTAAAAATGTCATCGAATATAATGAGTGGAGTCGGATACTGACAGGTATTGCTTTAACAGACCAGTCTTTAGTGGGAGAAGCGATATGCGGCATGCCCGTTGTTGCAGACAAAGATACTCTGATCGATTATGTTGTTCACCATAACGTGGATGAAGTTTTTATTAACGATACCTCTGCAATTTCCGGCAAACTATTGGAACAATGGGTTTCTGTGCTGAGAAATATGGGAATTATTGTAGATGTAAATATAGATATTTTTGATATTACTGAGGGGGGAGAAAAGGCACTGAACCGTGTTGGAAAATATTCTGTGGTCACCTTTGCCAGAAATATTTTTTCTACCAGACAAATCGCTGCAAAAAGGCTGTTGGATATTACTGGAAGCATAGTTGGCATTATCATACTGGGGATTACAGCGATTTTTGTTGCCCCTGCAATAAAAATGGAATCTCCCGGCCCGGTATTTTTTGGACAGACCAGAATCGGAAAAAATGGCCGGAAATTTACGTTTTATAAATTTCGCTCTATGTATCAGGATGCGGAGCAAAGAAAAAAGGAACTGATGAAAAAAAATGAAGTGAAAGGACTTATGTTTAAGCTGGAAAATGATCCAAGAATAACCAAGGTAGGCAACTTTATCCGAAAGACCAGTATTGATGAGCTTCCTCAGTTTTGGAATGTATTACGTGGAGATATGAGTTTAGTGGGGACCCGGCCACCGACGGCTGATGAATATGAGCAATATGAGGCAAAGCATAAATGTCGACTAAGTATGACGCCTGGTATGACTGGATTGTGGCAGATCAGCGGCAGAAGTGATATTAAGGATTTTGATGAGGTAGTGAAGCTTGATATGCAGTATATTGACAACTGGTCAATTTTAAAGGATATAAAGATCCTGATATTGACAGTCTGGGTAGTATTGATCGGTAAGGGATCCAGATAAACAAAGATACGAAGGAGCACAGCATGAATAATACATATGAACAGGAAATAGATTTAAAAGATCTAATATTTCACATATTAAAGAGATGGCGGTCGGTTTTGTTTATTGCGGTTGTTTTGGCAGTTTTAATGGGAGGCAGTAAATTTGGCCAGGGGGCATTGAAATATCAGGATAAACAGTATTTGGCTGAGTTACAGGAGACTTATGACACGGACCTTATGAATTACCGCGTAACGAAAGAAGGATATGAAAGAAATATAGAGACTCTTACTCAAAACATTGATTATGAAGAAAAGTATGAAAAGAATTCTGTTTTATTTAAGCTAGACCCATATAATAAATGGGTGGCGAAAATGGATTTGTTTTTGAAAATAAATGAAGAAAAAGGTGTAATTACCATGGTCGACCCGGCAGATAGCCTGGTAAAAGCATATTCCTCCATTTTAAGAAGTGAAAGCTCTCTTAAGGAAGCTTCAAAGGAAAATGACATAGAGACCAGGTATTTAAGAGAACTGATTAATATTGAGGAAAATATTGATGGAAATATGATTACTGTTTCCGTCACTTATAAAGATGGTGAGGGAGCTCAGAAGATATTAGGCAATATTCTGGAAGGTGTCAATGCCAGGCAATCAGAATTGAAAGACAGCCTGGGGCCCCACCGTGTTATTCTTATGAATGGTGAAACCAGCATGGTGGCGGACCAGGAGCTGGCTGAAAGCCAGAATAAAAGAGTGGATAGCTTCTCAGAGATGCAAACAAGTCTGAAAGAAGTTCAGTTATCTTTAGATGAGCTGGAGGAGCCGCAGGCGCCAACTGGTCTGTCTTTTAAAGGAGTTCTCAAGTCTGCAGCTAAATATGGTATTTTGGGAGCAGTTCTTGGCGGATTTCTGACAGCATTCTTCTGGTGCGTTATATATGTAATAAATCCCAGATTGCATTCAGCAGAAGAATTTAAAAACCGTTTTGGGGTAAAGATCTTGGGTGCATTTTTTCAGGAAGGAAAAGAGAAAAAAAACTTGGGAATTGATGCCTGGTTTGAGAAGCTAGAAGGAAAAGAGTCTGTTTCCAGAGAAGATGTCTTAAAGAGGATTATTGCGAATATTTCAATTTATATGGAAAAGGAACGGACAGTGCTGTTGACAGGGACAGCGGAACTGGATATATTAAGGAGCATTGAGACGGAGCTTAAGGATAGCTTCCCAGGAGTGAGCTTTGAAGTGAGAGCGGATATGAACCGGAATCCTGAAACCCTGATCGCACTTCCTGCTGCAGATGGCGTGATCTTAGTTGAAAAATGCGGGGTTTCAAAATATAAAGATATTGAAGATGAATTAGAAACCATTTATGATTTGAACAAAAAAATAATAGGATGCATTATTCTTTAATCTGATTTAATAAGACGTTATAAAAAGATATAAATTTGATAATCGGTTCCGCCTTCATTATAAAATTTGGCGGAACCGGTTAATCACTCATTCTGTCAACACATCTTCATAGAATAGATGAGAAACAGCTTCGCTTATTCAACCCCATTTTGGAAGAAACACCATACTCAACAGGGTTCATCATTTTTATTAATGAATCTGAGACAATTCTTTTTCAGCCATTTTCATGGCTGATTCAATGACCTTATCCATGTCATAGTATTTATATTCACCTAAACGTCCCCCAAATATCACTTTGGGCTCTTTTTCTGCCAGGTCTGCATATTTCTGAAACAATTCCTGATTCCGTCCATCGTTCACTGGATAATAAGGCTCCATGCCCTCGCTCCATGCGACCGAATATTCTCTGGTAATGACCGTTTTAGGCTGGGTACCGAATTCGAAATGTTTGTGCTCGATGATACGGGTATAAGGCGTTTCCCTGTCCGTGTAATTAACCACTGCAACTCCCTGGTAGTTGTTCGTGCCCAGGATCTCTGTTTCAAACTTTAGGCTTCTATATTCTAGCTTTCCAAATTGATATCCGTAAAAGGCATCGATCATTCCCGTATATATCACCTTTTCTCCTAGTTCATCATAGGTTTCCCGGTCTTCCAGGTAATCTGTGTCAAGTTTCACATCACAGCCCTCAAACAACTTTTCAATGATCACGTTGTAGCCTCCAATGGGTATTCCCTGGTATAGATCGTTGAAATAATTGTTGTCATAGGTAAAACGGACAGGAAGTCGCCTGATGATAAAGGCAGGAAGTTCTTTACAGTCTCTTCCCCACTGCTTTTCCGTATATCCCTTTACCAATTTCTCATAAATATCCGTTCCCACAAGGCTTACAGCCTGTTCCTCCAGATTCCGGGGTTCTCCAGAAACAGAGGCTTTCTGCTCTTCAATTTTTGCCATGGCCTGGGCTGGAGTAGATATGCCCCACATCTTGCTGAAGGTATTCATATTAAAGGGGAGATTGTACATCTCTCCCTTATAGTTGGCAACGGGACTATTGGTATAGCGGTTAAATTCTGCCAGCTCATTTACGAACTGCCACACCTGCCGGTTGCTGGTGTGAAAAATATGGGCGCCGTAGCGGTGTACATGGATCCCTTCTGTTTCCTCACAGTAAATATTGCCGCCCATATGGTCCCTTTTTTCAAGTACCAGGCATTTTTTGCCCTTTTTTCCGGCCAGATAAGCAAATACGCCGGAGTACAGGCCGCTGCCTACCAGAACATAATCGTATTTTTTCATGGTTTTATTCTCCTGTTCCTGTTATATAACACTTTTTTATTGTGATATTACTAAAATAACTTTTTAGGATAAACTCCTTCTGAAACTAGTTTTTTTATTGCTGCGGATACGGCTGCTTTATCTTCTTTATAGGTTACGCCAAACCATTTATCTTTGGATTCAAGAACCCGGACCCGTGCTTTTCCGGAACGGACAAGCTTGTCTATGATTTTAGGAAGTAAATATTCCTTTTTTTCATCGCCTTCTTTTAATTCATCTAAAAATTGGGGAAAGTCTCTTTCCAGTTCTTTTATAAAGGCAGGGGAAAGTCCCCACATATTCATGGACACATTCTGTTCCAGGGAAATTTTTATTAAGTTTCCATATTCATCCCGTCCCTCTGCGAAATCTGTACGACGGTTGATTTCGTAGGTTTCTGTTACTTCTTCTAAGGTTCCGTTCTCATCCACCTTGCATATGCCCCGGGTAACTCCTCCGTTATCGCTTAGGGTATTGCCTAAAATAAATCCGCTCATGCAGATGTCAAAAGGAACGGAAAGTGGATTCATCTCATTTACAAGATATTCGTGAATTTTTAAAAATCCTTCCTTACCGTAATAGTCATCTGCATTGATCACAACAAATGGTTCGTGAATGACATCTTTGGCACACAGGATTGCTTGTCCTGTCCCCCATGGCTTCAAACGATTGTTAGGTTTGGTGTAACCAGACGGGAGATCATCCAGCTCCTGGTACGCATATTTAACCGGTGCGATCTGTTCAATTCGCCTCCCTATTATTTCCTTAAAATCTTTTTCCAGATCTTTTCTGATAATAAAAACAATTTTGTTAAAGCCGGCTTCAAGCGCATCGTGTATGGAATAATCCATGATGATTTCATTGCTGGGGCCTACCGGCTCTAACTGTTTGATTCCCCCTCCAAATCTGCTTCCGATACCGGCAGCCATAATTACTAGTGATGTTTCCTGCATGATTTATTCTCCCTGTATATATTAATATTGTTATAGAATAGCATGTGCCACTGGGTTTTTTGCAAATATTTATAAAAGAATGTCTTGTTAAGTCCCAAATAAGGCAGTAGATAAAATTATGGAAGTAACTTGCTATATATTTTTTCCATACAATTTTTTACGTAGCAGATGCTGAATTCTTTTGCCCTTTTGCTGTTCCATTCGCCCATTTTTTTTCTTGCCGAATTTTCCGTCAGCAATAACCGGATCGCTTTGCTGAAGCCGGATATATCATTAGCTCGTTTTACAACAATCCCTCCGGAGCAGTAATTGAACGGTTGATTTTCGCAGTTTCCGATCAGATCTCTGCTTCCTCTGATATCTGAACATATAACAGGGAGTCCATATGCCATGGCCTCCAGCAGAGCCATGGGGAGTCCCTCCTGATAGGAAGGAAACAGGAATACATCGGCAACTTGGAAAATCTCCATCATATCTTCCCGGTATCCTAAAAAGGATATACAGTCGGATACCTGAAGGCTCTCTGCAAGTTTTTTTAGGCTGTCATTTAGTATTCCATGTCCGCAAATAATATAGTGATATTCAGACGATGATAATGCCGGAGCTTTTTTCTTTAAATCCGCAAGCGCTCTTATAATAGTTTCATGATTTTTCCTCTTTATCAGTTCTCCGGAAGAGAGCAGAACTATTTTATCTTGAGAAATTCCCAGTTCTGTTTTCTTTTTATCTTTATCTATGCTTTTTCTGGTTTTTTCAAGATCTATTCCTACTCCTGGAATGTAATCAACATATTTAGCGTGAAAATGCTTTTTTGCCCGTTCATAATCTTCTTTATTGATACAAATCTGTTCATCGGTAAAGCGGGACAGAAATTTTTCCATGGGATAGTAGCATAGCCAGTTTATGAGAGAGGCACCTTTAAAAAAGTGAAATCCATGTGCAGTATATATGACGGGGGCTGTTGTGGTTGCATGAGCAGCCAGTCTTGCAAGAACGCCGCCCATTGGGGTGTGACAGTGTACAAGGTCAAAATGTTCCTTGTTCATCAGATCCTTTAACTGACGGAAAACAGTGATATTGTGAAGGCTGAATGGGGTTCTGATAAAATCGACCTGATGCGGTATAATGTTTGTTCCATCCAGTCGTTTATTATCATTCCCATAGGAAGGTGTCTTATAATTGGCAGCATAATGTATTTCATACCCCATGCTTTGGAGAATATTTACATTTGACATTTCAAATTGGGGAACGAATCCGCTGACAGTCGTGACTAAAAGCGCTTTTTTAGTTAGTTCCATTTGTATTCACCATACCTTTGATTGATAGTGGTAGTATACCATATTTTTCATAATCATTTTGAAAAGTATGGAAAAATTAATAAATTATTAGGTATTTTGTATATTGAAGCACATTTCTTCTGTACAGTTTTTCGTTCTCATGATTTTCTTATATGAAAAATCAAAAAGCTTCATATAAATCAATATCGTTTGGAGATCAGGCCGGAATGAGAAACAGCAAAAAATCGTAGGAACTTTATCTTGAAATGGAATTGGTCAAGAAAAATTTCGACTATTTAAAGATAAAATAGAATCCATTCCAAATAAAAATTAAAAAACCTCTTGCAATTTGCCCCTACATAGAGTAATATATAACTACATAGAGATAATATAGATGAATATAGGAGAAGGCAATGGCAAAAACAGAGTTAAAAATCCTAATCGGCCTCCATCGGGCCGTAAACTACATTGACCGCCAATCAACCAAGATTTTTTCAGAGTATAACCTGACCATGGGCCAATTTGCTGTATTAGAAGCATTGTACCACAAAGGGGACATGACCGTTGGCCAGGTTCAGGAAAAAATACTAAGTTCCAGCGGTACCATTCCTCTTATTATAAATAACCTTGAAAAAAGAGGGTATCTTATAAGGAAAGCAGACAGCAAGGATAAGAGGCGGTGCATTCTCCATATCACAGCTCAGGGACAGGAATTGATTGGACAGGTTTATCCAAGAAATGAAGCCAGAATTATCGAGTTAATGGCTCATTGGACTGATGAAGAAAAAGAACAGTTAGCAGTTTTATTAAAAAAGTTTGGAGATGAGATTAATGGAGAGAAAGATTAAAAGACAGGTGAGAGGTTTTAGAACCCAGGACGGTGCCGGCGTAAACCTGGTCAGGGTATTAGGACATGAAACAATGGAGGAATACGACCCCATACTGATGCTGGATTCCTTTGACAGCACAAATCCCGATGATTACGCGGCCGGATTCCCTATGCACCCTCATCGGGGCATTGAAACCATCAGTTATGTATACCGCGGGCAGATGGTCCACAGGGACAGCTTAGGAAATGAAGATTCTATTTCCGATGGAGAGGTCCAGTGGATGACAGCAGGTTCCGGCATCCTGCATGAAGAGAAATTACCCGCATCAGAACGAATGCTTGGAGTGCAGCTGTGGCTGAATTTACCATCAAGGCATAAAATGACCGCTCCTTCCTACCACAGCATCAAAAATGCTGAAATTGAAGAGATTGATCTTAAAAATGGAAAGCTCAGGCTCCTTGCCGGGCAATACAAGGACAGAAAGGGATACATGGGCAGATATCTACCTCTTGATTACTACGATATCCATCTTGATCCCAATGCGTCCATTGTCATAGATACAGAGCCAGACCGCTCGGTCATGCTTTTCACCCTGTCAGGAGAGGTTTCAGTCGGCGGCGAACTGGTAAGAGAGAAGACAGCGGCAAAGCTTACCTCTGGAGACAAGGTAGAGATAAAAAGCGCTGAGAAGAATGCCCAGGTATTATTTATAAGTTCAACGCCTCTTGGAGAGCCTATAGCCTGGGGCGGACCTATTGTAATGAATACGAAAGCTGAGTTACAAAAAGCTTTTGCGGACCTGGATCAGGGTACTTTCTTGCAAAAGAAAATGTCATATGATAACGAATAAAATATTCTAATTAAATAAGGAGGAATTAAAATGGGCATTATTGAATCATTAGAAAAGCGAAGAAGCTATTACAGCATTAATAAAGAACTTCCCGTTAATACCGGCGAAGTCATTAAGCGGATTGAAAAATTAACAGAACTGGTACCTGATGCTTTTAATATGAAAAGCTCCCGCATTGTTGTAGCTTTAGGAGAAAAGCAGGACTTATTATGGGACTCTATTTACGATGTTTTTGAGGGTAAGGTTCCAAGAGAAAAGATTGACAGCTTTAAAGCCGGTGCAGGAACCATCCTTTATTTCTACGATCAGGAGGTCGTAAAAGGCTTGCAGGGACAGTTCCCACTGTATGCGGACAATTTCCCGGCCTGGGCTATGCAGGCCAGTGCAATGCTTCAAATCAGCATCTGGAGCGGGCTGCGGGAATTAGGGATCGGTGCTTCCTTACAGCATTATAACCCGGTTATAGACCAGAAGATCCATGAATTGTTTAATGTACCGGAAAGCTATCTGCTGATCGCCCAAATGCCTTTCGGAGGGATTGTAAAGGAGCCTGATTCAAAAGATAAGGAAGACATTTCCAAACGGGTCCGGATTGAAAGATAAGCGAAAAAATTCATTCGTAATTTGGAGAAAAGCAAGTGTATGGTTTAATCATATGCTTGCTTTTTGTTAAACAAGGATTTAAACGGCTGACTGTATCAGGTAAGACTTTATTCTCAAATTAAACTGTATCTTCCATACCTCCGCACATGGCCTTTAAAAGCTGCTGGAGCCTTAGATTCATGGTCAACCTAAATTTTCGGCACATGTCTCATAAAAAGGCTTGAAGCGGCCTTAAGAGCGTTTTCAATGGTGGCAGCGATATCGATGGTAAGAGCCAGCTTTTCTCTGCCCGTCTACGTGAGATATGAGGATCACTGATTCCTTTTCCAGGTATCAGCGATTCCAGCTTTTGTTTTCATTGGTTCCATTGCAGAGCAATGAGACGGAATCCGGTTCTATGATTAATTATAGCTAGAGACAGCAATTCTCCGCCAGTTTCATAATCCAGTCATGTTCAATTATGTCTATAACATACACCTCCAACAATCTGCGAAGGCGTCCAACAGCTCACAAAATCTCCTTCCCCACAAGCTTCAATAGGCGACTCTTCATCCTAAATATCAAAAGAATAAAATGAAATGTTACATTTAGTCATTAAAATGTTCTCAAAATTGATCAATTTTTTACGAATATTATCGACAATCCCATACAGCACATATAGTATCTTGTTTAATTAAAATAAATAGATGTAGTATTTTCGTTTCTTTTTATAAAAAAATATGCCTAAATTATTAAGGAATAACAAATAAATGTCGAATATTGCGATTAGTTTCGCTTTTCAAACAATTAAAAACGGCTTATAGTGATTACAAGAAAAGCGAAAAAAAGGAGGGTTTTCTATATGACAGATGCTGAGAAGCTAAGGATTATAGAGATTGAGAATGAGAGGCTTATGGAAGAGAATGAAAAACTCCATAAAGTGATTAAAAGGTTAAATCAGACGCTTAATAGATTGATAGGTCGTTACATAAGCGCAAACGAGGTTGCCTGATCAGGGATAGCCGGGGAGTGCGGGGGCACTCCCGGGAAGTATCCCAGTCAGGGATCAATTCCGGTTTTGGAATTTTCTTCACTACCGGGATCAAACCCTTTGGTCTTGCGCATCAGTTCCCAGATAGTCTGGTGCATCCATTCAATAGTTTTATTCAGCTTTTCATTTTCTATTTCTAATTCGGTAATGTGTTCCCCCATACGGGCGATAATCTCCCTGTTGTTATTGACCTTGTGTGGCGCCAAGAGGCGCCGGACATAGGGAGAAGATGCTGCAACAATATGGGCGGAAAGCAATTCGTCCCTTGCTTCGCAGGAGAGATCCATAAAATCCTGATAACTGATGGATAATGTTACCATATCCTCCCTGCACTTGGGGCAAACTGCGTTCCGCTGAAGCTGATAATATCCATAGTAACCGCATTTAGGACAATAGTACACGGACAGTTCTCTCATCGGTCTCCTCCTTTTTTTTACCATAAAGACAATCTACCTCTATAATATATAACGTAAAATAATTCAAATTATAACGCAGAAAGGTGCAAATTATATAAAAAATTGTAATTTTATAGAAGCTACACAAAAACCTCCGTATTATTGGTGCAAAATGCATAAAAGAGATCCCCACGCTGTAAACGTGCGGACCTCTTTATAATTGAACGGATGAATCTTTTGTAATATATTTTTACTTTACTGGATAATGCCGTTTACATCGACAACCCATACTTTGTCATTGGAATCCTTATAATCCTTATATCCTGCTCCAAGCTCTGGCTTTGTAGCTGATTTGGAAGAGGAAGTTGCTTTCTGGAGGGAACCGCTGGCATTTACAAGATACTGCTTGCCATCAAAGGAAATAGGAGCAACCTTTAAGTCGGCATCAGCTTCTTTTCTTAAACCATATTCATACAGGATGTTGTCACGGACACCGTGAACTCCCTGTCCTTTGTTAGTACCTTCTGCCTGGAAGAACCATACCTGGTCTTCATCAAGATCCTCGTTGTAGATCGTCTGCTTTCCGGTAGCCATAGCGCCGTCTGTTCCAAAATAGAAATTGGCAATTCCGCCGTCTTCTAAGTTCACGACTTTCAGTCCGGTCTGCATTTCTCCCTTTGTATTAAACGCATATTTTTTGGAATCAATGGTGAATAATTCAAGACCATTTGCTGCACAGAAAGGAGCGCCATTCTTGAAGTAGAATGTATAAGTCTCTCCCTCTTCGCTGAGTCCTGCAATACCTTCGATTTCCTTCCAACCGTTAACCCGTGCACCGTTATCTGGATCATAATACTGGTATCCAGCTGCTGTAGCTGCATCGGCAGTTGCTTCGGATTCGGTTGCAGTAACAGGAAGCTTGTACCAACCGGTCTGCATGATTCCGCTTACAAAGGTATAATAGTTTCCATCGATCTTTCTGTCGACCTGGTTTTCCACCATACGGCCGCTCTTATCAAAATAGTACCAGGAGTGGGTTTCGTCAAGATCGTCGGAGTCATTCTCAAGCTTAATCCAGCCTGTCTTCATAACGCCGTCATTCTCTTCTCCTAAATAATAAATACCTCCTTCAATTTCGATTTTACCGGTCTGCATTTCACCCTGGTCGTTGAAGTAGTATGAATTATCGTTGATTTTCTGCCATTTGGAAACAACTTCCTTACCGTTTTTTCCATAGTAGTGCCATAAAAACTCAGGAGCATCAGCTGCGTCCCAGAAGTTTTCATTGTACATGGAAATCCATTTGTCAGAAACCCTTATCCCATTTTCGTCTACGTAATATTCATCGATTTGTGCATTAGTGGCTACATTGCCGTCTTCGTTTAAGTAGTACCAGTCTTCGCCGCGCTTTTTCCAGGCATCGGTTACGTAACTGTCATTATCTTCATAAAATTTCCAGCTTCCGTTTTCCTCAACCCAGCCGATTACCTTCGCATAGGCGGTGGCTGCTGTGCTGATTAAGCCCAGCTCTGGAGCTGCTACGGTTAAAACACCCGCAGCGGATAATACAGCCATCAATTTTAAATGCTTTTTCATAAATATGTTCTCTCCTTTTTTGCAATAAGTTTTATCGTGGCCGAAAATCCATAGTTGCATTACTCTGCGATTATAACGTACCTGGAAGGCACATTGATAGTGTGGTTTGCTGGCAGATATGGAAGGAGATAACATAACAAGAAAAAAGAAGAGAAAAGCCAGGGGTATCCCCATAGGCGCAAAGGGAAAATTACATAATAAGGTATTTGGGGAGAAAAATGGAAGCTTTAAGAAAGTAAGAAAACTTTAATAGGAAAATGGAGGGGAGGTGTGGTATAATCTTCACGAAAGCAATGAGCAGTGCGAATTAGAACGCGGAAAAATTTTCGTCGTGCTCGCACGTAAGAAAACTTTTCCGCGTTCTAATTCATAGGGCGAATGCCCGTGAGCCTGTGAAGCCGCAGGATTCGCAGGCTGCACTGCGGACTAGCGGGTTGCATTACGGGCTTACAGGCTGCACTGCGGACCAGCGGACTGCACTACGAACTAAAAAAATAAAATAAACATTCCTCCAAAATACCCACCAGGTATACCTACATGCCCAAAGACCCCGGGCGGGGAAGAGGAAAGGAGAGAAAATCCATGAGAATGAAAGTATCCAACTACATCTCCCAAAAGCTGGTAGATTCCGGGATTACACAGGTATTTACGGTTACCGGCGGCGGAGCCATGCATTTAAACGACGCTTTAGGGCATCAGGAGGGAATGCACTGCTTATATAACCATCACGAGCAGGCATGTGCCATTGCTGCAGAATCCTATGCCAGAATAGAAGGCCGCATAGCGGCTGTCTGCGTGACCACAGGCCCTGGCGGGACCAATGCCATTACCGGAGTGCTTGGAGGTTATCTGGATTCGATTCCCATGTTAATTTTATCAGGCCAGGTGCGCTATGACACAACGGCCAGATGGTCGGAAGTCGGGATCAGAGCCATGGGAGACCAGGAGTTTGATATAACAAAGGCTATTGACTGTATGACAAAATACAGCGAGATGGTAATTGACCCCATGAGGATCCGTTACACTCTGGAAAAAGCCATTTACCTTGCCTTATCCGGCCGCCCCGGCCCCACCTGGCTGGACATCCCGTTAAACGTCCAGGGCGCCTATATTGAAACAGATGACTTGATCGGTTTTTCAGCGAAAAATTATGAGCAGGGCGGAGACGGCTGGACTTGTGAAAACGAAGCGAAAATAAAAGAAGACGAAGCAGGCTCCGGCGAAAAACGCCAGGTCCTTCCCCCCAAGGTAACGTCAGATGTTGCCCGCACCATTTTAGATAAAATAAAATCCTCTTCCAGACCGGTAATTAATGCAGGCAACGGAATCCGTATCGGACAAGCCCATGAGGTATTCATGCGGGTAGCAGAAAAGCTGGGAATCCCCGTTGTGACAGGATGGAACAGCCAGGACTGCATAGAAGACGAACACCCTCTATATACAGGGCGTGGCGGCGGAATGGGAGACCGTGCAGGAAACTTTGCCATTCAAAACAGCGATCTGGTTCTTTCCCTCGGAAGCCGCTTAAGCATCCGGCAGGTAGGGTACAATTATACGACTTGGGCCAGGGATGCCTATGTGATCGTCAATGATATCGATCCTGAGGAGCTGAAGAAGCCTTCCGTTCATGCCGACATGAGAGTCCATGCCGATGTCAAAGGTTTGCTGACAGCTTTGGAAAAGCTTCTGGATTCAGAATACCAGTCTTCTCCCCAACACCCTCTTTTTTCCGGCGGAAAAGGTCTTAACAACATGACCTGGAACGAGACCTGCCGGATGTGGAAGGAAACATATCCGGTCGTGCTTCCAAAGCATTACAGCAATGGAGACAATGAGGAAGCCAATGTTTACGCATTCATTAACAAACTGAGCAGCCGGGTTCCTGAAAACAGGGTCACTGTAGTAGGAAACGGTTCAGCCTGTGTTGTTGGAGGACATGCCTATATTATTAAGAAGGAGCAGCGGTTCATATCCAACTCAGCAGTTGCCTCCATGGGCTATGATCTCCCAGCCGCTATTGGAGCCTGTATGGCGGAACATGGAAAAGACATAATTCTGGTTACAGGTGACGGAAGCATTCAGATGAACTTACAGGAGCTTCAGACCATCATTCATCACCGTATGCCAATTAAGATATTTCTTATTAATAATGGAGGATACCATTCCATCCGCCAGACCCAGAAGAATTTCTTTGGGGAGCCGCTGGTGGGAATCGGAGTGGACAGCCAGGACTTAAGCTTTCCTGACATGGAAAAGCTTTCAGCAGCCTATGGCTATCCTTATGTTCGTGCATGCCATAACAGCCAGCTGGAGCATGCTGTTGAAACGGCACTGTCCACGGAGGGACCGGTGATCTGTGAGGTATTTGTAAGCAAGGATCAGAATTTTGAACCAAAGTCCTCTGCCAAGCGCCTGCCGGACGGAACCCTTACTTCCCCGCCGCTAGAGGATCTGTCCCCATTTCTTTCCGATGAAGAGATGGACCGGAATATGATCATCTCTAGAATCAGGTAATCCTGCAGCATCGGCCGGATGCAGGAATGGAATCATTCCTGCACCTGGCTCATTGCCGGCAGAAATAAAAACCAACAAGTGGAGGAAAAACGTTGAACGTTGTTGTAACAGGGGCCACCAGTTTTCTTGGAAGAGCATTGGTTGACCGGCTTTTATTAGAAAAAAACCAGGTATTTGCGGTGGTCCGTCCCGGTTCCAAGAATATGGGAAGCCTTATAAACGAGCGGGAGGGCCTCATACGGATCGAGCGGAACTTAGAAGAACTTCATGAGCTTTCCCAGTTAATCCATGAGCCATGCCAGGCATTTTACCATTTTGGCTGGGATGGATCAGGAAGTGAAAACCGGATGAAAAGGGAGGTTCAGCAAAAGAACGTGGAGGATTCCTTAAAGGCTTTGGAAGGAGCCAGACGTCTTGGCTGCAAGCGCTTCCTCTTCAGCGGTTCTCAGGCAGAATACGGAATTCACAGAGAGGCAATGACAGAAGAGACAGAATGCAAGCCTGTTTCCGAATATGGCAGGGCAAAACTGGAATTTTCAGAAAAGGCCAAGTCACTGACAGAGAACTGGAGAAAAACAGGGATATCAGAGATGGAATACATCCATACCAGAATATTCAGCGTGTACGGTCCAGGTGATCATCCCTGGTCCCTGGTGGAAAGCTGCCTTAGAGCATTTGGCAGGGGAGAGTACATTTCCCTGGGGGAGTGTACGCAAATATGGAATTTTTTATATCTTGACGATTGCATCCGGGCGCTGATACTTTTGATGGAACAGGAGAAAGAATCGGTTTCCGGAATTTATAATGTGGCAGGACCGGAAGGGGAAAACCGTCCTTTAAGGGAATACATCCGGACCATGTATGAGGACCTTGGTTTTCACGGAAGCTACAGCTACGGCAGAAGGGCGCCCAATGCAGAGGGACCGGCAAATCTTATTCCCGATATTAAAAAGCTGGAAAAAGCAACCGGATGGCAGCCGCTTGTGAATTTTCAGGAAGGAATCCGGCGGACTTATCAGGCGGCTGCCATATCCGATTGATTCGCTAGGATACAAAAATATTGACTTGGAGGAATTTTTGTGGTATGAGAGATAGGATTTGTATTGTATGCGGCAGGCCACTTGGGGAAAAGCCACTGATGACCCTTACGGATATGCCTGCTTCGGCTCAGGATATCCCGGCAAGAGAAGAACTGGAAGAGGAACAGGGAATCACCCTTTCTCTTCATCAGTGTCAGGCATGCGGTCTGGTGCAGTTTGATTGTGAACCTGTGGCATACTACAAGGACGTGATCCGTTCCGGCGGCTTTACCACCACCATGGTAAACTTAAGAAAGAGCCAGTACCGGCATTTTATTGATAAGTATGATCTGAAAGGAAAGAAGCTGATTGAGGCCGGATGCGGCCAGGGAGAATTTCTTTCTGTGCTGTCGGAGTTTCCGGTAAAGGCTTATGGAATCGAAAACAGGGAAAGTCTTGTCAGCCTTGCAAGGGAAAAGGGACTTACCGTCTGGAAGCAGTTTGCAGCAGAAGGAGAAGTCCTTGCAGCCGATGACGGCAGTGCAGCCGGCCCCTATGACGGGTTTCTGTCCTTTAATTTTCTGGAGCACCAGCCGGATCCGGTGGGAATGCTCCGCGGCATCGCGGACAACTTATCAGAAGAGGGAGTAGGCTTAATTACGGTTCCAAGCCTGGAATATATCCTGCAGTATGACGGGTATTATGAACTGATCCGGGACCATCTTGCCTATTATACCTTTGATACTCTGCGCTATGCGGTAGAAATGGCCGGGTTTCAGGTATTGGAGGAGGAAATGGTAAATCGGGATACTCTTTCTGTCATTGTGAGAAAAAGAAAGCAGTCAGAAGGAAAGCCGGATGACGGCAGAAAAGGGACTCCGGTGGACATATCAGGTCTTGTGGAAAGCCTGGATACCATTGGCAGGGAACTGGAAGAGCTGGCCGGCAGGCTTAAGGACCAGGGAAAGAGCCTGGCAATATGGGGAGCCAGCCACCAGGGCTTTACTCTGGCTTCTACAACGGTCATTGGCCGGTTTGCAAGATACGTGATTGATTCCGCACCCTTTAAGCAGGGAAAGTACGCCCCTGCCTCCCATCTTCCCATTGTACCACCGGATCATTACCATAAGGACCCGGTAGATGCCATTTTAATTGTGGCTCCTGGTTATACGGATGAGATAGCGGGAATCATACAGGAAAAATTTGGCCGGAATCTAGAGATTTTGGCGTTAAAATCCAATCATTTGGAAAGGATATAAGAAAAACCTATGAAAGCTTTTGTTTTGATCGAACCTGGCAAGGTCGGCTGGTATGATGCGCCGGAACCTTCCATAACTCCTTATGGAGCCATTCTCCGCCCCATCGCGGTGACCCCCTGCTCCTCTGATGTCCATACGGTATATGGGGGAGGCTCGCGGAAGGCTCCCAACCTGATTTTGGGACATGAATGCGTGGCGGAGGTCCTGGAGACCGGAGAACTGGTCTGCGACTTTAAAGCCGGAGATCTGGTGGCGGTTCCTGCCATCACGCCGGACTGGAGAGCCTGCGGAATCCAGGAAGGGAATTTTAAGCATGCGTCCGCCCCTTTTTCCGGTCATCAGCTTGGAAGGACGGCGCCGGGAGTATTTGCAGAGAAATTTTTAATTCCTGATGCAGATACCACTTTGGCGAAAATTCCGGAGGGAATCAGCCTGGAACAGGCCCTTATGTGCGTGGATGTAGTTACTACAGGCTTTACGGGAGCGGAATTTGCAGATATTAAAATCGGTGATACCGTAGTGGTCCTGGGGATCGGCCCCATTGGGCTTATGGCGGTTGAAGGAGCACGACATTTGGGGGCTGCAAGGATCCTGGCAGTTGGCAGCAGGCCCATTTGTGTGGAACTTGCCAGGGAGTTCGGAGCCACAGAGGTCTTAAGCTATAAGGATGGAAACGTGACGGAACAGGTCATGGAACGGACGGGAGGTCTTGGAGCCGACAGTGTTATCATATGCGGAGGCGGGGATGAGGTCTTTGCCCAGGCGGTAGATATGGCCAGGTACGGAATCGGAACCATATCCAATGTAAATTACTATGGCGGAACCGGAAGTCTGCCATTCCCCAAGTTTTCAGGAGGACGGGGCATGGCGGGAAAGACCATCCACACAGAGCTTGCAAAGGGCGGCAGAGTGAGAATGGAACGCCTCTTAAAAATGGTCCAGTATGGAAGGATCAATCCAGAGAAGCTGGTGACTCACCACCTTTATGGCCTGGAGCAGGTTGAGACAGCTCTGCAGCTTATGAAAGAAAAGCCGGAAGATCTGATTAAAGTGATGGTTCGGATAGATTGGAAGTGAACATATGAAAACAATAAGCATCGTGATTCCCTGTTACAATGAGGAAGAAAATGTAAATGCCATGTACCAGGCGATTGACAATATATTTAAAACTGATTTGCCAGATTACTCCTATGAGCTGATTTTTATTGACAATGATTCTAAGGACCGTACCAGGGAAATTATCCGGGACTTATGTTCTCAGGAGAAAAGGGTAAAAGGGATTTTTAACGCCAAGAATTTCGGGCAGTTCAATTCCCCTTATTACGCCATGCTCCAGTCAACAGGAGACTGCACCATCCTTATGGCCGCGGATTTCCAGGACCCTGTAGAGATGATCCCAAAGTATGTAAAGGAATGGGAAAAGGGCTATAAGATCGTCATTGGGATCAAGAAATCCAGCAAAGAGAATAAGATCATGTACTGGCTGAGAAGCTGCTATTATAAGACCATTAAGAGGCTTTCCGATGTGGAGCAGATCGAGCATTTTACCGGCTTTGGCTTATACGACCAAAGGTTTATAAAGGTTCTTAGGGAGTTAGATGACCCTACGCCTTTCCTCCGCGGAATTGTGGCGGAGCTTGGCTTCCGGCGCAAGGAGATTCCGTATGAGCAGCCTAAAAGACGGGCAGGAAAGACAAGCAATAATTTTTACCGTCTGTATGACGCGGCCATGTTAAGTGTTACTTCTTACACCAAGGTAGGGCTTCGCCTTGCGACCATATTTGGGAGCATATGCTCCTTTGCTAGTATGATGGTAGCCCTTATTTATCTGGTCATGAAGCTGGTGTACTGGGACCGTTTTCCAGCCGGCATGGCTCCTCTATTGATCGGCATGTGTTTTCTTGGCTCCGTACAGATCTTTTTTATAGGACTTGTGGGAGAATATGTTCTGTCCATCAATGCCCGTGTTATGAAGCGGCCTCTTGTGATTGAAGAGGAGAGGATCAATTTTACAGAAAAAGCGGAAGGCAGTTTGGATGAAGAGATTTTTTTAATGACGGCATCCATGGAGAATAGCGATGAAATATAAGATAGATGTAGCAAGAATCCGTGAAAATTCAATCGTATTAAACGGCTGGGTCATTGGAAAGAGCCTTGACTCAGAGGCAGCGTTTGAGGTTTTGGACGGGCAGGAAAAAAGCGTGGAATTTAAGTATGTGGCCGTGCGCAGAGATGATGTGTGCCAGATCTATTTTAAGAAGGCGGCCGAAAAGGATTTAGGATTTGACATCCGCATTCCCTATATCCGGGAAAAAAATGAGGACAGGACCCTGGTGATCCGGTGTGACGGGAAAACTGTCAGAGTGAAGTTAAATGCCGATATCATTGAAAGACAGAACAGTTCTGCCCATAAAAAAAGCACAAAGCTGAAAAGCATGATGAATGTACAGACCTTCCGGTCTGCCGTGGATTTCTGGAAGGAAAACGGCTTTAAGGCATTTGTGTTAAAATCCAGGCACAAGCTTCAGGGAATTGACAGTGATTATGATTATCCGGAATGGTACGCACTTACGAAAACCACGGACGAGGAGCTGGAAGCCCAGAAAAAGGCGGATTTTGACTATAGACCTAAGATGTCTGTGGTAATACCTGCTTACAAGACGCCGGAGCGTTATCTGTCAGCCATGCTGGATTCCCTCCTTGCCCAGACCTATGGGAACTGGGAAGTGTGCATTGCAGACGGAAGCCCAAAGGGAGAGGGCGTGGAACGGGTATTAAAGCGTTATGCCATAAAGGATGAACGGATTCGTTATGTGATCCTTGGAGAAAATAAAGGCATTGCAGGAAATACCAATGCTGCCATGGAAATGGCGACGGGAGATTTTATTGTCCTGGCGGACCATGACGATACCCTGGCACCGGATGCGTTGTTTGAGTGCGTAAAGGCCATTAATTCTGATCCGGAAATTGATGTGGTTTATACCGATGAAGATAAGCTTGACATTGACGGAGGAGAATTGTTTGAACCTCATTTTAAACCTGATTTTAACCCGGATCTTTTGACAAGCGTCAATTATATCTGCCATTTGTTTGTGGTGAACCATGAGCTGCTTATGGAGGTGGGAGGCTTTCGTGAAGAATTTGACGGAGCCCAGGATTATGATTTTATTTTCCGGTGCACGGAAAAAGCCAGAAAAATATACCATATTCCCAAGGCCCTGTATCACTGGCGCTGCCATCAAAACTCCACTTCAAGTAACCCGGAGAGCAAATTATACGCCTTTGAGGCGGGAGCAAGAGCCATCAAGGCCCACTATGACAGGGTTGGCATAGAGGTACAGTCCGTGGAAAAGGGAATTGATTACGGAATTTATCATACTACGTTTAAAATAACAGAAACTCCCCTGGTTTCTGTCATCATACCCAACAAGGATCACAGCGCTGATCTGGATTTATGCATTCGCTCCATCATGGAGAAATCTACCTATCAGAACCTGGAATTTATTGTTGTGGAAAATAACAGCACTGCCACGGAAACCTTTGAATATTATGACAGGATCCAGAAGGAATTCGATTTCGTCCATGTGGTTACATGGGAGAGGGAATTTAACTACTCTGCCATCAATAACTTTGGTGTTGCCCATGCAAAAGGCGAATATCTCCTGTTTTTAAATAATGACACGGAAATGATTAACCGAGAAAGCATCCATGAGATGTTAGGCTTCTGCCAGAGAGAGGATGTAGGCGCTGTCGGAGTCAGGCTTCTTTATTCCGATGACACCATTCAGCATGCCGGTGTGGTGGTTGGCTTCGGCGGCATTGCCGGGCATACCTTTATCGGACTTCACAAGGCGGAGAGCAGCTATTTCAATCAGGCCATGTGTGCCAGAGATTACAGCGCAGTAACAGCTGCCTGTATGATGAGCAAAAAATCCCTGTTTGAGGAAGCGGGCGGTTTTTCAGAAGACCTTGCCGTTGCCTTTAATGATATTGATTTCTGCATGAAGATCCGGTCCTTAAATAAGCTGGTGGTTTATGCACCATATGCCCTGTTCTATCATTATGAGTCAAAATCAAGAGGGCTTGAGGATACGCCGGAGAAAGTGGTCCGTTTTAATCAGGAGATTAAAAAGTTTTCCCAGAAGTGGCCGGATATCTTAAGAGACGGGGATCCTTATTACAACCCCAATTTAACCCTGCGTAAATCCAATTTTGCCCTGCGGGACCTTCGAAAAGAAAAAATCGGGGAACCCTATAAGCTTGAGGTATGAGATGGAAAAGAAAGTAACGGTTATTATTCCTAATTATAACGGATTAAAATTTATGGAACCTTGTTTTAAGGCCCTGGAAGCTCAGAGTGATAAGAACTTTGAGCTTCTTGTGGTGGATAACGGTTCCACAGATGGAAGCGTAAAATGGCTGAAGGACAGAAAAATTCCATCTGTTTTCCTGGAGGAGAACACAGGCTTTTCCGGAGCTGTAAATGTGGGAATCCGCCAAGCAAAAACGCCTTATATCATTTTGCTGAACAATGATACGGAGCCGGAACCTGATTATGTAAAGGAACTGGTCCGTGCCATGGACCGGTCGCCTAAGATATTTTCCGTCAGCAGCAAGATGATCCAGCTATACCATAAAGAGCTTATGGACGATGCAGGGGATATGTACAGCATTTTAGGTTGGGCTTATCAAAGGGGCGTGGGACAAAGCAGCAAGGGCTATCAAAAGGCCCGCAGCGTTTTTGCAGCCTGCGCAGGAGCCGCCATTTACAGGCGGGAAGTGTTTCAGGAAATCGGTGGCTTTGACGAGGCCCATTTTGCATATCTGGAAGATATTGATGTGGGTTACCGGGCAAAGATCTACGGATATGAAAACCTATACTGCCCCACAGCCGTGGTTTACCATGTGGGCAGCGGAACCAGCGGATCCAAGTATAATTCCTTTAAAGTCCGGCTGGCTGCCAGAAATAATGTTTATTTAAATTATAAGAATATGCCTGTTTTGCAGCTTCTGGTGAATCTGCTTCCCATATTAGCCGGAACCTTTGTGAAGTACCTGTTTTTTAAGAAGATCGGCTTTGCTTCCGACTATGCAGAGGGGCTTAAAGAGGGATTGAGAACGGCAAAAAATACCAGAAAGGTACCGTTCCGGATGTCTCACCTTGGCAATTATTTTCGGATTGAGGGAGAGCTGATTCTTGGAACGTTCCTCTATATATGGGAATTTTTACGAAGAAAGTTAAAAATTTTCAGGTCATTTTAAGAATATTTTAATGGCATCATATTGACATATCATGTATAATATACGGGAATTATGGTGGAGAAGTATGGTGCAATGCACGAATGGAAGGTCTTGCTGCTATGATTAAGGATAATCAGAAAAAATTAAATGGGTTTCATGTAGTACTGGATGGACTGGTCATTGTTGTATCCTATGTATTGGCCTGGCTGCTGCTTTTGCTGGGAAACCGGCTGTTCAGCCCTTATAAACAGGTTTTAGGTCCACAGTACTATTTTGCGGCGCTTCTTATTATACTGCCGACCTATCTGTTGCTTTACGGCATCTTTCATTTGTATGCGCCGAAGAGAGTTCAGGAGAGACGGTATGAGTTCGCCAATATCTGCAAGGCCAATCTTTTAGGGGTTCTGCTCTTTACCCTGATTTTGTTCCTGGTTAAGAAGAACCCTTATTTTCGTGAGTTCTCTACCAGGATGGTATTTTATTTTTGTGTCATTAACATTGTTCTGGAGTCGGTTGTCCGGAATTTACTCCGTACTGTGCTCCGTTCCATGCGCTCCAAGGGCTACAACCAGAAGCACATCCTTTTGATCGGTTACAGCCGGGCGGCGGAAGGCTTCATAGACAGAGTCCGGGTTAATCCCGAATGGGGCTATCAGGTCAAGGGTATCCTTGACGACACAAAAGAATGGGGAACCGGATACAAGGGCATTAATGTCATTGGCAAGATTCGTGACCTAAATGAGATCCTTGCGTTAAACTCCCTTGATGAAATTGCCATTACCTTAAGCATCAGCGAATATGCAAATTTAGAAGATATTGTAGCATCCTGTGAAAAATCAGGCGTCCATACCAAGTTTATACCGGACTACAATAATATGATACCTACAAGGCCATTTATTGAGGATTTGCAGGGCCTTCCGGTAATCAACATCCGCAGGGTGCCTCTTACCGATACGGTAAATGCTCTGGTAAAACGGCTGGTGGACATTTTCGGAGCTTCTGTTGCTCTGATTTTATTTTCTCCTGTTATGCTACTGACAGCGGCTCTTATCAAGCTGACCGCACCGGGACCGCTGATTTACAGGCAGGAGAGAGTTGGCCTTCATAACAGGCCGTTTGATATGTATAAATTCCGTTCCATGGTGGTGCAGGCTCCATCTGAGGAAAAAATGAAGTGGACGACCCCCCATGATTCCCGCGTGACGCCTGTGGGACGTTTTATCAGGAAGACAAGCATTGATGAAATGCCCCAGTTTATCAATGTCCTTCGCGGAGATATGAGCTTAGTGGGGCCAAGGCCGGAGAGGCCTCTCTTTGTTGAGAAGTTTAAAGAGGAGATTCCCCGTTATATGATCAAGCACCAGGTCCGTCCCGGAATCACCGGCTGGGCCCAGGTCAACGGATACCGGGGAGATACTTCCATTACAAAGAGAATTGAACACGATTTATATTATATCGAAAACTGGACCCTGGGATTTGATTTTAAGATTTTATTCCTTACCATATTCAAAGGGTTTATTAATAAAAATGCGTACTGATACTGGATACGACACGATTAGGATGAGGTTAAATAAATGAGAAATGAATTTGATGATGATGAAGCAGGCCGTGAGAATATCAGAAATAGAAAGCGCGGTTTCGATTCAAAACCAGATCCGTCTGATGATGATTACTACCTGGATGATGATTATGAAAATTATCAGGAACAGAAATACGGCAGATCAAATCAAGCGGCAGCCGGTCACGATTTAACGAAAAAGGCTGATGATGCATCTGTAAGGAGAAGCGGAGCTGGAGAAAGAACCAGGAGCACTGACAGGTCCCAGTCTTCATCTGGAAACGTCCAGGCAGCATTTAGAGGGCAACCCTCATCGGTCGCCGGTACAAGTAAAAATCAGGGAACAGCGGGAAGCCGCACAGCTTCAGGAAACAGCCAGGGAGCGTCGGGAAGCCGCGCTGCTTTAGGAAATAGCCAGGGGGTGTCGGGAAGCCGGACTGCTTCAGGGAATAGCCAGGGCGCGTCGGGAAGCCGGACTGCTTCAGGAAATAGCCAGGGGGCAGCGGGAAACCGGACTGCTTCAGGAAATAGCCAGGGGGCAGCGGGAAACCGGACTGCTTCAGGGAATAGCCAAGGTGCAGCGGGAAGCCGAACTGCTTCAGGAAACAGTCAGGGAATAGCGGGAAGCCGCACAGCCTCAGGAAACAGCCAGGGCTCAGCAAGAGGCCAGATTGTTATTGGTGACGGAGGCACAAGGCAGCAGCAGAGAGTGCAGGGACAGGACAGAGGTGTGGCTGCCAGCAGGTCGGCAGCGCAGGCTGAAAAAAAGAGAAAAGTAAGGCGTATCATTATTTTAGCGGTTCTGGAAATCTTTACACTGGCAGGCATTTTCGCTTATGCATATGTAGCCAGACTGATGGGAGCCATCCAAAGGCCGGATGATTTTAATGAAAACCAGGTACGAAATGAAGTCATGTCTCCGGAACAGAAAAAGCATATGACAGGCTACCGTAACATCGCCGTATTCGGCGTTGACAGCCGGGATGGCAATGTAAATAAGGGAACCAATGCTGACGTTATCATGATCTGTAATATAAACAGGGATACCGGAGAGATCAGACTGGTATCCGTGTTCCGTGATACATACTTAAACACCGGGAATGGAAATGTTTATAACAAGATAAACTCCGCCTATGCAAACGGAGGAGCCGCTCAGGCATTAGCTGCCCTTAATAAGAATCTGGATCTGGATATCAGCGAATACGTTACCTTTAACTGGAAATCAGTTGCCGACGGAATCAATATGCTGAACGGTGTGGATATTGAAATCAGCAAAGCAGAATTCCGTTACATCAATTCCTTTATCACAGAAACCGTGGAGAAAACAGGTGTGCCGTCGGTTCATTTAAAATCAGCGGGCATGAATCACCTGGATGGAGTGCAGGCAGTTGCCTATGCCAGACTGAGAAAGATGGATACTGACTTCCAGAGAACAGAGCGTCAGCGTCTGGTCATTCAAAAAACCTTTGAAAAGGCAAAGAAGGCTGATCTTGGACTGCTGAACAGAATTTTATTGATGGAAGTGGACCAGATCGGATCAAACCTTACCTTTAGTGATTTTACAGAGCTGCTTTTGGATATAAGCAAGTATCATATCGGCGAAACAGGAGGTTTTCCTTTTACCCGCGGCGATATGACAATAGGAAAAAAAGGTGACTGTGTAGTACCGCAGACTCTGGAATCAAATGTTTCTGAACTTCATAAGCTTCTTTTTGATAAAGAAGGCTATGAGCCATCAGACGTGGTTAAGAAAATAAGCGCCAAAATTGCTGCGGATTCCGGCATGTATAAACAGGGGAGCAAACCTGGGAATACTTCCAAGGACGATGAAGACAATTCAAAGAAGACCACGGAAGCTACAAAGCCGGAGAAAACCACTGAGGCAGAAGAATCTTCCGCTCAGGGAGATTCAACAGGAGCTACTGATGAAAACGGAAAGCCAGGAAAGCCTTCGGATTCCTCGGAAGGCAGTACGGGTGAGACTAAGGAAACCAAGCCTGGAGAGTCAAAGCCTTCAGAAACAACAACAGGGCCAACGAAACCAGGAGAAACAAAGCCTTTGCCATCCACCAGTACCCCGGAGACGACCACAGCTCCGAATGGACCAGGACCCGGTCAGACAACGGAAGCTAACGAGACAACGGCTCCCCAGACCACCTCAGCAGGACCGGGGGGATCAGGTGAAACAACGGCATCTCATCCTTCCAATGCAACGTCTGGCGGGAATTCTGAAGTTCCGGTGGTATCCGCCCCGCCAACCAATAATTGATCAGGTAAATGAATGATAAATACCCCGCACACAGGGCCTTGACGATTGAAAAGGCCGCTGATGCGGGGATTTTTTTCTTTTCACATATTCAATATAATTTTATCACAAAATGGTCACAATTCATTGATAGACTCTGATTATCAAAAGAAATAAGAAGCATACGTGAAAGGAGATAGATCTTATGTATGATGAAAATGAAAACAAAGATACAGGCCGTATGAATCCTGAAGAGCATAAAGAAGAAACAGTTACCACTAATTTTATTATGAGGGACCCGGATCCGGTAAAATCCAGCCCCCAGGCTTCTGAAAGCAGCAGCCAGAACCAGACTGACAGCTCTTATGAAGCACAGCAGAATATTCCTCACTACCAGGAATACCAGTATCACAGGGCAGCAGAACAAAATGTGTTCCAGGAGGAAGCAAAACCTGGAAAGAAAGGCGGCTTTGCAAAGAAGGCAGCAGCCCTTGTAGGAGCAGCTCTTGTTTTCGGAGTGGTTGCAGGAAGCACCATGGTTGGGATCAACTGGGCAGCAGGAGCTTATGGAAACAGAGGTTCCGTGGAAATCAGCCAGACGGAAACCATTCCATCTTCCGCTAATGAATCAGGAATCCAGGCGTCAAACACTTCCAGTATTACCGCTGCCAACGATGTTTCAGCCATCGTAGACAAAGCCATGCCGTCCGTAGTTGCCATTACAAGCAAAATGGTTTATGAAAGCCAGACCTGGTTCGGTCCCATGCAGAGAGAAGGGGTGGGCAGCGGCTCCGGTATTGTGGTTGGAAAGAATGATGATGAACTTTTAATCGTAACAAATAACCATGTAGTACAGGGAGCGGATGAACTAAAAGTTGCCTTTATCGACGGGGAAGCCGTAGATGCTTCCATTAAGGGAACGGATGCGGACAGCGACTTGGCAGTGATCGCGGTGCCGATAAAAAATATTTCTTCTGACACATTGTCAAAGATTGCCATTGCCTCCCTTGGAAATTCAGATAACTTAAAGGTCGGCCAGGGAGTTGTTGCTATCGGTAATGCTCTAGGCTATGGACAGTCCGTTACCGTTGGTTATGTCAGCGCACTTGACCGTTCCGTACAGACCGAAGATGGCACGAGCCGCGATCTTCTTCAGACCGATGCAGCCATTAATCCCGGCAACAGCGGCGGCGCTCTTTTAAATATGCGGGGCGAGGTGGTCGGAATCAATTCAGCCAAATATTCTTCTACAGAAGTAGAGGGAATGGGTTATGCAATTCCCATTTCCAAGGCTCAGAATATCATTGATACCCTGATGACCAGAAAAACCAGAGCTCAGGTTACCGATGCAAACCAGGGATATCTGGGAATCCAGTGCAAGAACATTGACGCAGTCACAAGCCAGCAGCTTGGTATGCCTCAGGGCGTATTTATCTATAAGATCGTGGAAGGCGGAGCAGCATCAAAGTCCGATCTGCGGGAAAAGGATATTATCACCAAATTTGACGGCCAGGGCATTAAGACCTATGATGACCTGACCAACATGCTTAAGTATTACGAAGGCGGAACCACCGTGACCCTTACGGTCCAGTCTCTTGAAAACGGACAGTATGTAGAAAGAAATGTAGATATTACCCTTGGCAAGAGGCCGGCAGAGGTTTCGCAGCAGGGTTAATAGTAAAAAAGTCTCTCCAGGCTCATTGATTGGGCCGGGAGATTTTTTTGACATAAAAATGGCTTGGTTGATATGAGAGTGACGGCAAAGAATAAATGCAGCATTACCATTGATAATATCCATGCGGCAAAAGAAGCAGTGGAACATTTGATCCGCCTTGGGCGCAGAAAAATCGGTATGGTCAATGAAAGCGAAACAGCGGAGGTATGCACAGTGCGCTATAACGGATATGTGTTGGCCTTGGAGTTGTCAGAGCCGTGGAGGTTTAGAAATATTACGCTGTCTATTAAAAAATGCTTGACAAATGCAGGCGTTTCCAGTATTGTAATATATAGTTAGTTGATGCTAACTAAATGATTAACCAGCTGTCCTTCTTCTTACCGGATATATAAAGTGAGGAAGGCTGTTTGCCCTTTCAACCAGAGGGATATGGTGTATATTTTCTTTCTACTAATTCACAGCGCCTTAAGGCGCATATATTTTAATATATAGTTAGCTTTGACTAACTCAAGGATTGGAGGTAATTGCATGAGCGTAGTGATCGTTGGAGGAAATGAGTGCATGGTACGCCAGTATAAAGAGCTATGTCAGGAGTACAGCTGCTGTGCAAAGGTCTTTACAGAGCTAAAGGGAGGACTGAAAAATAAAATCGGCAGGCCTGATCTGATGGTGCTTTTTACCAGTACCATGTCACATAAGATGGTGCGGTGTGCCTTAAGTGAGACAAAGGGGATGAATACCATAATTGCCCGTTCTCATTCCAGCTCCATGTCAGCTCTGAAAAACATCTTAAAAGAACACGTTGGATAGGAGGCAACAACATGTCAGAAGAAATGCTGATCAGGCATTGTGCGCCAACCCTGGCCGGGATAAAAACCGGAAGTATGTTTTCCTGTCCCTGCCGGTCCCAGGAAGAAATTCAAAATGAGGTGAGGAAGCTAAACCGTGTGCTTGCACCAAAAGGACTCCGGGTTTTGCCGCTGCGCTATTTTAAACAAAGGGCTTTGATCTACCTTTATCGTCCAAGCCATTTAAAAAGGGATCTGGAAGATGGGTATGCTTCCGCTTTGCTGAAGCAATACGGATATTCCTTTGAAAACTCCCAGCGCTGTGTGGTCCAGCTTGTGAACCGGCTGCGCACCTGTTCCGGGTTTCCTCACGAAATCGGTTTATTTCTTGGTTATCCGCCGGAGGATGTTCAGGGCTTCATTGACAACAAAGCCTGTCACTGTAAATGTATCGGATGCTGGAAGGTCTATGGTGATGAGGAAAAGGCAAGGCAAACCTTTAACCGCTATAAAAAATGCACCGAAACCTATTATGCGCAATGGTCAAAAGGCACCGCTGTTGAACGGCTCGCAGTAGCCGTTTAATATAAAATGAACGATTGAGAAAGGTTGGTTATATTTTATGAGTAAAATCGCAGTAGTTTATTGGAGTGGAACTGGAAATACTGAGGCAATGGCAGCTGCCGTCCTGGAGGGAGTGAAGGAAAAGGGGGCAGAAGGAGTCGTACTCACCCCTTCTGAATTTGACGCTTCCATGATTGATTCCTTTGATGCCATTGCATTTGGCTGTCCTGCCATGGGGGCAGAGGTTCTGGAGGAAAGTGAATTTGATCCCATGTTTACCGCCTGCTTATCTAAGCTTGGGGGTAAAAAGGTGGCGCTGTTTGGTTCCTACGGCTGGGGAGACGGCGAATGGATGCGTTCCTGGGAGTCGACTTGCGAAGATGCAGGCGTGAAGCTTGTTTGCGACAGTGTGATCTGCAATGAGGCGCCTGACGGGGAGGCAACAGCAGCCTGCAAAGCACTTGGTGCAGCCCTGGCAGAATAGGGAGGCAGATCCGGAGAGGAAGCAGTTACATAAAAAGCAGAAAAACCAAAATTCATTTAAATGCGCTGAATATTTATCCTTTCAATATTCAGCGCTATATTTTTGCATATTGGTATGCTGTCATACCGCTAAAAACTAACTCATTAAAAAAGTCTAAATTCCCGGCCTGTACTTGTAAGAGACTTTTAAATGCTTTATAATAATCTGGTATGCGGTGCATAATTACAGATAGAAGGAGAGTACAATTTGGACGAGAAGGATTTTCCTGAAGAGAAAATAGAAGATACAGCTGCCACCGGCTCTGACAGCAGCAAAAAGAAAAAAGACGAAGATGAGTATGAAAAAGTCTGCTATGTCTGCCGCAGGCCGGAGAATGTGACAGGACCAATGGTTTCCATGCCCGGAGGCATGAATCTGTGCCATGATTGTATGCAGAAGGCATTTGATTCCGTAACTCAGGGCGGATTTGATATAACAAAGATTCAGAATATGCCTTATATGAATTTGAATTTCAGCGATTTAGGCAGCTTAAACGGAAAAGACCTTGAGATACCCAATAAGCAGAGGGTCAAAAAAAGGGCTGAAAAGGAGCCGGAGCAGAAGCTTAATTTAAAGGACATTCCGGCGCCTCATGTGATCAGACAGAAGCTGGATGAATATGTGATCGGCCAGGACCAGGCCAAAAAGGTGATTTCCGTAGCAGTTTATAACCATTACAAAAGGGTTTATCTGGCAAATTCCAAAAAAGTGGATGAGGAAGGGAATGTACAGATTGAAAAATCCAACATTTTAATGATCGGTCCAACGGGAAGCGGAAAGACCTACCTGGTTAAGACCCTGGCAAAGCTTCTTGATGTTCCCCTGGCAATTGCTGATGCCACTTCCCTTACAGAAGCCGGATATATAGGCGATGACATAGAGAGTGTGGTTTCCAAGCTGCTTACAGCGGCTGACAATGATGTGGAAAAGGCGGAACGGGGGATTATATTTATTGACGAGATCGATAAAATTGCAAAAAAGAAGAATACCAACAGCAGGGATGTAAGCGGGGAGTCTGTGCAGCAGGAGCTTTTAAAGCTCTTAGAGGGAAGTACCGTGGAGGTTCCGGTGGGTTCCAACCAGAAAAATGCCCTCACCCCAATGACTGCGGTGAGTACCGAGAATATCCTTTTCATCTGCGGAGGAGCGTTCCCGGACTTAGAGGATATCATAAAGGAGCGGCTGAAGGAAAAGTCATCCATTGGTTTTTCGGCCGAATTAAAAGACCGGTACGAGAAGGACCCTAATATTTTGTCTCACGTGACCAATGAGGATTTACGTAAGTTCGGTATGATTCCGGAATTTTTAGGCCGTCTGCCCATTACTGTGACCCTGAAATCTTTGGATAAGGAGCTGTTGGTCCGGGTTTTAAAGGAACCGAAAAACGCCATCTTAAAACAGTATAAAAAGCTTTTGGAGCTTGATGAGGTGAATCTGGTATTTGAGGATGAGGCATTGGAATGGATCGCGGAAGAAGCTCTTAAGAAAAAGACAGGAGCAAGAGCCTTAAGAGCCATTATAGAAAATTTCATGCTTGATATCATGTATGAGGTTCCCAAGGATCCTAACATCGGATCAGTGGTTATAACGAGAGCTTATTTAGACAAGAACGGCGGGCCGCTCATCCAGATGAGATGTTAATAAAGCTGGAATTCCTGGGTCAGGGATAAAAAATACAAAAGAGTGGAGATAATAAGGACGGAAGGAGCGTTGGTCATGGTATTTATTGGTATCATTGCATTGCTGGCTGCACTGGATCTTTTAATAAAAAGCGCCATTGAGGATCAGGAAGAAGCATGCTTTCCCAAGGAACTGGAGGGAAGCGGCGGAAAAATTATGCTGCATAAGAATCATAATGCCGGTTTTTCCTTCGGCTATTTTAAGGAACATCGGTCCATGGTGCAGATGGTTCCCCTGGCAGTTGCTTCCTTTATCGGAGGAATGTTAGCAGGCCTTCTTCAAAGAAAAGGGAACATTTTGGAGAAACTTGCCCTGTCCGTTGCCCTGGGAGGTGCGGTCAGCAATCTGTACGACAGGCTGGTCCGTCATTATGTAGTGGATTATTTCAGCATTCAGTATGGAAAGCTTAAAAAAGTAGTGTTCAATCTGGGTGACCTGTTCATTTTTCTGGGAGCCGGAATTGTACTTGTGGTGGAAATCATAAAGGCTTTTAAAGAACGGTAAGATGTAACACCCTGCAGGTATTCCTTTACACCCCATAAAAGGGGGTGGCACTGCCGGAAAGCTTGGCAGAAAATACGTAAAAAGCGGCTGTCTTCTTGACATGGCCGCTTTTCTATTGTAAAATCAATGATAAAATATTATAAAACAGGAGTTGATTTTTTTGGATTCGAGTGACTATATACAGTTGCTTATGTTATTTTTATTAGTTGGATTATCAGCATTCTTCTCATCGGCTGAGACTGCGCTTACTACGGTGAATAAAATCAGAGTACGGAATTTAGCGGAGGCAGGCAATAAGAACGCCATTACGCTAGCTAAGATTTTAGAGAATCAAGGTAAGATGCTCAGTGCGATTCTGGTCGGTAACAATGTGGTAAACTTAACTGCCTCGTCCATGTCCACCACACTGGTTATGAGCATTTGGGGCAATAAGGCCATAGGCATTGGAACCGGTATCCTTACGCTAGTCATTCTGGTATTCGGCGAGATATCCCCGAAAACCATTTCTACCTTGTATTCCGAAATAATATCTTTAAAATATGCAAAAGTGATCTATGCTTTTATGATTGTCATGACACCGGTCATTAACGTGATTCATATCCTTTCATCAGGTTTTTTGCGCTTTATCCATGTGAACCCTAACAGGAAGCAGGAGCCTATCACAGAGGATGAACTGCGTACCATTGTGGATGTGAGCCATGAGGAAGGCGTGATAGAATCAGAGGAGAGAAAGATCATTAATAACGTGTTTGATTTTGGTGATTCTGTGGCACGTGACATTATGATTCCCCGTATTGACATGACCCTGGTAGAGGTCAATGCTTCCTATGATGAGTTGATCGATATTTTCCGGCAGGAAATGTACACCAGGATTCCGGTATACGAGGAAACCAGTGACAATGTGATCGGAATCATCAATATGAAGGATCTGCTTCTCGTGGACAGAACAGATGATTTCAATATCAGGAATTTTTTAAGAGAGCCGCTCTATACATACGAGTATAAAAAAACTGCGGAACTTATGTTGGAGATGCGCCAGACCTGCAATAACGTTGTTATCGTTTTAGATGAATACGGAGCAACGGCAGGTATGATAACTCTGGAAGATTTACTGGAAGAAATCGTGGGTGAGATCCGGGATGAGTATGACGAGGATGAAGAAAATGAACTGGTTGAGGTGGAACCCTTTGAATATCTGGTAGAAGGCTCCATGAAGCTTGATGATTTAAATGACAGGCTGAACCTTGAACTGGAGTCTGAAGATTATGATTCCATCGGCGGTCTGATCATCGGACAGCTTGACAGGCTCCCGGAACAGGGGGAGGAGGTTGTCTGCGGCGAAATCCGCCTTGTTGTGGACGAGCTGGACAAAAACAGGATCGATAAGGTTCGGATGTATTTGCCTCACTAAGTGATTGGCTGGCCAGTGTTTTTGCGGGCATTTGCTGATTTGCCGGAGGACCGGAACAGAAGGGAGAGGGAAGCTGATTGCTTCTGCTCTCCCTCCTGCGTGTCCCGGGACCCTCCTGTCAGCTTAGCATTCCCCCCGCGGTTCCGCTGACTGCGCAGATGGCCATGGTGGTGAGGAGCTGGTTCATGGAGCCGTTTAAGCCTTTGTTTAATAAAAAGGATACGGCTAAGAGTACCAGGAAATATAGAAGTCCCAGCAAAAGGCCCCAGAAGAATCTTCGGTGCCGTATGCTCTTTCCCATTAAGACCCCGCCAAAGAGACAGGCGATGATATAAACCGCATTGACACCCAGGCGTATCTGTCCTTCCTTCAGCCGGAATCTATAAAGTGCTAAGGCCAGGACCACCAGCAGGATTCCGGTCAGTATGTAGGTGATAAGAAGGTTTCTTAGCGTGACCTGAAGCTTTGATTTTTCCATTTAACTACTCCTTATATCTTGTCTTCTGGTTCAGTATATTCTATGGGTAGGAAGGATATTCTTGGATGTCCTAATAATAAAATTGATACAGCCTGTTTTCTCTGGATATAGATAGATAGCCCGAAGAAGCCGGCAAATTCCCATGTTCCCTGGGGCAATTCATCTTGCACTCGCCTAAAACATGTGGTATAATCTCAAAGAATTAGGCAAATACAGGAGGTGTAAGTATATGAAACACGTGAAGACTTTAAATTCCAGTACATTAAAAGAGTCCATGAAAAAAGGCGGCTGCGGCGAATGCCAGACTTCCTGCCAGTCAGCATGCAAGACATCCTGTACAGTAGGAAACCAGAGCTGCGAGAACAGCAACCGTTAATAATTTTAAACTGTATAGAATAGCCATAAGGCAGATGAGCAGATGCCCCTACGGTCGTGATGACGGTAGGGGTTCATTCGCTTGTCTGCCAAAAACCAATAACAGGTTAATCTTTTCAATTAAGGAGAATACAAGTGATTCATCAATATATCAGCAATGGCTTCCATATTATTATGGATGTCAACAGCGGTTCTGTTCATTCTGTGGATCCGGTCATGTATGATGCCGTAGAGACCGCCGCAGGAATGGTTCCGGAGATGGAAGAGGGCCAGCCCCTTCCTAAAGAGGTTGGAGAAAAAGTGCGGACCAGCCTTTCTGAAACATACGGAGAGACAGAAGTAGAAGAGGTGCTGGAGGAGATTCAGTATCTGATCGATAAGGGAGAGCTTTTTACAAAGGATATGTATCACGATTATGTGATCGATTTTAAAAAGCGGCAGACAGTGGTAAAGGCTCTTTGCTTACATATTGCCCATGACTGCAACCTGGCCTGCAAGTATTGCTTTGCAGAAGAAGGGGAGTACCATGGCAGACGGGCTCTGATGTCCTTTGAAGTGGGGAAAAAGGCCCTGGACTTTCTCATTGCCAATTCCGGGAACCGAAGAAACTTAGAAGTGGACTTTTTTGGCGGAGAGCCGCTGATGAATTGGGACGTAGTAAAGCAGCTTGTTGAATACGGACGGAAAAAAGAGAAAGAATATAATAAGAACTTCCGTTTTACCATGACCACCAACGGTGTTCTGTTAAACGATGAGATCATGGAGTTCTGCAACCGGGAAATGAGCAATGTGGTCTTAAGCCTTGATGGCCGTAAAGAAGTCAATGACAATATGCGTCCCTTCCGCAACGGAAAAGGCAGCTACGAGCTGATCGTTCCCAAATTCCAGAAATTTGCCCGGCTTCGGGAAACCAAAGATTATTACATCAGAGGAACCTTTACCCGCCATAATATGGATTTTGCAAAGGATGTCCTGGAATTTGCGGATCTTGGCTTTACAAGTATGTCCATAGAGCCTGTGGTGGCACAGCCGGAAGAGGAGTATGCCATCAGAGAGGAAGACCTTCCCCAGATCTTAAAAGAGTATGATGATCTTGCTGTGGAATACATTAACAGGCAGAAGGAAGGAAAGGGATTCAATTTCTTCCACTTTAATATTGACTTAAACCAGGGCCCATGTGTGGCAAAGCGCCTGTCCGGCTGTGGTTCCGGAACCGAGTATCTGGCGGTGACTCCATGGGGAGATTTTTATCCGTGCCACCAGTTTGTGGGTGAGGAAAAATTCCTTCTTGGCAACGTGGATACAGGCGTAACAAATTCAGAGATCCGTGATGAGTTCAAGCTTTGCAATGTTTATGCAAAGGACAAGTGCCGGGACTGCTTTGCCAGGTTTTACTGCAGCGGAGGCTGTGCGGCTAACTCCCACAACTTCCACGGAAGTATCACGGATGCTTACGATATCGGCTGTGAAATGCAGAAGAAGCGGATCGAATGCGCCATCATGATCAAGGCGGCTTTGGCGGAAGAATGAGAATACAAAAGTAACTGATAATCGTTAATATCCTACGGATATTACCTTTGTACCCCAAAAGCGTGGGCAGGAAAAGGGAAAAAAACAGATGAATTATAAGATCATTGCAAAGGATGGACGCGCAAAGCGGGGCGAGGTAACCACTGTTCACGGCACCATCCAGACCCCGGTATTCATGAACGTGGGTACGGTAGGAGCCATTAAAGGGGCTGTTTCCACAGATGATCTCCGTGAGATCAGAACCCAGGTAGAACTGTCCAATACCTACCATCTTCATGTGCGTACCGGCGATAAATTAATCAAAGAGTTTGGCGGCCTTCACCGTTTTATGAACTGGGACCGTCCCATTCTTACGGATTCAGGCGGTTTTCAGGTATTTTCCCTGACCGGCTTAAGGAAAATAAAGGAGGAAGGCGTTTACTTCCAGTCCCATATAGACGGGCACAAGATTTTCATGGGTCCGGAAGAGAGCATGCAGATCCAGTCTAACCTGGCATCTACCATTGCCATGGCCTTTGACGAATGCCCGCCTCATCCGGCCACAAGGGAATATATGCAAAACAGCGTAGACCGTACCACCAGATGGCTGGAACGGTGCCGTACTGAAATGGCAAGGCTTAATACCCTGCCTGATACCTTAAACAGGGACCAGCTGTTATTCGGCATTAACCAGGGCGGAACCTTTGAAGATATCCGCATCGCCCATGCAAAAACCATATCCGCTATGGACTTGGACGGCTATGCCTTAGGCGGACTGGCTGTGGGAGAAAGCCATGAGGAGATGTACAGGATATTAGATGAGACGGTACCTTATCTGCCGGAGAATAAGCCAACCTATCTGATGGGAGTGGGAACTCCCGCCAATATTTTAGAGTCCGTAGACAGGGGCGTGGACTTTTTTGACTGCGTATATCCGTCAAGGAACGGCCGCCATGGTCATGTATATACCAATCATGGAAAAATGAATTTATTTAATGCCAAATATGAGCTGGACCACAGGCCCATTGAAGAGGGATGTGGGTGTCCGGCCTGCCGTTCCTACAGCAGGGCCTATATCAGGCACCTTTTAAAGGCAAAAGAAATGCTTGGCATGAGATTATGTGTATTGCATAATTTATATTTTTATAATACAATGATGGAAGAGATCCGCGATGCAATTGAGAACCACAGTTATGGGGAATACAAGGAGCAGAAGCTTGGCCGTATGATGGCAGGTCAGACCTCCTAAAATAGGGGACAAGCAGCAGGCGGATCGTTATATAAGGAGGAAATGGTTATGTTTTCAGCAACAGGCGGTACCATGGGCGTGGGCTTTTGGGTCATTTATATCGCGGTGATCTTTGGCTTCATGTATTTTATCGCAATCAGACCCCAGAAAAGGGAGAAAAAGAAACAGCAGGAGATGTTTGCAAACATTGCAATCGGAGACAGCGTTTTGACCTCCGGTGGTTTTTATGGTGTGATCATTGATATGACAGATGATACGGTTATTGTAGAGTTCGGCAACAATAAGAACTGCAGGATTCCTATGCAGAAGACTGCTATCGTTCAGGTAGAAAAAGCACAGGCTTAAGAAATCAGGGCACCCGGAAAGAGGTTTACTTTTTCCGGGTGCCTTTTTATAGGGAAAGTCCAGCGCTCCGGCGAGGGAGCCTGTTTTCCATGGCGTCAGTATACACCAGGGGTTTTCCAACATATGATTTAGTAAGGGGTATTAAATTAAAGCCAGCCTCCGTCAAGGCCGATGATCTGCCCGGTCAGATAGGAATTTTTATAGCCCAGGTGGTATACTAAATCAGCTACCTCCTCTGCTTTTCCCAGCCGTCCGGCCGGAATCCCATCGATGAGAGCGATTAATTCATCCTCCTCCAGAAACTGGTTCATTTCCGTATCAATGGCGCCGCAGGCAACGGCGTTGACCTGGATATTGCTTGGAGCCAGTTCCTTGGCAAGAGCCTTTGTAAAAGCGTTGATACCGCCTTTTGTAGCGGAATAAGCGACTTCGCAGGAGGCACCTGATATTCCCCATACAGAAGAGATGTTAATGATCTTTCCTTGCTTTTTTTCTACCATTCCGGGAATGGCCAGCTTGCAGCAGTTGAATACTGACGTTAAGTTGGTGCGGATAATCCGGTCCCAGGCATCCGTGCTCATATCCTGCAACAGGCCGATGTAGGAGATGCCGGCGTTATTAACCAGGACATCCAGTGTACCAAACTGCTTGCGCACCTGTTCAAAGAGCGCCTGGCACTGGTTCATGTCCCCCATGTCCCCCATGCAGGAAAGACAAGATACCTGATATGCTTCCAGCTCCTTTTTTACTTGTACAAGTCGGTCCTCACTGTGAAGGCAGTTGATGACCACGTTGTATCCTTTTTTAGCAAATTTAACGGCAACAGCTTTTCCGATTCCCCGGGAAGCTCCCGTTATAAGTACTGTTTTTCTAGGCATAACATCACTCCTTCTGTCGATTTATGATATCTTTATTCTATCAAATCGTCAGGAATAATGCAACGTGGTCGGATAAAGGACTATTTGCATTTTTGGTGATTTTGTTACAGACCAGGCATTGCATACTTAAGGGCTGGTGAGATATAATGAAGATAGAAAACTTAATATCAGATAGAATAGAGAAAGCAGGTAGATAAATATGAATGAGATTTATGATGTAGTGATCATCGGCTCCGGGCCCGCGGGGCTTTCGGCTGCGGTTTATGGTAAAAGGGCTGAATTTAAGATGGTAGTGATTGAAAAAGAGGTGGCAAGCGGCGGGCAGGTCCTTAATACTTATGAAGTGGATAATTACCCGGGGCTGCCTGGAATTAACGGCTATGATCTTGGAATGAAGTTCCGGGAGCATGCAGAGAAGCTGGGAGCAGAGTTTTCCACAGACGAGGTCCTTCGGATCGAAGCGTCTGACGGAGAATTTACCGTAGTAGGAGAAGAGAGGGCCTACGCAACAAAATCGGTCATCATCGCTACCGGAGCCCAGCACCGGAAGCTGAGCGTAATCGGTGAAGAGGAGCTTACGGGCATGGGAGTTTCCTACTGCGCTACCTGTGACGGTGCATTTTTCCGCAATAAGGTGGCGGCAGTGGTGGGCGGCGGCGACGTTGCCATTGAAGATGCCATTTTCCTGGCCAGAATGTGTAAAAAGGTATACTTAATTCATAGGAGAAATAAGCTGAGAGGGGCAAAGACTTTGCAGACCCAGCTGTTTAACCAGAAAAATGTGGAGATCATCTGGGATACCGTGGTAGAGGAGATCGAAGGCGGAGACCAGGTGGAATCCCTGACCATAAAGAACGCCAAGACCGAGGAATCGAAAAAGCTTGCGGTAGACGGAGTGTTCATAGCGGTAGGAATCAACCCGCAAAGCGAAGCGTTTAACAACTTAGTGGAGATGGATCATGGCTATATAAAGGCCGGTGAGGACTGTGAAACCAATATTCCCGGAATCTTTGCAGCCGGCGATGTGCGCACCAAGCAGCTTCGCCAGGTTTCCACAGCTGTTTCTGACGGTGCAAATGCCATTACCAGCGTAGAGCGGTATCTGACACGAATCTAAGCATTAGAAAAAGCAGCCAGGACAATTGTCCTGGCTGTTCAGACTGCTCTGAAAAACTAAAACTAAAAAAACATATGCTAAAAAGGCCCATGTAAAAGTGGGCTTTTCTTTTACGTAGTTTTTTAGATACAGTTACTAGAGATATTATAACTCAAACATATATCTGCTGCCCACATAATATTGGCGACCTATACAGAGGGGGATGCCGTCCTGGTCGATGAAATAGCAGTTCATGTGCAAAAGCGGTTCGCCAACGGGTATGCCCAACTTCTGTGCCTGATCTGAGGAAGCGCGAGCAATCTCCAGACTGCGACGGGAAGTATCATGAATGGCTTTTTTGCCGACACGCTCGATGGTTTCAAACATGGAGCAGTCATTTAAATTTTCATCCATTAATGCCCTGTATTTCTGATATGGGAGAAAAAGATTTTCAAGAAAAATGGGAAGTCCATCTGCGGTCCGCACTCTCTCGATATAGAGCAGCAGTTCATCAGATCCAAATCCAAAGAAATCCTTATCGTCCTTTCGAACGGGTACAATCTGCCGGCTGATGAGTTTTGCACCGGCCTGCATACCATAGTTTTGACATGTTTTTGTGAAGCTTTCCAGGCGGTTTCCTTCAGCAATCTTGCGGTGGATGCGCGGTGCACTTACAAAGGTTCCCCGTCCCTGACGTTTTATCAGGTATCCTTCACTGCACAGTTCCTCTATTGCACGCCTTATGGTGATACGGCTGACGGAATATTCTGCGCTTAGCTCTGGTTCGGATGGAATCTGTTCTTTTACTTTATACTTTCCCTGTTCAATGGTGGCCTTGATATCTTCTTTAATCTGCTGATATAGCGGGGCTACATTTCCTTCATTCATAAAAATTCTCCTTATCATCTATAATCATCATAACGTCTTATGATAATTAATCCCACTATACATTTTTTTAAAAAAACTGTCAAGATATTTGAAGAGAAATGTTCTTATAAAAGGTTTTTGATGGTTATGCATAAAATATAAGGCTTATTTAAAATAAAAGCTACAAAGTTATATTTTTTATACAATAAAACTTGACAGTTGATGGGATTGGTTGTAAAATTACATAACAACACAGACGTCTATGATGTCTGAAACGATATAACTTTAATGTTGGGGTTTAAATTTATGAAAGGAGAATGCAAATGAACAGAATAATTCTTGCTTCTCACGCCGGAATGTCTGCGGGAATCAAGGATACCCTTCAAATGGTACTGGGAGAACTGCCCAACCTCTATGTGGTTGCCACAACAAGGGACGAATCAGAGACTATCGTGACGGTCACGCGTCGGTTGCTGGAGAAGTTCGAACCGGGAGATCAGGTGGTGATTCTGACAGATATACTTGGCGGAAGTGTGAATAATGACATGATGACGTTACTCACGGATTATTCCGATATCCGGATTATCTGCGGAATGAACCTTAGTTTGGTGCTTAGTCTGGCTATGCATACAGAACCGTGGACCGGGGGAATTTTAAGAGATGCGATTCATCAGGCAAAGGAACAGATTATTGACTGCACAGAAATGATAAAGGGTGCAGCAGCAGAAAATGGGGGAGATTTATGATTAAATTAGTAAGATTGGATTACAGGTTACTTCACGGACAAGTGGTGTTTGCATGGACTGGCTATGTGGGTGCACAGCGTATTATCATTGTAGATGATGAGGCAGCTTCCGATGAGCTTAAGAAGACAGCTCTTTCTCTCAGCAAGCCAGTGGGGGTAAGGCTGAATATCTTCAGCCTGGAGACAACCCTGGCCAAGATGCCGAAGGTCGAAACATTAAATGAGAACATTATGATGATTTTTGGAAACACAAAAACTCTGCGGGCTTTCTGCGAGGCTTATCCGAAAATTAAGGAAATCAACTATGGTGCACAGGCAAACAGAGAGGGAACTAAACAGTATGCCAGTTCCATTTTCCTGACAGAGAGTGAAGTGGAAGATACCCATTGTCTTTTTAATATGGGCATCAAGCTGAATGTACAGCAGACGCCGAGTCACAAATCAGAAACTTTGGCTCTGTAGATTCTGAAACAATAAATATAGGAGGAGTCATACTATGTTAGGTATTTCTATCATTCTGGGATTGATTGGGGTGATGTGCATTCTGGATTCCAGAATTCTTGGGCGTTTGAATCTGGAGCGTCCACTGATCACCTGTACTCTTGTGGGTCTGGTTCTAGGCGATCTGCCTACCGGACTTGCGGTAGGAGCATCATTAGAACTTATAAGTCTTGGTATTGTAAATATTGGTGCAGCAGCTCCGCCAGATATGAACATGGCAGCAATTATCACCTGTGCATTTGCCATTTTGACAGATGCCACCATGGAGACAGCTCTGGCTCTTGCGGTTCCAATCGCAGTGCTTGGACAAGTGCTTGGCGTTCTTATCAGAACGCTTCTGGCAAATCTGACCCATGTTGCAGACAGAGCCATTGTGCAGGGGAAATTTAAACAGGCTTACCGGATGCATATTGTGTGGGGCACTCTGTGTTATTCCTTGATGTATTTTATTCCAATCTTTCTGGCAGTATATGCAGGTACAAATATGGTACAGTACATTGTCAGCGTCATTCCGGCCTGGTTTACGGATGGTCTGAATCTGGGAAGTAAATTACTTACAGCCTATGGTATTGCACTTTTAATGTCTTCCATGATGAACAGGGAGCTTACGGTTTATTTTGTACTGGGATTCTTTATGGTTGGCTACTTGGGACTGAATATTACGGCAATTGCTATCTTTGCAGTGATTATTGCAATTATTCTTAATGGTCTGAAATTTCGCGGTACAGTCTCAGCGGCTTCTGCTTCTGGCAGAACCCTGGACGATTCAGATCCGTTAGAAGACGATTTATAAGGAGGAAAATATATGAGTAATACAAAGACAGAGCCAGGCAAGCGGTCTGATTTCAGAAAATATCTTCAGTTTTTCTGGAGATCATGGGCGATTCAGGCATCCTGGAACTATGAACGCCAGATGAATATGGGGTTCTTGTATGGGATTGCGCCGACCTTAGATGAGTTGTATCCTGATGAGAATGACCCGGTTCAGAAAGCTCATAAGCAGGAAGCATACAAGCGGCATATGGCTTTTTACAACTGCACCCCCCAGACTAGTGCATTTACACTTGGACTGGCGGCTTCCATGGAGGAGCAGTATGCAGCGGACAGAGAGGAGTTTAACCCGGACACAATCAATGCAGTGAAGACTTCTCTGATGGGACCATTATCTGGTGTGGGCGATTCGTTCTTTCAGGGTACGGTTCGTGTTATCGCATTTGGACTTGGTATCTCTCTGGCACAGCAGGGGAGTATTTTAGGACCGGTCCTGGCCATTGTGCTCTCCTTTATTCCAGCATGGTTGGTAACCTGGTTCGCCGGTAAGCTCGGCTATACCATGGGAAGCAAATATCTGACAAAATTGCAGGGCGGCGGTCTGATGGATCAGCTGATGTTTGTTTGTGGAGTCGTGGGGCTGATGGTAGTTGGAGCGATGGTAGCAAGTATGGTTGGCATTACAACTCCAGTCGCATTTGCAAGCACAGGATTAGTATTGCAGGATGTGGTTGACAGTATTCTGCCACAAACACTCAACCTTCTGGTCACATTGGCCATGTTTACCCTGATTCGTAAGAAGATACCGACTGGCGCATTGCTTATAGTCTGCATTGTGGGCGGTATTGTGATCAATGCACTGGGGATTCTGGCGTAATCAATTATTAAATGTGTGTTTTGTTATTTAAAACGATATAAAAAGATGAATGAAAGAGGAGAATTTTATTATGTACAATATCAATTTGAACCAGGTGAAAGAAATTGTATCTACCATTGTTGCGGATCATACCATTGAAAACGTAGCATTTGTAGGCTGTGGTGCTTCCAAAAGTGAGCTTTATCCGGCAAAATATTTTCTGTCCAATGCCAGTAAGAAGCTTCGCGTGTCCCACTTCACTGCCAATGAATTTAACTATGACACTCCGGACTGGCTAGGGGATACCACGGTAGTAATCTCTGCTTCTTTGGGGGGAAGTACTCCAGAGACTGTAGAGGCAAATTCAGTGGCTAAGGCGGCTGGTGCAACCGTGATTAGTGTGACCCATGCATCTGGTTCTGCACTGACAAAAGATGCGGACTACAGTATTATCCATGGATTTGAGGCAAATTATGCAGCGAAATTGGAGAAAATGGGCTATGTGATGGCTCTCGCCCTGGAAATCCTGCAACAGACAGACGGATATGACAAATATGATAAGATGATTGATGGGTTCGGCAAGATTTTTGAACTGGCCGAGAAAAGCGCCCAGTCCGCAAAGAAAGCCGCAAAACAGTTCGCAGAGGAATATAAGGATGCACCTGTTGTATATGTAATGTCCAGCGGCGGAAGTACAGAGGTTGCTTATTCCACCTCTATTTGCCTGATGATGGAGATGCAGTGGATCAATTCCGGCAGTTTCAATTCCGGTGAGTTTTTCCATGGGCCATTCGAAATTGTTGATAAGAATGTTCCATTTATCCTGCTGATGAATGACGGCAAGACTCGTAACATTGACGCACGGGCTTTGACCTTCTTACAGCGTTTCAATGCATTGACAACAGTGGTTGATGCCAAGGATTATGGACTGTCTTCTATAATCAGCAGTGATGTTGCCACTTATTTCAACCCACTTTTACATACTGCAGTGTTTCGCGTGTATGCGGAAGAACTGTCCAGCATCCGCCAGCATCCGCTGTCAAAACGCCGTTATATGTGGAAGCTGGAGTATTAAGATAAGACAAGTGTGCAGGGGAGAGTGGTTCAGCTATCACAGATAAAGAGATGGAGATAAATAGATATGGTTAAAGGAATTGTATTTGATATGGATGGAGTCCTGGCTGATACAGAACATTTCTATCAAAAACGTCGTGAAGCATTTCTGATGGAAAAGCAGTTTCGCTTTGAAGCAGGTCTGAATTTTATCGGTTCCAATGATGAAGCCATCTGGGAAGCCCTTGTTCCGGATAATCCGATCCTGCGTCAAGATATGCTGATGGAGTATCGCGAATACCGGGCGCATTATCCGGTACGTTACAAAGAGTTGGTGAATCCGCAGGTTATGCCCCTGTTCACCATTCTGAAAAAACAGGGTTTGAAAATTGGCATTGCCTCCTCATCGGATTTGGGGTCCATTGATGCCATGATTGATGCAGCTGGAATCAATGGTCTTGTGGATTACCGTATTAGCGGAATGGAATGCAGCGCCCACAAGCCGGATCCCGAGATTTATAGAAAGGCGTTGCATGCGTTGGGGCTGGCTCCAGATCAGGCATTTGCGGTAGAAGATTCTCCATCTGGTATTGCAGCAGCATTAAATGCAGGATTGAAGGTATACGCCTTAAAGCCGCAGCATGGGGAGCTTATAGATCAGAGTGCGGCTACGGCTGTGATCGGGCAGTTGAAAGAGGTGCTTACACTGCTGTTGAAATAAAATAATTATTGGGAGTAGTGGAATAGAATATGAGAAAAACAGCCGTAGCTTATTGCTCCGGCTGTTTTTTGCAGGTTGGCAGGCGGAAATTCGCAATCCACCTCGCAGCATGTTCTTGATTCGGCTAAAATTCCGGTTCAATCAGGCCGTAGGAGCCGCCTTTTCTTTTGTAAACCACATTGACTTCATCTGTATCCGCATTTAAGAATACATAGAAGCTGTGACCAAGAAGTTCCATCTGAACACAGGCTTCTTCCGGATCCATGGGCTTTATGGCAAATTTCTTTGTCTTAACGATCTCCACATAATCGTCTGCCTGGGTTTCATCTTCCAGAAAAGCTTTGGAAAAGGAGGGGACGTTCAGTTTTTTATCGATTAATTTGTTCTTATATTTTTTCAACTGGCGTTCCAGGATCTCTTCTACAAGATCAATGGAAACGTACATGTCTGTACTGGATTCTTCCGCTCTGATTATATGTCCTTTCACTGGAATAGTCACTTCAATTTTTTGTATTTCTTTCTGCACGCTGAGTCTTACTGTTGCTTCTGTGGCAGGAGCGAAGAAACGGTCCAACTTTCCAAGCTTGTCCTCGATTGCCTCGCGTAATCCTGGTGTTACCTCAATATTTCTCCCTGTAATTGTAAAACGCATAAGTCATCAGCTCCTTTTTCTTGAGATGGTTATAGTATAGCATATTTTTGAGAACAATTCAATTACATTGTAAAATTATAAGATAATTATTGGTAATTTTTTGTAAAATGTCTCTACTTATTATTTTGTCTGTTTATTGAAAAACTATAGATGGGTATAAAAAAAAGTCAAGGGAAAAAGGGTATTTTCCGTCGAAAAAGGAAATTTTATGACATATATACAAAAATATCCCAGGTTGATAGCGGGATGGGAAATATGGGAATCTGTGGAGAAAAAATGTGGATAATGTGGATAACTCGGTGCATAACTGTTTTTTCCACTAATTATGGGATTTCATCGTGGGGATAAAAGTGGGGGAAAAATACACAATGGGATGTGGATAATGTGGAAAAGCGGAGAATCGAACAAGTTTTTTGTGCAATGTGTCAGATTGACCATAAATTTTTCCAGATTTGCCGTTGATTGCTGTGGAAAAAGGAAGGACCTGGTAATAACAGGCCCTGTTTATTACCAGAATGTTAATTTTTTATGAATTCGTTGAATTAAGAAGGAGTTAGTGCTACAATATACGAGATTGTATCGTGTATATCGTTAAGAAGAGTAGGAGAATGAAATATGAACTTCGTTCAAAAAATATTTGGAACTCATAGTGAAAGAGAATTGAAATTAATAGAACCTATTGTGGATAAGATAGAAGCTCTGCGTCCGACCATGGTTGCACTTACGGATGAGGAGCTGCGGAATAACACAAGGCTCTTTAAGGAAAGGCTTTCATCAGGCGAGACTCTTGATGATATTTTACCGGAAGCTTATGCAACGGTGAGAGAGGCAGCACGAAGAGTTCTTAATATGGAACATTTCCGTGTACAGCTCATTGGCGGAATCGTTCTTCATCAGGGACGTATTTCCGAAATGAAGACAGGTGAAGGTAAGACCCTGGTATCTACCTGCCCAGCTTATTTAAATGCTTTGGCAGGCAATGGAGTCCAGATCGTAACGGTCAATGATTACCTGGCAAAACGAGATGCTGAGTGGATGGGAAGAGTTCATGAGTTCCTGGGACTGACTGTCGGGGTTGTGCTTAACTCCATGAATTCTGACGAAAGACGTGCCGCATACAACTGCGACATTACCTATGTAACCAACAACGAGCTTGGTTTTGATTATCTGAGAGATAACATGGCCATCTATAAGGAACAGATGGTTTTAAGAAATTTAGACTTTTGTATCATTGATGAGGTTGACTCCGTATTAATTGATGAGGCAAGAACGCCTCTTATTATTTCCGGACAGAGCGGCAAGTCCACAAAGCTCTATGAGGTTTGTGATATTCTGGCCCACCAGTTGGAAAGGGGCGAGACTTCCGGGGAATTTTCCAAGATGGCAGCCATTATGGGAGAAGAGATTACGGAAACCGGCGACTTTGTCGTGGATGAAAAGGACAAGGTTGTCAACTTGACCGAACAGGGTGTGGATAAGGTAGAGCAGTTCTTCCACATCGAGAACTTATCTGATCCCCAGAACTTAGAGATTCAGCATAACATCATTCTGGCCCTCCGTGCCAATTACCTCATGTTCCGGGATAAGGATTATGTTGTAAAGGATGACGAGGTACTGATCGTTGATGAGTTTACCGGACGTATCATGCCCGGCAGACGTTATTCCGACGGACTCCATCAGGCGATTGAAGCCAAGGAGCACGTAAATGTGCGCAGGGAGAGCAAGACTCTTGCCACCATCACCTTCCAGAACTTCTTTAATAAGTATAATAAAAAAGCAGGGATGACTGGTACTGCCCTTACAGAAGAAAAGGAATTCCGTAATACCTACGGCATGGATGCCATTTCCATCCCGACCAACCGTTCCATTGCCCGTATTGATCAGGAGGATGCCGTTTATAAAACAAAGAAAGAGAAATTTGAGGCGGTATGCAATGAGGTGGAGATCGCTTACGAGAAGGGACAGCCTGTCCTGGTAGGTACCATTACCATTGAAACCTCTGAAATGTTAAGCAATATGTTGCGGCGCCGGGGCATTCCCCACAAGGTGCTCAATGCAAAATATCATGAGCTGGAAGCTGAGATCGTAGCGGATGCAGGTGTGCATAAGGCTGTTACCATTGCAACCAACATGGCAGGCCGTGGTACGGATATCAAGCTTGACGATGAATCAAAGGCAGCAGGCGGCTTAAAGATCATTGGTACAGAACGTCATGAATCCCGCCGTATTGATAACCAGCTGCGCGGCCGTTCCGGACGTCAGGGTGATCCGGGAGAATCCAGATTTTACATCTCCCTTGAAGATGACTTAATGCGTCTGTTTGGTTCCGAACGTCTGGTAGGCATGTTCAATACCCTTGGCGTGCCGGAAGGAGAGCAGATCGAACACAAGATGCTCTCAAACGCCATTGAAAAGGCTCAGATGAAGATTGAGACAAACAACTACGGCATCCGTGAGAACCTTTTGAAATACGATGAGGTCATGAACGAACAGCGTGAAGTGATCTATGAGGAGAGAAGAAAGGTTCTGGATGGAGACAATATGCGTGATTTCATCTTAAAGATGGTGACGGATATTGTGGAAAATGCGGTAGATCTTTCCGTCAGCGACGACCAGGCGCCGGAGGAATGGGATTTGGGCGAGCTTAACAACCTTCTTCTCCCCATCATTCCGCTGCAGCCCGTCACTCTTCCGGAGGATAAGAAGATCAGGAAGAATGAACTGAAGCATATGCTGAAGGAAGAAGCAATTAAGCTGTATGAATCCAAGGAAGCAGAATTCCCTGATGGAGAACAGATCCGTGAAATCGAGCGGGTAATTCTCTTAAAGGTAATTGATAATAAATGGATGTCCCATATTGACGACATGGATCAGCTGCGTCAGGGCATCGGCCTGCAGGCTTACGGACAGAGAGATCCGCTGGTGGAATATAAGATGAGCGGATATCAGATGTTTGATGAGATGGCTGCGGCCATTCGGGAGGATACCGTAAGAATCTTATTCCACATCCGCGTGGAGCAGAAGGTGGAGAGAGAACCGGCTGCCAAGGTGACTGGAACCAATAAGGATGAAAGCTCTCCCAAGGCACCGGTAAAGAAAGTGGAAGCCAAGGTATATCCCAATGATCCGTGTCCATGCGGTTCCGGTAAGAAATACAAGCAGTGCTGCGGACGTAAATTAGTATAGTATTTTTATAAAATTGGAGTTCGCACCCTTTTTAAGGACCGGACTCCAATTTTGTATAGATAAATAATTAAATTCAGAAAGTGGGTGACACAGTGGTAGAGTTAGATCAGTACAAATACGAATTATCAACATTTGAAAAACCATTAGTGGAAGTGAGGGATTCACTTTGACTTAGATAATAAGTTAAAGAGAATCGATGAGCTGGACAAGTCCATGGAAGAACCGGGCTTTTGGGAGGATCCTGAAAAGTCAACAAAGATTGTACAGCTTGCAAAGAATTTAAAAGATACGGTTCAGACCTATAAGGACTTAGAGCAGCAGTATGAAGACATTGGCGTGATGATCGAGATGGGAAATGAGGAAAATGACCCATCCCTGGTTCCGGAAGTTGAAGAGATGTTAAATCAGTTCAAGGAAAAGCTGGAAGACATGCGCATCAACACCCTGCTGTCCGGAGAGTATGATGGTCACAATGCCATCTTAAAGCTTAACGCAGGTGCGGGAGGAACCGAATCCTGTGACTGGTGCGGCATGCTGTACCGTATGTTCTGCCGTTGGGCGGAGAAAAAGGGCTTTTCTTTGGAAGTCCTTGATTACCTTGACGGGGATGAAGCGGGCATTAAATCCGTTACGGTACAGATCAACGGGCCCAATGCCTATGGGTATTTAAAGTCGGAAAAGGGAGTTCACCGTCTGGTGCGCATCTCACCGTTTAATGCCGCGGGCAAACGTCAGACCTCCTTTGTATCCTGTGATGTTATGCCGGATATTGAAGAGGACTTAGATGTGGAGATCAATGAAGAGGACCTTCGCATTGATACCTACCGGTCTAGCGGTGCAGGCGGACAGCATATCAACAAAACCTCCTCGGCCATCCGCATTACCCACCTTCCTACCGGAATTGTAGTCCAGTGCCAGAATGAGCGCTCCCAGTTCCAGAACAAGGACAAGGCCATGCAGATGTTAAAGGCAAAGCTTTATATGGTGAAGCAGCAGGAAAATGCGGAGAAATTGTCCGGCATCCGTGGTGATGTGACAGAGATCGGCTGGGGTAACCAGATACGTTCCTATGTCCTTCAGCCTTATACCATGGTCAAGGATCACAGGACCAATGCGGAAACAGGCAATGTAGGAAGCGTTCTGGATGGTGCTTTGGATCTGTTCATGTACGCCTATTTACGCTGGCTTAGCACCGGGGCAAAATCCGGAGAGAGCAGCGCAGAATAGAGGATTTCCCCTGTATTTTTTTAAAAACCAAAGAAAATAAATAGAAAAATAGTTGCATACCCAGACTAAATATGATAATATCTTCCCTATGAGCACAGATGTATTTCCGATGCGGACACAGAAGGGAAGATATTTTTATTATGGAAGAAAAAAGTAAATATTTTGTGGTAAAGCAAAAGGCTGTACCTGAAGTATTGCTGAAAGTAGTTGAGGCAAAAAAACTGTTGGAGTCGGAGCGCGTCATCACCGTTCAGGAGGCGACTGACCGGGTCGGTATCAGCCGCAGCTCTTTTTATAAGTATAAGGATGATATCTTTCCTTTTTATGATAATACGAAGGGAAAAACCATTACACTTGTGATGCAGATGGATGATGAACCAGGCTTACTGTCCGACCTGCTTCATGTGGTAGCTGTGTACCGCGCCAATATCCTTACCATACACCAGAGCATTCCGGTCAACGGGGTGGCCACCTTGACATTAAGCGTGGAAGTCCTTGAGACTACCGGTAATGTTTCTAAAATGGTAGAGGATATAGAAGAAAAAGATGGGGTCCACTACGTTAAAATTTTAGCCAGGGAGTAGATAGATATGAAGAATATTGCAGTTATGGGCTATGGTACCATTGGATCAGGTGTGGTAGAGGTTTTGGAAAGAAACAGGGAGATCATTGCCAAAAGAGTGGGCGATGAGGTCAATGTGAAGTATGTTCTGGATTTAAGAGAATTTCCAGGAGATCCTGCAGAAAATAAGATCGTTCATGATTTTTCCGTCATTGAGAAGGATTCTGAAGTGTCCATGGTGATTGAGACCATGGGAGGATTAAATCCCGCTTATTTTTTTGTGAAGGCAAGCCTGATGGCAGGCAAGCATGTGGCTACTTCCAATAAGGCACTGGTGGCGGCACACGGCACCGAGCTTTTAGAGATTGCCAGAGAGCAGAATGTGAATTTCTTTTTTGAGGCAAGTGTAGGCGGAGGGATACCCGTTATACGTCCTCTTTATACTTCTCTTGCAGGCGAGGAGATTGAAGAGGTCACCGGAATTTTAAATGGAACCACCAACTACATATTGACAAAAATGGACAAAGCAGGAGAGACCTTTGAAGCGGCCTTAAGAGAGGCTCAGGAGCTTGGTTACGCAGAGCGGAACCCGGAAGCCGATGTGGAGGGACATGATACCTGCCGAAAGATTGCCATTCTGACGGCCATGGCAACGGGACACGAGGTCAATTATGAGCATATTTATACAGAAGGGATTACAAAAATAACGGATGTGGATTTCCGTTATGCTGATGCAATGGGAACCTCTGTAAAACTGTTTGGCTCAAGCCGGATTCAGGACGGAACGGTCCATGCATTTGTAGCCCCGGTCATGATCGGAAAGGATCACCCGTTATATTCCGTAAATGATGTTTATAACGGCATTCTGGTAAAAGGAAACATGTTAGGCACCTCCATGTTTTATGGAAGCGGTGCCGGAAAGCTTCCGACAGCCAGTGCTGTGGTGGCGGATATTATGGAAGCCCTTAAAAATCAAGGCCGCCATGTGGAAATGGGCTGGGATAGAGAATGTCTTACCATTTCAGCTATGAACAGCTTTTCTTTCCGTTACTTTGTAAGGCTTAAAGGAATTGCTGAAAAGCGTTTGAAAGAAGTAGAGGCGGTATTTGGAAAGGTGGAAGTGGTGGAACTGGACCACATGGACGAATTTGCAGTTCTTACGGAAACCATGACCGAAGAAGAATACGAAGTAAAAGCGAAAAAGCTGCCGGGAATCAGACAGCGCATCCGCGCAGAAATCGTAACGGTGTAACAGGTTTATGAGCATACAGCAAAGCGGATCAGAATATCCGCTTGACTTTTCGCCAGGAGGCATCAATGTTAGTAGTGAAAAAATTTGGCGGTAGCTCCGTCGCAGATAAGGAAAGAATTTTTAATGTGGCAAAGCGCTGCATTGAGGAATATGAAAAAGGCAATCAGGTGGTAGTGGTCCTGTCCGCTATGGGAAAGACAACGGATGGTCTCATTGCAAAAGCACGTGAGATTAATCCCAATCCTCCTAAGAGAGAGATGGATATGCTGTTAGCTACCGGGGAACAGATCAGTGTTGCCCTCATGGCTATGGCAATGAATTCTTTGGGAGTTCCGGCCGTTTCTTTAAATGCGGCCCAGGTGGCCATGCACACCACCTCTGCCTACGGAATGGCCAAATTAAAGCGGATCGACACAGAACGGATACGGCATGAACTGGAGGCCAGGAAAATCGTGATCGTCACAGGTTTTCAGGGGGTTAATAAGTACGATGACTTAACGACCCTTGGCCGGGGAGGCTCCGATACAACGGCCGTGGCCCTTGCAGCAGCCCTTCATGCGGATGCATGTGAGATCTATACGGATGTGGATGGTGTATACACAGCAGACCCTCACATTGTTCCAAATGCCAGAAAGCTCCCTGAGGTTTCTTATGATGAAATGCTGGAATTCGCTTCCCTTGGAGCAAAAGTGCTCCATAACCGGTCTGTGGAGATGGCAAAGCGTTATGGAGTTCAGTTGGTTGTTCTGTCAAGTCTGACCAGGGCAGAAGGTACAGTTGTCAAGGAGGAAACAAAATTGGAAAGAATGCTGGTTAGCGGTGTGGCCGCGGATAAGAATGTAGCCCGTATTTCAGTGATCGGGGTTAGGAATACGCCTGGAATTGCTTTTAAAATCTTTAATCTCCTGGCAAAACACAATATTAATGTGGATATCATCATTCAGTCCATTGGACGGGAAGAGAGAAAGGACATCTCCTTTACGGTGGCAAAGACTGATTTAAAGGATACCATGGATCTGTTAAAGGAAAATATGAAATCCATCACAGCCCAGGATATAACATGCGAGGAAGGTGTGGCCAAGGTTTCCATTATCGGCGCAGGGATGACAGGCAATCCCGGAGTAGCGGCAAAGATGTTTGAGGCCCTTTCAAACGCTAATGTGAATATCAAGATGATCGCCACCTCTGAGATCCGGATAACGGTTCTCATCGATGAAGCAGATGTAAACCGTGCCATGAGAACGGTCCATGATGCTTTTGATCTGGCGGATTAAACAAAGGTGAAAAAATGAACTGGTTAAAAAAAATATTTGGCTTTGGGCTTCCCTGTCTGTTCCATTCCCTAACCGGGCTTTATTGCCCTGGCTGCGGGGGAACCCGGGCCGTCCGGTCATTGCTGCGGGGGGACCTGCGGATGAGTTTTCAGTATCATCCGCTGGTCCTTTATGCTGTCTTTGCGCTGCTTTTGGAATTGCTTTTTTGGGCTTTTGCCAAAGGGCGGAGAGATTCCGTGAAGTATAGAAAAAGAGCCAGGATACTCATCCTGGCAGGAGTCGCTATTACTGCGGTTAATTGGATTTTTAAAAATTATATGCTGGTCTTTCAGAGCGTGGATCTGCTGCCTCCATTTAAGTAGACCTTATTCTCCGGAAGGAGAGGTGGCTGAAAGGGCCTGAGCGGCAGTCTCAAAAACCTGTCTGAAATAATGGCCCAAAGGCGTATTGGTATCCATGGTGTCATATACAAAAATAATAAACAATGCAATCATAAGGCCGCAGACCGCGGAAATAACAGACAGGATCAGTCCAAGCTGAGCCTGCTGGGTAAAGGGTTTTCCCTGTCTGGAAAGCACGGCACATGCGATACCGATCAGGCCGAGAAACAGGCCGGCCGGCAGACTCCAGATGCTGAACACGGGAAGGCAGTCACTGGCAAGTCCAAAGCCGCCAAGAAGAACGGACCAGAAGGCTAGAAAAGAGCCGGTTGGGCGGATCTGGGGCAGCATCCCGTTATTGGTGTTATGGTTTTCTTCCATTCGTATTTACCTCGTTTATATATTAGGAAAACAAAAGATGTCTTCAAAATCGGATGGATAGTGCTGAAAACTGCACCTTTTATGAGAAGTTCAAAGGATATTTCCCATAAACCATACTTATTGTATGATTGTAGCACGAAAAGGCCGGTATGTCCAGACGGGTATTGCATAAGACAGGCTGATGAATTATAATAGTAAATTGAATAAAGCTTGATTCATCAGGAGACAAATTATGAAAAAATAAGGGGATCACCATGGATATAATTAAGGCATTACAAGAAGAACTTTCCATTGCCCGCGGACAGGTGGAGGCAGCAGTTAAGCTCATTGACGAAGGAAACACCATTCCGTTTATTGCAAGATACCGGAAAGAGGTTACCGGTTCCTTAAACGATGAGGTCCTGCGAAACCTGGATGAAAGGCTCCGCTATCTGCGGAATTTAGAGGAACGGAAGGAACAGGTCCTTTCCTCCATCAGGGAGCAGGAGAAGCTGACCCCGGAGCTGGAAAAAAAGATTTTAGAAGCTCAGACTCTGGTAGCTGTGGAGGATCTATACCGTCCCTATAAGCCAAAGAGAAGGACAAGAGCCACCATTGCAAAGGAAAAGGGACTGGAACCTCTTGCGGACCTGATCATGCTTCAGATGATAAAGACTCCCTTAACAGAGGCAGCGGCAGAGTACGTTTCCGAAGAAAAGGGTGTTTCTTCCCCTGAGGAAGCCATAAACGGGGCAAAGGACATCCTGGCCGAGCGGATTTCCGATCATGCGGAATACCGTACCTATATAAGAAATGCCACCATGAACCAGGGAAGCCTTCAGGGAGCGGCAAAGGATGAAAAGGCAGAATCCGTATATGAAATGTATTACAATTATGAGGAAACTATTAAAAAATCCGCAGGCCACAGGATACTGGCTTTAAACCGGGGAGAAAAAGAAAAGATTCTTACGGTAAAAATACTTGCCCCTGCAGAGCAGATTTTACGGTTTCTGGAAAAGCAGGTGATTGTAAGGGACAACCCCTCCACCACGGCTGTCTTAAGAGAGGTGATCTCGGACAGCTATGACCGTCTCATAGCCCCTGCCATTGAGCGTGAGGTAAGAAGTACTTTGACAGAGCAGGCAGAGACTGGGGCAATCCGGGTGTTTGGAAAGAACCTGGAACAGCTTTTAATGCAGCCTCCCATTGCAGGACGGGTGGTCCTGGGCTGGGACCCGGCATTCAGGACAGGCTGCAAGCTGGCAGTTGTGGATGAGACAGGAAAAGTCCTTGATACCGTAGTCATTTATCCCACAGCACCCCAGAACAAGGTAGAGGAAGCAAAGACTGTTTTAAAGAAGCTGATCAAAAAATACCACGTTTCCCTGATTTCCGTTGGAAATGGAACTGCATCCAGGGAATCGGAAGCAGTGATCGTGGAATTGTTAAAAGAAATACCTGAGCAGGTACAGTATATTATTGTAAATGAGGCAGGTGCCTCAGTTTATTCCGCCAGCAAGCTTGCCACGGAAGAATTTCCTGAATTTGACGTGGGCCAGAGAAGTGCTGCTTCTATTGCAAGAAGGCTGCAGGATCCTCTGGCCGAGCTGGTAAAGATCGACCCCAAATCCATTGGAGTAGGCCAGTACCAGCATGATATGAACCAGAAGCATTTAAGCGAGGCCCTTCAGGGCGTTGTAGAGGACTGTGTGAATAAGGTGGGAGTGGATTTAAATACAGCGTCTGCCTCCCTGCTGGAATATATTTCCGGCATATCAAAGCCCATTGCAAAGAATATCGTAATTTACCGCGAGGAAAACGGGGCATTTACCAGCCGGAGCCAGCTTTTAAAGGTTCCAAAGCTTGGGCCAAAGGCATACGAACAGTGTGCAGGCTTTATGAGGATCCAGGGAGGGAAGAACCCCTTAGACGGAACCAGCGTTCATCCTGAAACCTACGAGGCGGCTAAAAAGCTTTTGAAAAAGCTTGGCTATGAGCTGACAGAACTGGCTCATGGCGGCTTAAGCGGAATCGGTAAAAAGATCCTGGATTATAAAGAACTGGCAGCCCAGTTGGAAATTGGCGAGATCACCTTGCGGGATATTGTAAAAGAACTGGAAAAACCGGCAAGGGATCCAAGAGACCAGATGCCTGCCCCCATTCTCCGTACCGATGTAATGGAGATGAAGGATTTGCAGCCGGGCATGGTATTAAAGGGAACCGTGAGAAATGTCATTGATTTCGGCGCTTTTGTAGATATCGGCGTCCACCAGGATGGCCTTGTCCATATTTCCCAGATGTCGGATAAATTCATCAAGCATCCCTTAGAAGCGGTCAGCGTTGGGGATATTGTTGAAGTCAAGGTCATAAGCGTGGAGGTCCAGAAGAAGAGAATCGCTCTGACCATGAAATTATAAAAGGAAGTTTCATTTGCCTGGCGGCTTTTCAAAAAGAAGAAAGCTATGCCAGACGCTGTGCCAAGCGCATAGAAAGGAGGAAAACGTGGAAGAGAAAGACCCGATTGAAATAGAAGTAAAATTGACGGCAAAGGATTTATGGAAGTTTTCCATGTACCATTCCTATCAGGGGCTGCAGGGGCTTTTTAATATTATTTTCAGCGCTGCTGCTGTTTTTCTCCTGATTACCACATGGAGTTCCAATTCCACCCCTTACCGGGTGCTGCTGATCGTTTGTGCCCTGATGTTTACGGTCTGGCAGCCGGGCATTCTTTATTTAAAGGCTCTTAAGCAGGCAAAGACTCCTGGGATCCAGAACCCCATGACCCTTACCTTTGGTGAGAATGGAATTCTGGTTACCCAGGGAGAGGAAACCATGGAAATTGCCTGGGAAAACATGGTCAAGGTGGACCGCGTAAGGGATATGATGATCCTGTATATGGACCGGGTTCACGCCTATCTGCTGCCTGATTCTGTTACGGGAGAAAAAAAGGCGGCTATCCGCGGGCTTATCAAAGAAAAACTGCCTCCTGAAAGGCGAAAGAGGATATAAATTATGGTAATAGAAAGCTGGAAGCCAGAAGAAACCTATGAATTTGGGAAAAAACTGGGAGAGGAAGCGAAACCTTCTTCTGTATATTGCTTAAACGGGGATCTGGGAGTAGGAAAGACCGTATTTACCCAGGGGTTTGCATCGGGCCTTGGAATCAGGGAGCCGGTGAACAGCCCTACCTTTACCATTGTCAACCAGTATGAGGATGGGCGCCTGCCTTTCTACCATTTCGATGTGTACCGGATCGGCGATATCAGCGAGATGGATGAGATCGGTTATGAAGACTGCTTTTACGGGAAGGGAGTAAGCCTTATTGAATGGTCTAATTTGATCAAAGAGCTTCTTCCTGACCATGTAATAACCATAACCATTGAAAAGGATTTGGAAAAAGGGTTTGATTACAGGAAAATAACCGTGGAGGGAATGTAAATGAGGATACTTGGAATCGAAAGCTCGTCTTTGGTAGCTTCCGTTGCTGTGGTGGAGGACGAGGTACTGACTGCGGAATATACGGTGAATTTTAAGAGGACCCATTCCCAGACCCTTCTTCCTATGCTGGATGAAATAGTAAAAATGGTAGAGCTGGATTTAGAGACCATTGATGCCATTGCAGTCTCCGGAGGCCCCGGTTCCTTTACCGGGCTTCGGATCGGCTCTGCTACAGGTAAGGGCCTTGGCCTGGCTTTAAAGAAACCTCTGGTTTCCGTGCCCACCGTGGATGCCATGGCTTATAACTTATACGGAAGCGCCTATCGGGTCTGCCCTATCATGGATGCCAGAAGGAACCAGGTATATACCGGCATCTATGACAACAGAGACGGATTCTCCGTGATCAAGGAACAATGTCCCATGGACATTGAAGAATTGGTGGAAGAATTAAATGCGGCGGGACAAAAGGTGATTTTTTTGGGAGACGGGGTCCCTGTATATAAAAAACAGATACAAGAAAAGATAACGGTTCCCTTCCTGTTTGCACCGGCTCATTTGAACCGGCAGCGGGCGGCAGCAGTTGCGGCTTTAGGCAGCCGGTATTATGAAGAGGGAAAGACTCTTACGGCAGCGGAGCATGCCCCTGATTATTTGAGAAAGCCCCAGGCGGAGCGGGAACGGGAGGAAAAGGGGGAAGAATCCCATGGTTCATGAAATGAGACCGGAGGATGTATTTGGAGTCGCTGAAATAGAACGGCTCTGTTTTTCAGATCCATGGCCTTTGGAATCTGTCAAAAAGGGCCTGGAAAGCAGCCTTGATACCTGGCTGGTACTGGAAGAAGATGGGGCCGCTTTAGGGTACTGCGTCTTCCGGGTCATTGCCGGGGAAGGAGAGCTGCTTCGGATCGCCGTTCTGCCTGCTTACAGGGGGAGGGGCCTTTCGAAGAAACTTATGGACCGGCTGGTGGAATATTCCAGAAAAAACCGGGTAACATCCATGTCTTTAGAGGTCCGGGAAAGTAATAAAAAGGCCAGAAACCTTTATAGATCCTATGGTTTTGAAGAGGAGACGATCCGGAAAAATTATTACCTTAATCCCTGCGAAAATGCTATTATCATGTGGAACCGCCGGATATGAAACATTTACCACTAAAAATAAGGGGAAACACCGTTTATAATGTAGGGGTATCCAGTATGGATGCCCTTTTTCCTGTTTTCGTATGACGCAAAACGGAAACAGGGCCTGACTGGTAAGTGCGAAAAAGGAAATACCCTGCGGGTATCCCTTTAGGCCCAACAGCATGGGCAATAAAGTGGAAACACCCTACGGGTATACCTCTATGCCAAAAAAGCATGAGCAGAAAAATGGAAAGGTGAGAGGAAGATGAGAAAGTACAAAAACGGTGGTCAGCTTGAAACAGTTGTGTGCAACTGCTGTGGCAAAAAAATTATCGTGTCAGAAGGTGTTGCCAGGGAGGGAGTAATAAGCGTCAATCATACCTGGGACTTTTTTTCCGAGAAGGATGGGGAGATCCATCATTTTGATCTGTGCGAGGAATGTTACGATGCCATGATTCAGGAATTCAAGATTCCTGTGGAAGTGGAAGAACAGCTGGAATATTTATAGTTGCTAATTGCCTCTGCTTTGTGATATGATTTTATGAGGCGGTTTTTTTCCGCCGTTTATTGATAGAAACCAAAGCGAGGAAATTTTATGTTGGATATATGTTTGCTGGGAACCGGAGGAATGATGCCTCTGCCATACCGGTGGCTGACAGCCATGATGGCCAGATGCGGGGGCAGCGATCTTCTCATTGACTGCGGAGAAGGAACCCAGATTGCGTTAAAGGAAAAGGGCTGGAGCCCGAAACCCATTGACATCATTTGTTTTACCCATTATCACGCCGACCATATCAGCGGTCTTCCGGGACTTCTCCTGACCATGGGCAATGCGGAAAGGACAGAACCCCTGACTCTTATTGGGCCAAAGGGCCTGGAGCGTGTGGTGAGTGCTCTGCGGGTCATTGCGCCGGAACTGCCCTTTGAACTGAAATTCATTGAGCTTGACCAGGTTCGGGAACAGGTAAAGATCGGGCCTTACGTGATCGATGCTTACCGGGTGAACCACAATGTTGTTTGTTATGGTTATTCCATTTCCATTCCAAGGACAGGCCGGTTTGATGTAGACCGGGCCAATGCCGCCGGAATACCCCAGAAATTCTGGAGCCGTCTGCAAAAAGGCGAAACCATTGAAGAGGCAGGAAGAACCCTGACTCCTGAAATGGTCTTAGGCCCGGCAAGACGAGGGCTTAAGGTCACCTATTGTACGGATACAAGGCCGGTTCCTGTAATTGCGGAATATGCAAGGGAGGCGGATCTTTTTATCTGCGAAGGCATGTACGGTGAGGAAGGAAAGGAAGCAAAAGCCAGAGAATATAAGCATATGACTTTTTATGAGGCAGCCAGGCTGGCAAAGGAAGCCCAGCCTAAGCAGATGTGGCTGACCCATTACAGCCCCTCCCTTACCAGGCCAGAGGAATTTATGGAGAAGGTCCGGGAAATCTTCCCCCGCGCCAAAGCGGCAAAGGATGCCTGGACACTGGAGCTGGAATTTGATGAGGAGTGAGGGAGCGGCAATGAAAAAGAATCATACAGAGGAAGATGTCTATATACTGGCGATTGAAAGTTCCTGTGATGAGACGGCGGCTGCCGTAGTAAAGAACGGAAGAGAGATCCTTTCCAATGTGATCTCCTCCCAAATCGCCCTGCATACCCTATATGGGGGCGTTGTACCGGAAATCGCATCCAGAAAGCATATTGAAAAAATAAATCAGGTCATAGAAGCAGCCCTTCTGGAGGCAGGGCTGTGCCTGGAGGATATGGACGCAATAGGTGTTACTTATGGCCCGGGCCTTGTGGGAGCGCTCCTTGTAGGCGTTGCTGAGGCAAAGGCCATTGCCTATGCTGCAGGCAAGCCGTTAGTGGGGGTCCATCATATTGAAGGACATGTATCGGCCAACTTCATTGAGCATCCGGATCTGGAGCCTCCGTTTTTATGCCTGATCGTATCCGGCGGCCACACCCATCTTGTCATTGTAAAGGATTACGGTGAATTTGAAATCCTGGGCCGTACCAGGGATGATGCGGCAGGAGAAGCATTTGACAAGGTGGCAAGAGCAGTAGGCCTTGGATATCCGGGAGGTCCAAAGATTGACCGGGCGGCCAGGGAAGGAAATCCCCATGCCATCAAATTCCCACGGGCAAAGGTGGAAGGGAACATTTACGATTTTAGCTTTAGCGGACTAAAGTCTGCGGTATTAAACCACATCAACCATGCGGGCATGATGGGAGAGGAAATCAATGTTCCTGATCTGGCGGCCTCTTTCCAGAATGCGGTGGTGGATGTGCTGGTAAGCCATACTGTGGATGCGGCAAAGGAATATGGATTTAAAAAGGTTGCCATAGCCGGCGGTGTGGCTTCCAATTCTGCCCTGAGGCAAGGGATGAGCCTTGCCTGTGAAAAAGCCGGTATTGCCTTTTACTATCCTTCACCCATTTACTGCACTGATAACGCAGCCATGATCGGCACAGCGGCTTATTATGAGTACATTAATGGGTCAAGGGCTGGTTGGGATTTAAATGCAGTGCCCAATTTAAAGCTGGGTGAGAGGTGATGGACGGATGGAACGAAAGGGTAGAACGGCTGCGGTCATATTAGCAGCAGGAAAAGGGACACGTATGGGGACCCAGGTCCATAAGCAGTATCTGGAGCTTTTTGGGAAACCTCTGCTGTATTATGCACTTCGTGCCTTTGAGAACAGTTCGGTAGATGAGATCATCCTGGTAACCGGTCCGGAAGAGTCCGGGTATTGCCAGGAGGAGATCATAGAGAAATACGGTTTTAAAAAGGTGACTGCGGTGACTGAAGGTGGAAAGGAACGGTATCATTCCGTATATGAAGGACTTAAGGCAGTGAATAACTGTGAATATGTTCTGATCCATGACGGGGCCAGGCCCTGTGTGACGGTCGAGATCATAGAGGCAGCTTCCGATGCAGCCAGAATGTACAGGGCATGTGCGGTTGGGATGCCTGTAAAGGATACTATTAAAATTTCCGATCATGATGAATTTGCCGCCGTGACACCGGACAGGAACAGTCTATGGCTGATTCAGACTCCTCAGGCATTTGAATATGAGCTGGCGCTTCGTGCTTATGAAAAGCTTATGTCATCGGAGCAGTATCAGGGGGGAGTAACGGATGATGCCATGGTGGTAGAAACCATGACTCAGGAAAAGGTGAAATTAATTCGGGGCGATTATGCTAACATTAAGATTACAACACCGGAGGACATGGAAATTGCCGAAGTGCTGATAAAAAGAAAACAACGGGAAAAATAAAAGGAATGCTGTAAGTGCAGCTTCCTTTTTATTTTTTCCCTCCTGATTTTAAAAGATCCTTTACAATCAGATGAAGGTGGTCAAGCTGCTCCCGGTTTAAATGCTGCGCATCCTCTATTAGTTCTTTTAATTTTGAGGGGCTGCTGATGCTGTGAGAGAAAAATTCGGCTGGTTCGATGTCCAGATACTCGCATATATAGAAAAAACCCATCATGGACGGAAGAGCCAGTCCATTTTCTATTTTATGGATATATGTGGGATTCTGCCCAAGAGACAGACTCATATCACGTGCAGACACGCCCTTTTGAGCTCTGAGCTCTGAAAGACGTTTGGAAAAATTGAAATCTATATACATAGGTAGCTCCTCCTGATTCCATAGTATTGCATTGTATGAAATATATGTAGTAAATAATGCAATCCATCACTTGACATGTTGCATTCATTACAATATTATTAGTTATATAAAGTATTTAATGTATGATTATACAGAAAAGTCCGCCATGCGGGTGGGCGGCTTCCGATGGCACCGGCTGCTGCATGAGAAGCAACACCCTGCGGGTATACCTTTATGCCCAGAACGCATGGGCAGGAAAGATGAAAGAAGGTACGGTAGATGAAAACTGAAGATAACAGGATAGAGAAGGACAAAAACGCCAGGCTTGGGCTTTTGGACCGGATAGCGGCGAATTCCGGCTGCATGTACCTGTCAGATTTAAGAAACTGTATTTCTATAAGGTGCTGTCGTTTTGTTGTTGCCGAAATACCGGCAGAAGATTATCCAGTAAAAGTATGGGAAGATGCACTCAGTTATATGACCGGCACAGTAGAAGATTTTAAGACAGCTGAAGAAGCAAAACAACGGCTTTTGGAGTATTTTTAAGACTTAAAGATATAATTTGAAAAAAATGTAAAAATGTGTTGACAGAACAAACAAACAATGATAAACTATCCAAGTTGCAGCTGATAAGTACAGCGAACAAGCAGCATTGGTCTCCAAGAGATTTGGAAAAAGTAGAAAAAAGTGCTTGACAAAAGCATGGACTTCTATTAAAATATAAAAGCGCATTTGGAGAGGTATCGAAGTGGTCATAACGAGGCGGTCTTGAAAACCGTTTGTCCGCAAGGGCGCGTGGGTTCGAATCCCACCCTCTCCGTTGGCAGGTTTTTAGCCGCTAATAACATAGAAGAATCAGCTAACTGCAGAAGTACCCAAGTGGCTGAAGGGGCTCCCCTGGAAAGGGAGTAGGCCGTTAGTAGCGGCGCGAGGGTTCAAATCCCTCCTTCTGCGTCAGCATCAAGGAAGCGAAAGCTTCTTACAGATGCACAGCACTTTGAAAACAGAAGATTGAACAGTATGTAAAACCCTGAAAATTCTAATAAAACAAGTCATGTTTGATGACTTTGAATGAGAAAATTCAGAACGAATACAAGCAATTGTATACGAACCAAACAACAAGTAAAACGGGAAATAAATTAGCTAGTTAGTTGATTTTGACCCCGGATTGAACCGAATGGCAAGTCCAAGCGGTACGCTCATGAAGCTTTGCTTCATTCGCTACCATTTGCTTCGCAAATGTTCGGAGATTCGCAAAAAAGTCCTTATGAAAGCGAGCTTTCAACAGACTTTTCTACAAATCACCGACCGCTTTCAAAGACTATCTGCTTAAATTTGAGAGTTCGATCCTGGCTCAGGATGAACGCTGGCGGCGTGCTTAACACATGCAAGTCGAGCGAAGCAATTTTAAGGAAGTTTTCGGACGGAATTAAAATTGACTGAGCGGCGGACGGGTGAGTAACGCGTGGGTAACCTGCCTCATACAGGGGGATAACAGTTGGAAACGGCTGCTAATACCGCATAAGCACACAGTGCCGCATGGTACGGTGTGAAAAACTCCGGTGGTATGAGATGGACCCGCGTCTGATTAGGTAGTTGGTGAGGTAACGGCCCACCAAGCCGACGATCAGTAGCCGACCTGAGAGGGTGACCGGCCACATTGGGACTGAGACACGGCCCAAACTCCTACGGGAGGCAGCAGTGGGGAATATTGGACAATGGGGGAAACCCTGATCCAGCGACGCCGCGTGAGTGAAGAAGTATTTCGGTATGTAAAGCTCTATCAGCAGGGAAGAAAATGACGGTACCTGACTAAGAAGCCCCGGCTAACTACGTGCCAGCAGCCGCGGTAATACGTAGGGGGCAAGCGTTATCCGGATTTACTGGGTGTAAAGGGAGCGTAGACGGCAATGCAAGTCTGGAGTGAAAGCCCGGGGCTCAACCCCGGGACTGCTTTGGAAACTGTGTTGCTAGAGTGCAGGAGAGGTAAGTGGAATTCCTAGTGTAGCGGTGAAATGCGTAGATATTAGGAGGAACACCAGTGGCGAAGGCGGCTTACTGGACTGTAACTGACGTTGAGGCTCGAAAGCGTGGGGAGCAAACAGGATTAGATACCCTGGTAGTCCACGCCGTAAACGATGAATACTAGGTGTTGGGGAGCAAAGCTCTTCGGTGCCGCCGCTAACGCAATAAGTATTCCACCTGGGGAGTACGTTCGCAAGAATGAAACTCAAAGGAATTGACGGGGACCCGCACAAGCGGTGGAGCATGTGGTTTAATTCGAAGCAACGCGAAGAACCTTACCAAGTCTTGACATCGGAATGACCGGTCCGTAACGGGGCCTTCCCTACGGGGCATTCCAGACAGGTGGTGCATGGTTGTCGTCAGCTCGTGTCGTGAGATGTTGGGTTAAGTCCCGCAACGAGCGCAACCCTTATCCTTAGTAGCCAGCAGGTAGAGCTGGGCACTCTGGGGAGACTGCCAGGGATAACCTGGAGGAAGGTGGGGATGACGTCAAATCATCATGCCCCTTATGATTTGGGCTACACACGTGCTACAATGGCGTAAACAAAGGGAAGCAAAGGAGCGATCTTAAGCAAACCCCAAAAATAACGTCTCAGTTCGGATTGTAGTCTGCAACTCGACTACATGAAGCTGGAATCGCTAGTAATCGCGGATCAGAATGCCGCGGTGAATACGTTCCCGGGTCTTGTACACACCGCCCGTCACACCATGGGAGTTGGTAACGCCCGAAGTCAGTGACCCAACCGTAAGGAGGGAGCTGCCGAAGGCGGGACTGATAACTGGGGTGAAGTCGTAACAAGGTAGCCGTATCGGAAGGTGCGGCTGGATCACCTCCTTTCTAAGGAAGAAGAAGTAAGGGTTTTATATACTGTTGAGTCTTTGGTTTTCAAAGAAATAAAAAAGAATAATAGAAACACCAAGAAAGACAAAAGATTTCTGGTGCCGATGCGCTTAGGGGAGACACCCGTTCCCATCCCGAACACGATGGTTAAGACTTAAGCGGCCGATGGTACTATGCTGGAGACGGCATGGGAGAGCAGGTGGGTGCCAGATTACTTTATGGGGGTGTAGCTCAGTTGGGAGAGCACCTGCCTTGCAAGCAGGGGGTCAAGAGTTCGAATCTCTCCATCTCCATTTGGTGTAATTACGAAGGTGTACTTCGAAAAGCTGACGCTTTTCTCAGTCGCGGCGTTCCACGCCTATACAATGAAATACAAAACTGCTTATGAAAGCAAGCTTTCAACACGGTTTTTCATTCCATTGTGCACGCTTCTGATTGCATCACGCATGTACCTTGAAAACCACATATTGAAATATATCTAGATAAAGTTTTTATATGTCAAAGTATAAAGACAATATCAAGACATCCGAGGTGTTACATCGCAAGATGTAACCAAACAAAACTCGTTAAAGTAACCGTAACGTACGGTGAAATAACAACCTAAGACCAGAGATACAACGCTATGTATCTTAGATTAGTAGCCCGCACCCGCAGGTGAACATCGAATTGGTTAAGCTATAAAGAGCACAGGGTGGATGCCTTGGCACTAAGAGCCGATGAAAGACGTGATAAGCTGCGAAAAGCTTCGGGGAGGAGCAAATATCCTTTGATCCGGAGATATCTGAATGGGGAAACCCAGCTGAGCAAACCTCAGTTGTCGTATGGTGAATAAATAGCCATACGTCGGGAACCCGGGGAACTGAAACATCTAAGTACCCGGAGGAAAAGAAAGAAAACTCGATTTCCAAAGTAGCGGCGAGCGAAATGGAAGGAGCCTAAACCAGTATGCGTGCATACTGGGGTTATGGACTGCAATAAGTGAGACGATTTGTTACCAGAACGGTCCTGGAAAGACCGGCCATAGAAAGTGAAAGCCTTGTATGGGAAAGCAATAGTCAGCGAGCAGGATCCAAAGTACCACGAGACACGAGAAACCTTGTGGGAATTCGGGGGGACCACCCCCCAAGGCTAAATACTACTTAGTGACCGATAGCGCATAGTACTGTGAAGGAAAGGTGAAAAGGACCCCGGGAGGGGAGTGAAAGAGAACCTGAAACCCTGTGTTTACAAGCTGTGGAACCACGTTAAAGGTGGAACCGCGTACTTTTTGTAGAACGGTCCGGCGAGTTACCGTTACTGGCAAGGTTAAGCACTTAAGGTGTGGAGCCGAAGGGAAACCAAGTCTTAATAGGGCGAATGAGTCAGTAAAGGTAGACCCGAAACCGGGTGATCTACCCATGTCCAGGTTGAAGTTTCCGTAAAAGGAAATGGAGGACCGAACGCACATCCGTTGAAAAGGGTGGCGATGAGGTGTGGGTAGGGGAGAAATTCCAATCGAACCCGGAGATAGCTGGTTCTCCTCGAAATAGCTTTAGGGCTAGCCTCGTATTAGTCTGCCGGAGGTAGAGCACTGAATTTCCTAGGGGGCGTCAAAGCTTACCAAAGAATATCAAACTCCGAATGCCGGCCAGATGATGTACGGGAGTCAGACTGCACGAGATAAGTTGGGTAGTCAAAAGGGAAAGAGCCCAGACCACCAGCTAAGGTCCCAAAGTGCGTGTTAAGTGGAAAAGGATGTGGGATTTCACAGACAACTAGGATGTTGGCTTAGAAGCAGCCACACATTCAAAGAGTGCGTAATAGCTCACTAGTCGAGAGGTCCTGCGCCGAAAATGTCCGGGGCTGAAACACGACACCGAAGCTGTGGAATGTGTATTTATACACATTGGTAGAGGAGCATTCTTAACGCACAGAAGCATTACCGTAAGGAGATGTGGAGTGTTAAGAAGAGAGAATGCCGGAATGAGTAGCGAGATGGAGGTGAGAATCCTCCAGGCCGAATATCTAAGGTTTCCAGAGTAAAGCTGATCTGCTCTGGGTAAGTCGGGGCCTAAGGCGAGGTCGAAAGACGTAGTCGATGGACAACAGGTTGAAATTCCTGTACCGCATATCATCAGAACTGTGGGGACACAGAACCGAAGAAGAACCCGGGAATGAAAAGACCGGGGCAAGCACTAGACTGGCTGGGAAGGCAAATCCGCCCAGCAACAGGAAGGTGTGACGCGTACCGAACATAAGTAGGGAAGTCTTTGTAGGGGCTGTCAAGAAAAGCCGCTATTGTGTGATATGTGCCCGTACCGTAAACCGACACAGGTGGATGAGGAGAGAATCCTAAGGCCGGCGGGAGAAGCATTGTTAAGGAACTCGGCAAAATGACCCCGTAACTTCGGGATAAGGGGTGCCTGGGAAACCAGGCCGCAGAGAATAGGCTCAAGCAACTGTTTAGCAAAAACACAGGTCTATGCAAAACCGAAAGGTGAGGTATATGGGCTGACGCCTGCCCGGTGCTGGAAGGTTACGAGGAGGGGTTAGCGGCAACGCGAAGCTCTGAATTTAAGCCCCAGTAAACGGCGGCCGTAACTATAACGGTCCTAAGGTAGCGAAATTCCTTGTCGGGTAAGTTCCGACCCGCACGAAAGGCGTAATGATTTGAGCGCTGTCTCAACAATGCACCCGGTGAAATTGAAATACCAGTGAAGATGCTGGTTACCTGCGCCAGGACGGAAAGACCCCATGGAGCTTTACTCCAGCTTGATACTGGGATTCGGTACTGCATGTACAGGATAGGTGGGAGGCTATGAAGCAGGGACGCCAGTCTCTGTGGAGCCGATGTTGGGATACCACCCTTGCGGTATTGGATTTCTAACCTGCAGCCATGACCTGGCTGGGGGACAATGTCAGGCGGGGAGTTTGACTGGGGCGGTCGCCTCCGAAAGGGTATCGGAGGCGCTCAAAGGTTCCCTCAGAATGGACGGAAACCATTCGAAGAGTGCAAAGGCATAAGGGAGCTTGACTGCGACACCGACGGGTGGAGCAGGTAGGAAACTAGGACTTAGTGATCCGGTGGTATAAAGTGGGATTGCCATCGCTCAACGGATAAAAGCTACCCTGGGGATAACAGGCTTATCACTCCCAAGAGTTCACATCGACGGAGTGGTTTGGCACCTCGATGTCGGCTCATCGCATCCTGGGGCTGTAGTAGGTCCCAAGGGTTGGGCTGTTCGCCCATTAAAGCGGTACGCGAGCTGGGTTCAGAACGTCGTGAGACAGTTCGGTCCCTATCCGGCGTGGGCGTAGGATATTTGAGAGGAGCTGTCCTTAGTACGAGAGGACCGGGATGGACTGACCTCTGGTGTATCTGTTGGCTATCAAAGCCATGGCAGAGTAGCCAAGTCGGGAAGGGATAAACGCTGAAGGCATCTAAGCGTGAAGCCCCCCTCAAGATGAGATATCCCATCGCAAGAGTAAGACCCCTTGAAGACGACGAGGTAGATAGGGCAGAGGTGGAAGCATGGCAACATGTGGAGCTGACTGTCACTAATAGGTCGAGGGCTTAACCAGGTTGGTTTAGGTAAGAGGAAGAACGGATGAAGATAGATATGTAACAATGTGTGGTTTTGAGGGTATATGCCTCAATAATCCTCGATAGCTCAGTCGGTAGAGCAAACGGCTGTTAACCGTTGGGTCGTAGGTTCAAGTCCTACTCGGGGAGTTCGTGATACTCAAGCGAAGACTATGAGGAGAACGAAATGCAAGTCCGGCCCCATGGTCAAGCGGTTAAGACATCGCCCTTTCACGGCGGTAACACGAGTTCGAATCTCGTTGGGGTCATTTAATGCCGATGTGGCTCAATTGGCAGAGCAGCTGATTTGTAATCAGCAGGTTATCGGTTCGAGTCCGATCATCGGCTTTTAGAAAACTTAATATATCCGCAGATTATAATGTTTAGGACCTTTAGCTCAGTTGGTTAGAGCAACCGGCTCATAACCGGTCGGTCCTGGGTTCGAGTCCCCGAAGGTCCACTGACACTGAACTAAATATTTGATAATCTGGCCCGGTGGCTCAGCTGGTTAGAGCGCCGCCCTGTCACGGCGGAGGTCGTGGGTTCGAATCCCATCCGGGTCGTTCTGTACAAAAAAAGTACAGGCTTTACAAACCAGCAAGTAAGTTGTATAATATTTACTGCATCGTATATGGGATCTTAGCTCAGCTGGGAGAGCATCTGCCTTACAAGCAGAGGGTCATAGGTTCGAGCCCTATAGGTCCCATTTCCATGAGAACGACACGAAATACGCTTTGCGAATTTCGCTAGTTGTCGCAGCAGTCACCAACTGAACATGCAAGCATGTTCGCTTGGCTCGTTGCTTGCACAAATCATGAGAATGCCGGCGTGGCGGAACAGGCAGACGCACAGGACTTAAAATCCTGCGGGACTTACCTCCCGTACCGGTTCGATTCCGGTCGCCGGCATTTGCCTGACAAGGCAAAAAAGTGAATATGTGTGTGTAGCTCAGCTGGATAGAGCACTTGGCTACGGACCAAGGTGTCGGGAGTTCGAATCTTCTCACGCACGTACAGAAAACCCTTATTTTATAAGGGTTTTCATAATTTAAGGCATCCTGTAAAGGGTGCCTTTTTTGCGCTTGAATAACGTTTATATTTTATCTTGGAATTAAAAAGGGTGAGCAATGTTGCTGAAGTATGCCTTTATCTGTGCAGAGGTATTTCGGGAAATTTATCTTCTTCCTTTGTGATTGTTTTATTATGCCAGCGTATAATTTACAAGAATTGCTCCTTATCGCAATTGAGAATTTTGTTAACTAGTGATATAATTTAAAAAAGATAACTAGGGGGAAAAAGATGAAAAAGTTTATAATTTTACTATCGCTTATGTTTTGCTTGACAAGTTCTATCGTAAGTTATGCAGGCGGGTGGACCCAAGATTCCAAAGGATGGAAGTATATAGAAGATAATGGTGCTATGTTAGCAGATACTTGGTTTAAGGATCCATCAAATAATTGTTATTATCATTTTGATTCAAATGGATATATGAGTACTGGAATTGTAAACATTGAAGGAAGAACATTTTGTTTTACCAAAGATGGTGCGCTGCAACTTAATGGAAAAACTAGTGATGGACATTTTGTAGATGGAACAGGACAGGTTATTGATGATGTAAATGATGGCTATACATTCATATTGTCATCAATGACAGAGAATAAAGTTGGATATAATAGACTTATTGTAATGTCAATAAAAAATGAATGCAATAAACCATTTACAATTAGACCAACGTGTGGAATTCTTAGAGAGGGACAGAAAAAAACATTATATTTATATGATACTGAGACACGTACCTTTTGTAATGAAAGGATCATCAGGCCAGATGAAACATTAACTATATGTTTTGTTGCTGATTCAGATATTTCAGAATTTTATGTAGATGAAAGCAGTCGCCTGCAAATGTATTTTGTATTTAATAATGAAGACTTTTCTTGTTCTGGAAAATTGGGAATAGCAAACAGAGGTCATTTTTCTGAGGAATTTTTAAAAAATAATAAAATCATAGAATAAAATCTATTGGCGGGCTACGGTACAATCGAGCCCGTCATTTTAATAACTTAGCTGATATAGCAGTTAATAATATCACGACTTTAAAATTAATAACGTGTTCAGATGGATATAACGAATTGAGACTAATAAACTCATTCCCTTATTATTAAAAATTTGCTATTAATTAACTAAAACTTTCATATTTAGAGATTGTGTTTTATAATAATAAAAGAGGAATAAGAGTAAAGTAATTCAAAAGATTAAAATTATTATAATGATTGAGAGGGAAAAGACATGTTTTGTATGAAATGTGGCACACAATTACCAGATGAGTCAAAATACTGTATGAAATGTGGTGCTTTTTTAGGAAAAGATAATGTTGAAGATACAGATAAAAAGGAGTCTTTTTCAAGGACTAAATTAATTCCTGCAAAATGTACCAGTTGCGGTGCTACCCTTGAAGTTGATGCCAGCCAGCATACCGCAATATGCCCATATTGCAATTCTTCTTACATAGTGGAGCAAGCTATTAATAACTATAATATAAATGTAAATGGTAATCTGAATGTAGAAAATGCTACGATTAATGTAAATGGAATAGATATTGATAATTTACTCCTGCGCGCTAGAGATTTTGAACTCGATGGAGAATATGAAAAAGCTCTTGATTATTATAATCAGGTGTTGGACGCTGATATTGGTAAACAGGAAGCGCGTGATGGAATTGACAGAGTAAAAAATGCCATAAATGAATATGTATATTTTGAAACACCTGCTAATAGATCATTCACAGCTGGAAAATTGCAATTAAAAAAAGAAAGATTATTTTTTATAGACAGAAAAGGAAAAGAAACTGTTTATGAATTAAGATGGTTAAAGAAACTTCAAATATTGTCAAGTGGTTTTGCATTTTCTTATGGGGAAATTCCATCTAAAATTAACTTTATTTGTAAAGGAAAAGGTTCTGAATGGGTTGAAAATATTAACAATGCTATGAATGGAGTATACCCAGCAATGCATAAACCTCAGTTCAATGGAATTGATAATTATATTATAAATAATTTCAATTCAAGAACAAAAGTATTAGCAATAAAATATTATAGAGAGATGACAGGGGTCAGTATTTCGGAAGCTAAAAATAAGGTAGATAAACTTTTATAAATCTAAAAAGTCAATAATTAAGGGTAGTCGTTAATAAACGATTACTCTTTTTTATGTTTGACAGCTATGGGCGGGCTCTAAAGAATGCAATTTGCTGACATCAATTACTTTAAAAGAAAATAAATTCCGTTTAATAAGTAAAAAGGAAGGAGTTTTAAATAAATATCGAAAAATCTAATTGCGACTATTTGGTATTTGATCTGGTTGCTGCCGGTGTTAATCTTAGGATTCGCAGATCGGATTATCCGGGGAGGCATTCTGTAAAGGGTGCCTTTTTCGTGCTTGCTAACATGTATATCAATAATCAGAATAAAATTAATAAAGCAGCTTACACACACTGGTGGAGCGCATTGGTATGAGTATAGAGCCTAACAGCAGACGCCAATTTAACAGTAGTTCTTAATTCGTTAATTAGCAATTTAAATGGATTAACAAATGACTTTGCGCTTTTATCAACAGTAGAAAAAGTGGAATTTGGATATGATAGCACTACATATACAAAAAGGCGGGGTATGTAAATGATCAATTTAGACGGGCTTTGCCGATAAGGCGGCCGGCTGCGTCCTGTATAGCGTTGCCACGTCATAACAATAATAAGACAATAATCCCTTAGGCTCAATTGTAAGCATTTTGTATTTTCCATCGTCAAAGGTTTTTGCCGTGTTTTTTTTGAAATCATTAGAGAAAGCAAAGATATTTATGAAGAGTATTAGCGTTAAAGAAAAAAGTATTTTTAAACCTAACTTTCATCTAACCTTCATCCATGTATACTCAAGATGTAGCCGGGAAACAAAATAAAAAATTAATGGAGGTTTTAAAAATGAAATTAAAGAGAACAATGATTCCAGCTTTTGCAATGGCTTTAGTCGCAACCACAGGGGTAAGCGCATACGCAGCCAGTCACGAATTTAAGGGAACAGTAGACAGTATTATTGCTGATATCCAAACCTATGACAAAGGTGAAATGCCGGATATTCCTGCAGATGCTGTCATGATGAACAAAGAATTTGTAGATGTAACCGGATCTGCTGACGCAAATCTGAAAGTTTATGATGAGGATGAGATGCCATCGATACCAGACGGTGCTGAACTTATGCAAAAAGTGGTTGTTGAAGAATAACCGGACAAATGGTAAAATTATCTCAAAGCCGCACAGATATTGTGCGGTTTTGAGGCATTAAAGAAGGTGAGAAGTTATGAAAATACTGTTGGCAGAAGATGAAAAATTATTGTCCTCAGCAATTGCCAAAGGACTTAAAAAAGTGGGCTACGCGGTAGACCAAACCTATGATGGGGAGGAAGCGTTGGAATATCTTGAGATAAATAAATATGACCTTCTTATACTCGACCTTAATATGCCAAAGGTGGACGGCATTACAGTCTTGAAGACGCTTCGCGGAACAGATACTGAGTTGAAGGTATTGATTTTATCCGCGAGAAGCGAGATTGAGGACAAGGTACGGGGGCTGGACTGCGGTGCAAATGATTATTTAGCAAAGCCTTTTGATTTTGAAGAACTTACTGCCAGAATACGGAATCTTTTGCGCTGGTCTTTTACTTATAAGGAAAGTTTCTTAATTTGCGGCGGTCTTGAACTGGATATGCTTGGCAAGGCTGTTTCCGTAGACAGTTTACCCATAAACCTTACCAATAAAGAGTATTCCATTTTGGAGTACCTGATGTTCCATATAGGAAAGGTTATCAGTGCCGAAGAAATCATTGAGCATGTATGGGACAGCGAGGTTGATTTGTTTTCCAACTCCTTTAAATATCACATGCACTCGCTGAAAAAGAAGCTGTCAGCTGGCGGGGGAGACTGCATAAAAAATATCCGGGGGCAGGGTTATGTCATAAGAGAGGGGAACCAGGATGCATAAAATTTCTCTCAGGCTTAGAATTACTCTCTTGGTAGGACTTCTTCTTGTACTGCTTACTACGGTACTGACAATAGTTTCAATTCTGAGCGCAAACTATTACTTTGTCGCCCCGCAATTAGAGGAAGGTTCTTATGAGAAGATGAACAAAGTAATTCTGGATAACGCCCCAATAGACAGTAACCATGATGTGAATGTGAATACTTTGAATAACCTCTCGGCTCAAATAGAAGTCACGGCCGCACAAAAAGGATTTTCCCTTCAAAGCGTCACAGTGTTAATTGCAATTATTACTTTTGGTCTGAGCGTTACCTATTGGATCATGGGACGGGCGTTGAGGCCTCTTACGGTACTAAGTGAAACCATACACGATATCAACGAGCATAATTTAAGCAAGTCCATTGAAGAAACTACTGCTAAAGATGAGGTGGGCAGCATCACTGCTTCATTTAACGGTATGCTTGACAGGCTTAAGAACTCTTTTGAGCAACAAAAACGCTTTTCCGCCAGCGCAGCCCATGAGTTAAAAACGCCGCTTGCAACAATGAAGACTACTTTACAGGTGTTACAGCTGGACGATTTACCAAGCGCTGACGACTATAAGGATACCATTCTGGTTATGGAGCAAAATGTCGACGGGATGATTTGTATTGTCAGTGATTTGCTTTTATTATCCTCTCAGGAAAAAACGGAATTGGATGACGAAATTTCTCTCCGTACTTTGTTTTGCGAGATAGCTGAAGAACTCAAGGAGGCTATTCAGAGTAAAAATCTCTGTTGTATCCTTCCCCAAAATGACTGTTTGATTACAGGCAACCGTATGCTGCTGAGATCCGCTTTTTACAACCTTTTCGAAAATGCTGTCAAGTATAACAAGGACGGCGGCACGGTGGAGGCGAAACTTCAAAATACTCCTGACGGAAAAATCTCTGTATTAATATGTGATACAGGCATTGGAATGACAGAAGAAGATGCGGCACGGGCATTCGAGCCGTTCTTTCGAGCGGATCGTTCCCGCTTACAACAGATTCCCGGCAACGGCCTGGGGATGTCCATCATACAGGCGATTATAGAACGGCACGGCGGAGAGATTCTTTTAGAAAGCAAAATCAACATTGGAACAAAAGTTACCGTAGTTCTGTAATTGTAAAATGGATAGTCTTTTAAAAAAAATCGGAGACAAATAGCTGTACAATTAATTCATCACTTTACAAAATCAGCAAATGGGTGTATATTAACCATGTATCATAAACGCGCCGGTAGCTCAGCTGGATAGAGCGTCTGGCTACGGACCAGAAGGCCGCGAGTTCGAATCTTGTCCGGCGCATGAGAAGAACAGTTTTATTTAATTATGAAACTGTTCTTTTTTCATATCTGCTTCGGTGGATTTCACCGGAAGTCCGTATTTATACAAATAATAGCTTGATTTTTTTTCAGAATTTATTATACTAAGCTTAGGGCTTTGGGGGAGATAAAATCAGGTGCGATGAGGTAGCTGTAGACAATAGGTGCAGTGCCTCTTTTTTTATATCAGACCGTTAAATTTGACTGGCAGGGAGTTTATTTACAGGTATGAAGGACGAAATAATAGAGAAGCTGGAACAGCTTCCTGGAAAAATCAGTTTTTTATATGAAGATTTGAAGACAGGGGACGGATTTGCTTATGGCGAACAGGAACCCATGATGGCGGCAAGCGTCATCAAGCTGTTTGTCATGACGGCTGCATTTGAGAAGAGAAAAAAAGGAACCTTCCAGATGGATGAGCTGTTTGCAGTGAAAAGAGAGGACTGCGTTCCTTCCTGTGGTGCTCTTACTTATCTTCACGACGGGATTCTGGTAACAGGTATGGATCTGGTCACCTTAATGATCATTTTCAGCGATAATACGGCAACCAATGTTTTGATTGATATTCTTGGAATGGAGGAGATCAACGAAACGGTCCGGGGGCTTGGGTTCCGGCAGACCCTTCTCCAGAGAAAAATGTATGATATGGAAAAGTCAGCTCAGGGAATCCAGAACTACATAACTGCTTATGAAACAGGCAGACTTCTAAAAATGATTTATGAAGGAACTCTTATAGATAAGCAGTCCAGTGAAACAATGATTTCAATTCTAAAAAATCAGCAGCTATGCAGTAAGATCCCATTTTATCTGCAAGCTCTTCCGGATAGTCCCGAAATTGCCCACAAGACCGGGGAAGATACGGGGATCACTCATGATGTGGGGATTGTCTATGGAAAGGAGCCGTTTTTGGTCTGCTTTTGTGGAAATGAGACGGATACTCCTGCTTTTGAAAGGGCCATGGCTGAGATTTCCCTGGACTTATTTAAACAGGTCAATAAGGAGATATAAGAAATTGAGGGAAAGTCAATGAAAATTGTAAAGATAGAAACAGCAAAGGTCAATATTCCTCTTGTAACACCATTTAAAACGGCTTTAAGGACGGTTGACAGTGTAAACGATATCGTGGTTAGGATCACAACGGATGACGGTCAGACTGGGTTTGGTGAGGCGCCTCCTACTGCGGTGATCACAGGGGATACTCATGGCTCCATCCTTTCCGCCATTGAGGAATTCATTGCTCCGGCAATTATTGGCATGGAGATTGAAAATCTGGATGGGATCATGAAAAAGCTTCATGGCTGCATACGGAAGAACAGTTCTGCTAAGGCAGCGGTGGACATGGCTGTTTATGACCTTTTTGCAAAGTCCTGTGGGAAACCTTTATATAAGATACTGGGGGGCGGACGCGGGGAGATCGAAACGGATCTGACCATCAGCGTCAATGGTGTTGAAGAGATGGTTTCTGACAGCTTAAAGGCGGTTTCACAGGGTTTTCGTATCCTGAAAATCAAAGTGGGAAAAGAAAGCGGGAAAGATGTGGAGCGGATTCAGGCCATTCGTCAGGCAGTGGGGCCGGATATCAGACTGCGCATTGATGCAAATCAGGGTTGGTCTGCCAAGGAAGCAGTCAGGATCATAAGGACGCTGGAAGATATGGGAATTGGCATGGATCTGGTGGAGCAGCCGGTAAATGCCCATGACTTTGAGGGGATGAAGCTTGTGACCAGCCAGGTTTATACGCCTATTCTGGCGGACGAGAGCGTTTTTTCTCCGGAGGATGCCATAAGGATCATCAGGGAACGGGCGGCGGATCTCATTAATATTAAGCTTATGAAGACCGGGGGTATCCATGAGGCTTTAAAGATCTGCGCCATTGCGGAAAGCTTTGGAATGGAGTGCATGATCGGATGTATGCTGGAGAGCAAGGTCGCGGTGAGCGCGGCAGCTCATCTGGCAGCCGGAAAGGGGATCATTACCCGGGCGGATCTGGATGGACCGTCTCTTTGCAGGGAAGATCCGTACATAGGTGGACCGGTTTTTGACGGACCCAGGATTGTTATGAATGAGGACCCTGGAATGGGAATCAGCAAGGTGGCGGCATTCTGTGACTGATGTCATGAAAAGGTACTAATCCCGTTTGGGTTAGAAATATTAGGAAAATGGAGGAGAATTTATGAAAAAAAGAAGACTGATGGCTGCGGTGCTATGCGCAGTTCTGGCTGCTTCTGCGGCATTAAGCGGCTGTGGCGGGAATAAGACCACAGGAGATGGTTCCAAAGCCCCAGGAAATGAAAACGGAACAGCGGAGAGCGGGACCCCTGCTGTCTATACCAAGCTGTATGGTTCTGAGGCGACGACCCTTAATTATCTTACTTCCTCAGCGGAAGTTGATCACAAAATAGGGGCCAACTGTGTGGACACCCTGATTGAATATGATAACAAGGGACAGATTAAGCCGGGGCTTGCAACAGAATGGAACTATGACGAGACCACGCTGACATGGACCTTTAAGCTGCGGGAGGCAAAATGGGTGGATCACACCGGCGCTGAAGTCGCGGATGTGACTGCCCAGGATTTTGTTGATGCCATGAAATATGAGCTGACTCCTGAATATGAAAGTGCAAACGTACAGAACCTTTTTGGTATCATAGCCAATGCGGAGAACTATTATAATGGACTGGCCTATAACGGCGGAGCAGATAAGGACGGAGAGGTCTGGGGACCAATTGATTTTTCAGAGGTAGGTGTAAAGGCGGTTGATGAACATACTCTTACTTACACCTTAGAGAAAGAGGTTCCGTATTTTCTTTCTTCCCTGGTCTACGTAGTATATATGCCGGCTTATGGCCCGCAGCTTGAGGAACTGGGAAAGGATTTTGGTACGGGCGTGGATAAAATGTACTATAATGGTGCGTTTTATCTGGAGGAATTTTCTCCCCAGGAGAAGCATGTATTCAAAAAGAATGCCGCAAATTATGATGCGGATATGATTTACATAAATGAGATCCAGGAGATCTATAATGCGGAATACAATACCATTGGACCCGAAATGATAAAGCGCGGGGAAATTGATTATGCAGAGATTTCCTCTGACATCCTGGATAACTTGATGAGCAGCGAGGATACCAAGAACCTGGTCAGCCGTGAAAGGCCGAAAACCAGCTATTCCTATTTCTACAGCTTTAACTTTAATCCTCAGTTTGATGCCCAGTATGAGCCGGATAACTGGAGGAAAGCGGTGAATAATGAAAACTTCCGCAAGGCATTGTTTGCAGGCTTAAATAAGACAAAGGAAGTGGCGGTTCTGGAGCCGGCTGCTCCTGATGATTTTGTGATCAATTCCATTACGCCGGCCAACTTTACATTCAATGCAGATGGAGTGGATTACACCACAGTGGGCGATATGGCATCCCTTGGGCAGACCTATAATGAGACAAAGGCAAAGGAATACCGTGACCTGGCAAAGACGGAGCTTACGGCTGAGGGTGTTACCTTCCCGGTAAAGGTTCTGATGCCCTATAACCCTTCCGAAGTCAACTGGGATAAGGAATGCCAGGTGGTGGAACAGCAGATGGAAAGCCTGCTTGGCACGGACTTTATTGATATCATTGTGGAGGCCGGTCCTGCGGATGGATTCTTAACGGAAGTGCGCCGAAACGGCAAGTTTGCATTGATGAAATGTAACTGGGGAGCTGATTATGCAGATCCGGAAACCTGGACCGATCCATTCTACCAGGCAAAGGGCGAGGATGGATACGACCCTGGATATAAGTATGGAAATATTGCAAAGGCCATTGAGGAGGGGACCCCTTCCGCCGATGCGGCGGTGGAGTACTTTACTCTGGTAGAGGCAGCAAAGGATATCAAGGTGGATATCAACGCCCGCTATGAGGCATTTGCCAAGGCGGAAGCGAGTCTGGTAAACCATGCATTTGTACTGCCTTTCAGCATTTCAGTCAGCAAATATGTAGCCAGCAAGCTGGATGTATTTGAAGGCCAGTATGCACCTTTTGGCGTATCAAACTTAAGGTATAAAGGCCAGCATCTTCTGGACAATTACGTTTCCATGGATGAGTTTAAGGCTAACAGGGAAGCAAACGGGAAGTAATTCCTTGCAGCAGGCGAAGGAGCATGACTCATTGCCTGAAGAAATAAACGGCAGGTATATACGCCGGACCATTGGCTCAGAAGCTTATGGTCCGGCGGAAAAATACCGTCTGAAAAGGATGTGCCGGAGTTACGTCTTCTTCCGAGGGTATTTTTAAAAGAAAACACAAAGGAGCCGAGAAACAGATGTTAAAGTATTTAGGTAAACGAATCGCACGTTCATTTCTTACGCTGATCATCATCCTGACAGTGGTGTTCTGTCTGCTTCGTCTGATGCCTATTGAGGGATATTTCCAGAATTTTGATAAGATGACTCCTCAGCAGATCCAGGTGGGATTAAAGGAGATGGGTCTTACGGATCCTCTGCCGGTTCAGGTGATCCGCTTCTTTAAAGACCTTCTTCACGGGAATCTGGGCGTGTCCAGGATTTACCGATCCAATGTTCCTGTGTCAGATATTTTAAAGGATAAGCTCCCTGTTTCTGTTAAACTGGGGATCTGGTCCATGGCGATCTCTCTTCTTGTAGGGCTTCCCATGGGTGCCCTGATGGCCAGGTATAAATACAGGTGGTTCGATAAGATCGGAACTTTGTTTATTGTATGCATTCAGGCAGTTCCGGCTGCTGTTTATTTTCTGTATATCCAGCTTTACGGCACCAGGCTGTTGGGGGTGGGATTGTTATTCCAGATCAATGATCCGAAATACTGGGTTCTTCCGGTTCTATCCATGTCCCTTGGAAACATCGCCTTTTACGGCATGTGGCTGAGACGGTATATGGTGGATGAAAGCAATAAGGATTATGTGAAATTAGCGAAGGCAAAGGGGATGTCAGAGGGCGGAGTCATGTTTAAGCATATTTTCCGCAATGCCTTCGTTCCTTTGGCCCAGTATATTCCCACCGCATTTTTAAATACTGTGATCGGATCCATTTACATTGAATCCCTGTACAGCATACCGGGAATGGGAGGACTTCTTGTTACGGTGATTAAAAAGCACGATAATACCATGGTGCAGGGCATTGTCCTGCTCTATGCCTGCGTAGGCGTTATGGGGCTTTTACTGGGTGACCTTCTCATGGTATTATTGGATCCCAGGATCAGTCTGGGAAAGAAAGAAGGTGACAGATGATGAAGCAGTTCTCTTACCGTCATACAAAGGAAGCGGAATTCATGGAAACCATGGAGGAAGGAGCGTTGTTTTCTTTTGCAGGCTTTAACGAAAGGGAGGCGGAGAAAACAGGATACAGCAATTATTCCTACTGGTACAGCACCTTCCGCGCCTTTTTAAAGAACAGGGGAGCCTTTGTTCTTCTGGTGCTTTTGATTCTTCTCCTGGCATTTACATTTGCCCAGCCCTATCTGCCGGGACAGTATGATCCCAATATGATCATCAATGATGCAAAGGGGATGCAGTATCGCAATGTTCCTCCGGGAAAAGATTTTATTCTGGGAACCAATTCCATTGGACAGGATCTCTGGGCAAGGATCTGGGCGGGAACCAGGACCTCCTTGATCATCGGCCTGTCCGTGGCTTTAGCGGAGGCGGTCATCGGCATAACCGTGGGCGTGATCTGGGGATATGTGAGAAAGGCGGATTTCATTCTCACGGAAATTTATAATATCATTGACAACATTCCAAATACCATTGTTCTGATTTTGATCTCTTATATTTTAAAGCCCAGTGTGAAGACTCTGGTGTTTGCCATGTGCCTGACCGGCTGGATTCAGATGGCCAGGTTCATCAGGAATCAGATCCTTATTATCCGGGACAGGGATTATAATGTTGCCAGCCGGTGTCTTGGGACTCCTGTCAGCCGGATTATTTTAAAAAACCTGCTTCCTTATCTGGTGTCGGTGATCATGCTGCGCATGGCATTGACCATTCCGGCTGCCATTGGAAATGAAGTATTTATTACATACATTGGTTTGGGACTTCCGGTAAATATTCCCAGTCTCGGCAATCTGATCAACGAGGGACGGGCTTTGATCACCACCCCTGCTTTGCGTTACCAGCTGGTTTACCCAACTATTATTCTATCCTTTGTCACCATATCGTTTTATATCATCGGCAATGCCTTTTCGGATGCCGCTGATCCCAAGAATCACATGTAAGGAGGGACAGCATGAATCAGGAGAAGATTTTAGAGGTAAACGATCTGGACATTAAATTTGAATTAAGAGGAAAAACCCTCCATGCCATACGGGGGATTTCCCTGGATTTATATAAGGGAGAGATTCTGGCTATTGTAGGAGAATCGGGAAGCGGAAAGTCTGTTTTCACCAAATCTTTTATGGGACTTTTGGAGAGAAATGGATATGTGGATGGCGGAAAGGCTGTTTATTACGGGGCTGAGGACAGTGGGGAAATTGAATTAACAGCCGTAAAGAGGGAGAAGGACTGGTTAAAGATACGGGGGCGTGAGATTGCAATGATCATGCAGGATCCCATGACCAGCTTAAATCCCTTAAAAACCATTGGGGTTCAGATCATGGAAGCGGTGCTGCTTCACCAGAAGGTGGGGCGTTTGGAAGCGAAGAAACGGACCCTTAAATATTTAACTGATGTGGGAATTCAGGACCCGGAACAAAGATTTAGCCAGTATCCTCACGAATTTTCCGGTGGGATGCGCCAGCGGGTAGTGATCGCCATTGCCATTGCATGCAATCCCCAGATCCTTATTTGTGATGAACCGACTACGGCTCTTGACGTGACCATACAGGCCCAGATCCTGGACCTGCTTAAGGAACTGCGGCACAAATACAGGCTTTCGGTAATTTTAATCACCCATGACCTGGGGGTGGTGGCCAACATCGCAGACAGGGTGGCTGTCATGTACGCCGGGGATATTGTGGAGATCGGGACCTGTGAAGATATTTTTTATGATGCAAGGCATCCTTATACCTGGGCTTTGCTTTCCTCTCTGCCTCAGGTAGGGGTAAAGGGAACGGATCTTTTTTCCATTCCCGGAACGCCTCCCAATCTTTATGCAGAGATAAAGGGAGATGCTTTTGCGCCCCGCAATCCTCAGGCTCTTAAAATCGATTTTGTAAAAAGCCCCCCTTATTTTCAAGTATCGCCCACCCATAAGGCGAAGACCTGGCTGTTGGATCCCAGGGCACCTAAGGCAGACCCGCCGCCTGTCATCAGAAAAATCAGGAACGGAGGGCTGTTTTGATGGAACGTGAAGTACTGCTTGATGTAAGGAACTTGGATGTGACCTTTGGAGAGCGCAGAAAGAAATATGAAGCGGTAAAAAAGGTGAATTTTAAAATATACAAAGGCGAAACCTTTGGGCTGGTAGGGGAATCGGGGTCAGGGAAAACAACCATTGGCCGTGCGATCATGAGGATCGTTCCAAGCTGCGGAGGAGATATTCTTTACAAAGGGGAAAAGATCAATGGAAAGATCCCGGCGGAGCTGGACCGGAAGGTCATTAAAGAAATACAGATGATCTTTCAGGATCCCCAGGCTTCCTTAAATGAAAGGGCAAAGGTGGATTATATCATCAGCGAAGGCCTGATGAACATGGAAAAAGGATTAGGGGATAGGGAACGGAAAAAACGGGTGGACCAGGCCCTTCTTGATGTTGGGCTTCTTCCGGAATTTGCAAGCCGTTTCCCCCATGAGTTTTCCGGAGGGCAGAGGCAGAGAATCGGAATTGCCAGATCCCTTATCATGAACCCGGATTTTATCATTGCTGACGAGCCGATTTCTGCCCTGGATGTATCCGTCCGGGCCCAGGTTTTAAACCTTCTTGGAGATATGAAGAAAAAACGGCAGATCACCTATCTTTTTATTGCTCACGACTTATCTGTCATGAGGTTTATCACGGACCGGATCGCAGTGATCCGCAAAGGTGAGATCGTGGAAATGGCGGAAACGGAGGAGCTGATCACCCATGCCCTCCATCCTTATACCAGGGCCCTGCTTTCCGCAATCCCCATGCCTGATCCGAAGCATGAGAAGGAAAAAAAGCTTCTGGTCTACGATCCTTCTATTCACGATTACTCATGGGAAAAGTCATTCTGGAGGGAAATAAGGCCGGATCATTTCGTGCTGGCAAACCGGAAGGAAGCGGAAGAATATAAAAAATTGTACTGAGATTGAATAAGGCGTTATCCGGGAGAAATGCTCATTTGGGGATTCTTCCGGATAATGCCTTATTTTTCAGTTTCATTGACATTCCATTTATCTGACCATATAATAATGAAAAATACGGTATTTACCAGTAAGCTTATAGGTGTGAATGGTTTCCGGAAAGCGTTTTATGTGTGAAGTCTGGTCTGTGATCAGAAGGTAAGCAAAAACTGTTTGGACTGCACTGCAAGGGTCCATGAAGTGCCGGAAGGAATATAACAGGAAGGACAGGAATAAATGGCCATGGAATCTTATGGAATTGTAAATATACCGGTTGCCGCCATTTGGGAAGGCAGGTCGGAGATAAAAGAGAACAGCTTAGGAGAAACGGTGTCAGCTATTTCAGATGAAGGGCTGTATGGAATGGGGCTTTTGATAACCGGGGCGGAGGAGCAGGGATTTTATCCGGTGCGGACTTTTTACGGCTATTCCGGTTTTATAAAGAAAGAGGATATGGAAATGGTGAGCCTTGAAGAACTGAAAAGCTGGGAAGATGGCGGGCTTATGGTTACGGATGGAGTCTACGTGGACATTGTTTCTCTTCCAATGGTTCAGGGGGTGCGCATTTTAAGCCTTTTCAGGGGCTCTCTTATAAAGGTGCTTTCCTTTGATTCGGATACCGAGGGCTGGGCCAAGGTGGAGCTTTTGGATGGACGGGTAGGCTATATGAGGAACCAGTTTTTAAGGCCAAAGGAATTTTCCCAGTCCGGACTGTGGACGGGGGAGCTTCCGCAAAAGAAGATTGTGGATGAGGCGTCATTCCGTAAGTCTGTAGTAGAGACGGCAAAGCAGTATTTAGGGACCCAGTACCGCTGGGGAGGAAGGTCCTCTGCTGGTATGGACTGTTCCGGGCTGACCTCGGAAAGCTATCTTTTAAACGGGATCCTTACCTTTCGGGATGCAAGAATAGAACCGGGATTTCCCGTACATGAGATTCCAAAGGATGAAATGCTTCCAGGGGACCTGATGTATTTTCCGGGTCATATTGCCATGTATATGGGAAATGGAGCATACATTCATTCCACGGGAAAAATCGGCAGCGGCGGTGTGGTGATCAACAGCTTAAATCCCCAGGCAGAGGACTACCGGGCGGATCTTGCGGAAAGCTGGTATGCGTCTGGGAGTATTTTTGTAAATTAGGAAATTTTTTGGATTTTGCTATAGGAGAGCCTGCTATGGAGATTCTATATTTAACTGGATCAAGCAAGCAGCGAAGCGGATTGGGAATATCCGCTTGATTAAATTAAGAGAAAGGGTTGGATAAAATGGATTCCAGACTTACGTTAGAGAAAAGAATTGAAGCGGAGATCATGAGTTATGATGGGAAAATGGGGATCTATCTGGATGATTTCCATGGAAATGTGATTGCCGTTCACGCAGATGAAGCATTTGAGACTGCAAGCACCATAAAGACCTACATACTGGCATGTCTGTTTGATGAGGTGGAAAAGGGAAATAAAAGCCTTGAGGACATCATTGAGTACCGGGAAGAACATGTGGTAGACGGAAGCGGTGTGCTTCCTGCCCTGGAGCCGGGAGCAATGCTCAGGGTAAAGGATGCGGCAGCCTTTATGATTATTGTAAGTGATAATATTGCAACCAATATGATCATAGACTATTTGGGACTGGATACTATCAACCGGTGTATCAAAGCTCTTGGCTGCAGGGATACGGTGCTTCACAATCCCCTTCACTTTGATCGGTATGACAGGCTTGGGACCAGCACGCCCAGAGATTATGCCGGCATTTTTACCCGGCTGGCAAAGGGGGAGCTTATCAGCCCAACGGCGGATGAAAAGATGCTGGAAATCTTTAAAAAGCAGCATTATAACAGCATGATCACTAAATATTTTCCTCCATTTTACATGGACAGTGATAATACGGATGATATCCTGATTTCCGTTGCCTCTAAAAGCGGAAGCATGGATGCCTGCAGAAATGACGGCGGTCTTGTGTTTACCCCTTATGGGTCATATGCCATCGTCATGTTCCACAAGGAATTTTCTGATGCAATGTATTATCCGGATAATCCGGCCACCGTGTTCGGGGCAAGGGTCAGCCGGATGATCCTGGATCAGTTTCTGGCATTGGAGGGAAGATTTTTAAAATAAAAACAGTATAGTTTTACTAAAAAAAGTTTGAATGGGTTCAAAAATCACGACATTATTACTGGTTTTTCGGTATTTGCTTTGGTATTTTTTTGTTATGATAAAATAACAGAAAAAGAACGGAGGGATATCTATTATGAAAAAAAGAACAGCATTTTTGCTGGCGCTTACGGCGGCTCTCAGCCTGACCGCATGCGGTTCCAAACAGGAGGCAGCAGCTACAAAGGCAGAGACCGCAGCGGAGACGACGGCTGACGGGACAACGGCTGCCGCTGGGGAAGATGGAGATTTATCTGAACTGATCAAGGCAGCCCAGGCAGAAGGGGAATTAACCGTGTATGGCTCCTGTGAAGAGGAGCATTTATCTGCGGTATGCCAGTATTTTGAAAAGAAATATGGCATTAAGACAAAGTTCCAGAGACTTTCCACCTCAGAGGTTTATACCAAGGTTTCTGAGGAGGGAGGAAAGCCTTCCGCAGATGTGTGGTTCGGCGGAACCACAGACCCCTATAATGAGGCGGTCGCAGCAGGGATTTTAATGCCTTATGAAGCAATGAATGCCAAGAATCTTATGGGAGACCAGTATAAGGATACTACAAACAGCTGGTATGGTATTTATAAGGGAATTCTGGGATTCATGGTGAATACGGAAGAATTAGAAAGGCTTGGACTGGAAGCTCCGAAAACCTGGGATGACCTGACAAAGGAAGAGTATAAGGAACTTATCATGCTGTCCAATCCCAATACGGCAGGCACGGCAAAGCTGGTGATCAATACCATGGTACAGATGAAGGGCCATGATGGGGCAATGGAATATTTTAAGAAGCTGGACAAGAACATTGCGCAGTATACAAAATCAGGTTCCGGCCCATCTAAGATGGTTGGACCTGGGGAATGCGTCATTGGAATCGGTTTCCTTCATGACGGGATTTACCAGATCCTTCAGGGCTATGATAACATTCAGCTGATTGTTCCTGAGGATGGAACCTCCTTTGAGGTAGGAGCAACTGCGATCTTTAACGGCGCTGCTCATCCCAATGCAGCAAAGCTGTGGATCGAATATGCCCTGTCACCGGAGTGCGTGGATCTTGCAAAGGAAAACGGCGCTTATCAGTTCCTGGTTTTAAAGAACGCCACACAGCCGGAAGAGGCTGTACGGTTTGGCCTGGATATGAACAATACCATTGATTACGATTTTGAGGATGCAAAGGAAAACAGTGCAAAATATGTGGAAGATTTCTTTGAAGCCCTGGGAAGCTCTGCTGAGAAGGCAGATGCCAACCGTTTCCTGACACAGTAGGAGATAAAAGGCAGGAAATAAACGTCCGGCTGTATGGAGAAACATGCTGCGTAATGCGTAAGAGGCCATTACGCAGCATTTTTACATCATGGGAGCCAGGATTTCTGCCTGGAATGACGAAAGGAGGTTTTTATATGGCCAGTTTGCAGAGTGCCCGGCTGGAACGGAAAAAGTTTTTTTCAGATCCGGTTTTGGTCAGCATGATCACAGTTCTGCTGATTTTTCTTGCACTGTTTATTCTTTATCCTCTGTTTATGCTGTTGATAGACAGCTTTTATGCAGAGGGGACTGTTACACTTGATGTGTTTAAAAGAGTTCTGAACCTGGAGCGGTTTCAGAATGCTTTTAAAAATACTCTTGTTCTTGGATTTATCACGGGAATCGCTTCCACGGCAATCGGACTGCTGTTTGCTTATGTCGAGGTGTATGTGAAGCTTAAAACCAGGGTTTTGGAAAAGCTTTTTGGGCTTGTTTCCATGCTTCCCGTGGTATCCCCGCCATTTGTTTTATCTCTGTCCATGATCATGCTTTTCGGAAGGAGCGGCCTGATCAGCAGGTCTCTGCTTCATATATATGATTCCAATGTCTATGGGCTTAAGGGAATTGCCATTGTCCAGACTCTGACATTTTTTCCCGTATGCTACTTAATGTTAAAGGGACTGTTAAAAAACATTGATCCTTCTCTTGAGGAAGCCACCAGGGATATGGGAGCTACCAGATGGAAGGTGTTTTCCAGTGTTACCTTTCCTCTTTTGCTTCCGGGTCTTGGCAATGCGTTCCTGGTGACCTTTATCGAGTCTGTGGCGGATTTTGCAAATCCCATGCTGATCGGCGGGTCCTATGATACCTTGGCTACCACCATTTACTTACAGGTGACGGGAGCTTATGACTCCACGGGCGCGGCGGCTATGTCGGTGGTCTTACTGTCCCTGACAGTGGTACTGTTCCTGATCCAGAAGTATTATCTGGAAAAGAAAACAGCAGCTACTTTAACGGGAAAGGCTTCCCGCATGAGAATGCTCATTGAGGATAAGAGTGTTACCGTTCCCCTGACTTGTTTTTGCGGTATGGTTGCGGCCTTTGTATTGCTGATGTACATCATGGTTCCGTTTGGCGCTATGTTTACTCTGTGGGGAAGGGACTACAGCTTAAGCCTTAAGTGGTTTCAATACATGTTTAAGACCAGCGGATTAAAGGCATTTAAGGACTCCTTTGTGCTGTCTTTGATTGCTGCGCCTCTCACCGCTTTTCTTTCCATGGTCATTTCTTATCTTGTGGTTAAGAAGAAGTTTAAGGCAAAGGGCTTTATTGAGTTTGTTTCCATGCTGGCTATGGCAGTTCCGGGAACGGTTCTTGGTATCGGATATATCCGGGGCTATGCAAACGGATTGTTCCGCTCCGGATTTATGAGCGGCCTTTACGGGACAGGACTTATCCTGATTATCGTATTTATCGTCCGGAGCCTTCCCACCGGCACCAGAAGCGGGATATCCGCCCTGCGCCAGATTGACAAGTCCATAGAGGAATCCGCTTATGACATGGGGGCAAACTCTGCCAAGGTGTTCATGTCCGTGACCCTTCCTCTTATCAAGGATTCCTTTTTCAGCGGTCTGGTAACTGCCTTTGTCCGCAGCATTACCGCCATTTCCGCCATCATTTTGCTGGTGACGCCAGATTTTCTGCTGATCACCTGCCAGATCAATGAGCAGGCGGAAAAGGGGAATTACGGTGTGGCCTGCGCTTATGCAACCATATTGATCCTCATTACCTATGGCGCGGTCCTCATTATGAATGCCATGATGAAATTCTTCGGCGTCAGCAGGGTAGTGAAGGAAGTCCAGGATTAAGAAGAAACAGGAGGAAGATAACATGGAAAAACAGAAAAAAGGTGTTCGGCTGGAACACATTTCAAAAATATACATTGATCCAAAGACAGGCAAGGAGTTCTATGCGGTAAAGGATACCACTCTGGATATTGAGCCGGGAACCTTTGTCACCCTTTTGGGGCCGTCAGGCTGCGGAAAGACGACCACCCTCCGCATGATCGCGGGCTTTGAAAGCCCTGATGAAGGGGAGATTTATCTGGGAGGAGAGGCGATCAACCATCTTACCCCCAATAAAAGGGATACCGCCATGGTGTTCCAGAGCTATGCCCTTCTGCCTCATTACAATGTGTTTGACAACGTGGCCTATGGACTTAAGATCCGGAAGGTTCCAAAGGAGGAGATCAGGGAACGGGTCATGAACATATTAAAGCTGGTGGAGATGGAGGGAATGGAAACCCGTATGACCAACCAGCTCTCCGGCGGGCAGCAGCAAAGGGTGGCATTAGCCAGAGCCCTGGTCATTGAGCCGGGAGTCCTGCTTTTTGATGAGCCTTTAAGCAACTTAGATGCCAAGCTGCGGGTGACCATGAGGACTGAGATCCGGAAGATCCAGCAGAAGATCGGGATCACGGCAATCTATGTGACCCACGATCAGTCTGAGGCCATGAGCATTTCCGATAAGATCATTATCATGAGCAAGGGTAAGGTAGAGCAGATCGGAAGCCCCAGGGAGATCTATTATCATCCTGCTTCCAGATTTGTGGCTGATTTTATCGGGGAAGCCAACTTCTTAAAGGCAAAAGTTTTGTCTGAAGAAGGGGAAAAGGCCATGATCTCGGTGGCAGGCAAGGAGTTCCAGGTAAATAATTTTGCTGGGGCCCGTTCCGGGGCTGAGGCAACCCTGGTAATCCGGCCGGAGGGAGCGATTCTGGCAGAGCAGGGCATTTTAGAGGGACTGGTCACCTTATCCACCTTTATGGGATCTTATCAGTACTATCAGGTCATGGTGGGAGATATGGAAATTCAGATTACGGATTATAACCCGGTTAACCGCAGGATTTATGAAGTGGGAGAAAAGGCTTGTCTGGATTTTGATCCAAAGGGTGTTTACATCCTGTAGTACTGTGTTAAAATAATAATAATAAGCTTGAAGGGCAGGTAACAGAGATATGAAAGGCTGGATCGGATGTGCCGGGGCCCTTTTGTGCATTGCCTGTCTGGCAGGCTGCGACAGCAGTTCCCGGACAGTGCCGGCAGAGTTTCATGGGGCTGAGGAGCTGGTGGTGTACTGCCCTCATCCCCTGGAATTTATTAATCCCATTGTATCGGAATTTGAGGAGCAGACCGGGATCAAGGTGGAGGTATGCACAGGAGGGACGGGAGAACTGTTAAAAATGGCGGAGGACAGGGAGAAACCCGAATGTGATATTTTCTGGGGAGGCTCCCTGTCTACTACCATGGCCCAAAGTGAGCTTTTTGAGCCTTATATCAGCAAAAATGAATCCATGATCCAGGAAGATTACAGGAATAAAGAAGGGAACATGACCCGGTTTACAGATGTTCCAAGCATTCTTATGGTGAATACCAATCTGGCCGGGAATCTTTCTATAGAAGGGTATGGGGATCTTCTTAAACCTGAGCTTTCCGGAAAGATTGCCATGTGCGACCCTGTCACCTCTTCTTCGGCATTTGAGCATCTGATCAATATGCTTTATGCAATGGGAGAAGGGGACCCGGAGGAAGGCTGGAATTATGTGGAGGCATTTTGCAAAAACCTTGACGGAAAGCTGCTGCAAAGCTCCTCTGAGGTATATCAGGGGGTGGCCGAGGGGCGCTATACGGTGGGCCTTACCTTTGAAGAGGGAGCAGCCCATTACATTGCTTCCGGATATCCGGTCCGTGTGGTGTATATGGAGGAAGGCGTCATATCCAAACCGGATGTGGTATGCATCATCAAGGGGTCTGCTCATATGTGGGAGGCTAAGAAGTTTGTGGATTTTGTAACGGGTAAGGCTGCCCAGACGGTTATCTCCGAAAGCCTTGGAAGGCGTTCCGTAAGGACAGATGTAGATGAACCGGAGTATCTGCTTGATAAGCAGGCAATCCACATGATTTATGATGAGGAAGCTGTGGTAAAGGAGAACAAACTGGAATGGATGAGGCGTTTTTCAGAGGTTTTTCAAGGCACCCTGAAATAGAATAAGGAGGGAGCATGAAAAAGGGACGGTATTTCAAAGATGAGCTGCGCCACCTGATCATGGGGTATGCCATCATTCCTGCTGTGGGCTTTACCCTGATCTGTACCCTGGTTTTTCTTGCGGTCCTGCTCTATGGAAAAAAAAGCGGGAATGAGTCCCACAATGCTTTCGTGGCGGAGGAATTGGAGAAAGTCCTTTCAGGGTACGAGGAGAAGCTTAAGGCGCTTTCAGATTCTGACCTGCTTTTTGACGCCGGTTCCGGCCAGGCCGGCCGGACAGCCGTGTTTGAGGAATTTTACCGGATGTCGGACCAGCTGGGATATAAGGCGGAGCTGTATGTTTTTGACGGAGAGAAGCGGGTGATTTTATCCACCAGAAAGGATATTCCGGATTACTTATCAGGCAGGGAGAACATCCGCTGGGGAATGTTCGGGGCAATGGATGAGAATCCGGGGAAAACCAGGGTGCGTTTGATGGAAGCCTGGAAGGGTCCGGATAAGGATATTGCCATGGGCATGGAGGTGACCCGGGGAGATAAAAAGGCGGGATATCTGGTTTTTACCATTAACAGCAGCCAGTTTAAGCCGGTGCTTGACCGGTCGGATAGCCAGACCATCATTGCAGACCGGTTTGGCTGGGTATATTTAAGCAGTAATTATAATCTGTTGAGCAGCAGCAGCCAGGTTTTAAAGGTGCTTGAGACGGCAGGCAGGTATCTGCCTTATGAAAAGAAGATGTTTCTCATATCCGTTCATCCGGCGTATCATCGAATGTTTTTGGTTTATTCTGTGACGGATATCCAGAACATCGTGTTTTCCCTGGGGCTTAGCAGCGCTCTCATTATAACGGCCCTTGTGCTGATGACCATATGGGTCCTGATCAGCACGAAAAAGGTAACGGAGCGGAAGACCAGGGATTTTTACCGTCTCCTTCATGTCATGGAGAAGGCCAGGAATGGGAATTTAGACGCATCCATAGAGATAGAAAGTGAAAATGAATTCCGGATCATAGCCGATGCCTACCGGGAAACCATTGCCAGCTTAAAGCTACAGATGGAGAACAACAGAAAGATGACGGAGCTGGTGGCGGCCGCACAGAATAAGCAGCTGGAATCCCAGTTTAACCCTCATTTCCTGTTCAATACTTTGGAAAATATCCGGTATATGTGCATCATCCAGCCGGAGACAGCCGGAAAGATGGTGTTCAGCCTTTCAAACCTGCTGCGCTACAGCCTGGATGGCAGCAGGGCAGAAGTGACTCTGGAAGAGGATTTAGAGCACCTGGAGAATTATCTTACCATCTTACAATACCGGTTTAACCGCCGGTTTTCCTATGTGGTTGACGTGGAGGCAGAGGCATTGCCCTGCCGGATCCCCAGGCTGGTGCTGCAGCCCATGATCGAAAATTCTGTAAAATACGGGTTTGGCAACCAGGAAAATTTAAAAGTGGAACTTAAGGCCTATATTCACGAAAACCGGCTGATCATGATCTGCAGGGATGACGGGATCGGAATGACTCCAGGAGTTTTAAGTGATATTCAGGCTCTTTTGGAGCAGGAGGAGAACAACAAAAGGCACTCCGGGCTTTATAATATACACAGGCGGTGCAGGATTCTTTACGGAAGGCCGTATGGGGTAGAGATACGCAGTGCAGAAGGGCTTGGCACAACGCTGGTTGTGACCCTTCCGGCACAAAGGGAGGAATTGTAATGTTACGGGTGATGATAGCGGAAGACGAGGATATTATCCGCAAGGGATTAATCTATACCATGGACTGGATCGGAATGGACTGTGTGGTGGTGGCTGAGGCTGCCAATGGACAGGAGGGGCTTTTAAAGATACTGGAGCATAAGCCGGATGTGGTCATTGCAGATATCTGTATGCCGTTTATGGATGGGATCGAGATGATAAAGGAAGCCTCAAAGAGCGTAAAGTTTAAAAGCATTCTTCTGACAAGCTATGCGGAATTTGAATATGCAAGAAGGGCCATATCTGCCGGGGTCAGCGAATATCTTCTAAAGCCGGTGGATGAAGAGAAGCTTTCGGTTCTTATGAAAAGGCTGGGAGAAGAAATCGCAAGCAGCCGTCAGGTGGAATATGTGATGGAACAGGCGGAATCAGACGCCGGTGTCATGAACCTGGAATATTATATGCAGCTGGACCTTTCAGAAAACAAGTATGTTTCCAGGGCGATCGGGGAAATCAGGTCAGGATATGGGGATAAGCTGAGCGTGGAATCCATATCGGATAAGCTGGGAGTCAGCGCCAGCTATTTAAGCCGGAAATTTAAAGAGGTGACAGGGCAGACCTTTCTGGATTTTTTAAACAAGTACCGGATATCCCAGGCCATTGCTCTCTTAAATACCGGGCAATACCGGATCGGTGAGGTTTCCGATGCAACCGGGTTTACGGATTACAAGCATTTTTGTGCGGTATTTAAAAAGTATACCTTGAAATCACCTTCAAAGTTTATGAAAGGGATGTAACAGAAAGCCCGGCAGCAGGCGCTGGCGGGCAATCATGGAAAAGAAAGAGTTAAAGCTTTAACAATTCGGAAATATCACCAATGGTGTGGGTCGCACCGGTGGGCAGGGGCTTAAGGGAGGGGCAGAAAAGACAGGAATCAATGCCTGCACCTACTGCACCCTGAATGTCGGAAGACAAGCTGTCTCCCACCATGATGGTCTTGTCCTTTTCCAGGTCCTGGATATTTTTAAAACAGTGCTGGAAAAATTGGAGGGCTGGCTTTTCATACCCCACTTTTTCCGATATAAACATTCCGTCGAAAAGATGGAAGATACCGGCGTTTTTAAGACGCTGGATCTGGGTGGAATAAACGCCGTTTGACGCGGTGTATAACTGCTTTCCCATTTCTTTCAGCCTGATCAGGGTTTCCTTGGCGCCGGGGATTAAATCGGAGTTATTTCCAAGATGTCCGCGGTAACGCCCTTCCGCTTCTTCTCCGCTTATTTCCATATCATAAAGGCGGAAGAATTCACGGAAGCGGGTATTAAGCAATTCATCTCTTCCTATCTTTCCCTGTTCTAATAAGTCCCATAAATGGCGGTTCATCTTTTTATATTGGGACAGCATTTCATCATTATATTCCAAATCATAGGATTGGATCATCTTTTTAAAGCCCTGCTTTTCGGCAGCGTCAAAATCCAGCAGAGTATTGTCAATATCCAGTAAAAAAATCCGGTACATATATTTATTCCTCCATAGTTAAATGTTTTATAAAAAATTCATAGCAGATCCCCAGCATCGGCGCCAGGAGAAAAATACTGATAACGGTTCCTTCCCTTATTTGCAGGGGGGTATGTGATAATATGGTCAGGCACAAAGTGACGATCAAAAATATCACATCAAAGCCCATGCGTACAGCGGTGAACTTCTTTTTAAACGCCTCACTAATAATAAGGCACAGGCTTTCCAAAGGGAATTTTATGATTCCGATGGCAAGGATGGCTCCCAGGCTGATGGAAGCGATTATAAGGCCTCCAAAATAAATCATGATTCTATAAAAATAGCTTTCAACGGTAAAAATAGAAAGTAAGTGATACAGAAACAAATTAATAATATATCCGCTTGCAATGGTCGCTATAATCTGTATTGCATCCTTATAGTTTAAACGGGAGCGCCTTAAAAGTAAATAGGAAATGAAGAACAGCGTATTGATCATATTGAGTATGGTGCCAACCTTCATCTGAATGGTGTAAGATAATGTTACTGCCAATGCATTTAAAACGCTTTGCCCGATGGCTGCCTTTAGCTGCAGCGATATTCCGAAGCCGAAAAACACAAAGGATATAATGGTTACGGCCAGGTCGTTTCTTTTTTTTCTGCTCATTGTTTTCACCTCGTGAATATGATACCATAAAATACAGGCTGCCGGCTATGAGAATTATCATATAGGGAATACTTGATTTATCAGGAGGCAAAAAGTGAAAAAATACAGTATGTATGAAATACCGAAAAGCCTTGGTGCGGCCGGAGAAGAACGGCATTTTCCTGCTGGAAAGAATATCTTTCATGTGGATGAAAGGATCACTCATTGCTATCTGATCCTTTCCGGAATGGTAAAAATCTATATTGACCATGAGAACGGACGCCGGTCCATTCTTGATTTTGCAGGAAAGGGAGACTGGCTTGGTGAGCTTTCTTTATTCCGTCAGGAGGATTACATCAAGGAGAATAAGGTGATGGAGGATGTGGTCTGTCTGGAGTTTGAACTTGACCGGTTAAAAGAAATCTGCCAAAAGGATGCGCAAGTTTCCTATTACTTTGCGTCCTATATTGCCAATAAGCTGATGGTCAGGAGTTACCGGTTGAGTGAATACTTAAATTATTCCCTGGAAAAAAGACTGGCTTCCTTTATTTTTAAATATCAGCAGAATGGGAAATACACCATACCCCATACGGATGTTTCGGAGTATATGAATATCAGCTACCGCCATGTACTCTTTGTCATGAAGAAGTTTTGTGATGACGGAATTCTTAAAAAGGATAAGGGATACCGAATCATGGATTATGAAAGACTGAAAGAAATTTCCGACGGTTTCGTATCATAGGGAAGAGAGGAACCTGCTTGCCGGGTTCTTTTATTTTGCGTTTTGGCCTTTTAGATATGTATTGTTTCTTTTCCATTTATTCGCTATAATTGGGGTTACGGGCTAAGCACAGGAAAGAGAAAAGAGGAAGATAAAAGATTGGGAATCAGATATATGGAATCAGAAACTCCTGACAGCAGAAGGGAAACAGGCGTGATTTCCTTTGATGATGGAAGCTCATATTCCTATAAAATCATAAAATCAGACAGGCGGACCATGGCCCTGCAGGTGACGAAAAAGGGAGAGGTTTTCGTAAGGCTTCCAGGATGCCTTCCCTTTAGGGCTGGACATGAGCTGGTGCAGAAGAATAAAGACTGGGTTTTTATGCAGGTGGAAAAGATCCAAAGAGCGATAGAGCAAAAGAATGCTTTTCATTGGGAGGAAGGTGCTTTGGTGCTTCTTTACGGAAACAGCCGCATCCTTCATGTGGAGCCTGATAATAAGAAGAAGGCTATTTGTATACAGGATACAAAGGAGAGTCTGGTGGTTTCCGGGCCAATGGCATCCCATGAGGAGAAAGAGCAGGAAGCAGCCGTGAAAGAGGCGGTGAAGCTTTGGTACAGACGGGAAGCCAGAAGGTATCTGGAGGAAAAGGCGGCCAGGTGGTCTGCTGTTATGGAGGTGGACTACGGGAAAATTGCAATACGGGATCAGGCGACCCGGTGGGGAAGCTGCAGCGCCAGAGGGAATTTGAATTTTAACTGGAGGCTTGTGCTCCTTCCTGAAGAGCTGGCTGATTATGTGGTGGTGCACGAACTGGCACACCGCATTCAAATGAACCATTCCCATGCATTTTGGGCAGTTGTGGAAAGGGTATTACCGGATTACCGGTTAAGGAGGAGGGAATTAAAGCGCTATGAAGCTGAAATCTATCAAAAATATTAATATTAAAACAAAGCTCCTGCTTTTAGGCGGGATCAGCATTATGGGACTGATTTTTATGGGAATGGAGTCGGTGATAACAGCCAGGCAGATCAATGAAGCAAGTACGGAAATTTCCCAGTGCTGGGTACCGGCCATCATCATTGCCGAAGAACTGAATACCAGGACATCAGACTACCGTATTAAGGAATATAACCACGTCATTACCACCGATAAGAAGGATATGGACCGTCTGGAGGAAGAAATGATCCGGATCCGGGAAGATATTGCCCGCGGCTTTAAAGATTATGAACTTTACATTTCCAGTGAATCGGACCGGAAGCTGATGGAGGCGGCGGAAGGAGAGTGGAATAAGTATTTAGAGTACAGTGACCGCCTGTTGGTCATCAGCCGTCAAAACCAGACCCAGGAAGCGTTTGATATGATCATAGGGGATTCCAGGCAGCTATTTGATGATGCCAGCAGCAGGCTTTTAAAGGTAGCCGATTTTAACCGCAAAGGATCTGAAGCGGCCAGCATTCACGGGGATAATCTTTATGGACGGCTTGCAAAGATAAAAATCATAACCATCTGCCTGATCAGCGGGATCATTTCCCTTCTGGTGCTTTATATTATTATGGCCATTGACAAGCCTGTGAAGGCCCTTGTGGAAGGAACCAGGAAAGTTGCCAACGGAGATTTGGAGGTACACCTTCCCTACCGTTCTGAAGACGAGATCGGGATTTTGACCAATTCCGTCAACCAGCTGATTGAGCGGCTTAAGCACATCATTGATGATGAGAAATACCTGTTCCGGGAGATCGGAAGTGAGAATTTCGAGGTAAAATCTACTTGTGAGCATGCATACCGAGGTGATTTTGCCCCGATCCTCTATTCCATTACCGGCTTAATGAGCCGGCTTGATGCGGCGAAAAAACGAAAGGAAAGAGGCGGATCAGCCGGGACAGCAGAAAATGAAAAGGAAGAACTGGCTCAAAGAGCCGTTTGCAGGGAGATAACGAAACATGGCAGAAGAGAAATGGATGCTTCAGACAAAAAGGGCTGATTTTGAGGAGATGGCCAGATGCTATCACATTTCACCGGTGACTGCAAGAATCATAAGAAACCGGGATGTGATGGGTCATGAAGCAGTGGAAAAGTACTTGAACGGGGGATTAGAGGATCTGTATAGCCCCCACCTTCTTAAGGATATGGACCGGACTGTGGCAATCCTTAAAGAAAAGACAGAGCAGTTAAAGCCTGTAAGGATTGTGGGGGATTATGACATTGACGGAGTCTGCTCCACCTATCTTTTGTTCCAGGCCCTGTCCCAGGTAGGAGCTGTGGTGGACTATGAGATCCCGGACCGGCTAAAGGATGGATATGGGATCAATGAATCCATTATCCGGGCTGCGGCGGAGGATGGCATTGATACCATACTCACCTGCGACAATGGAATCGCAGCAGTAGAGCAGATCAGGCTTGCAAAGGAGCTGGGACTTACGGTTCTTATCACAGACCATCATGATATCAGGAAGGACGACGGCGGTGAGATTCTGCCTCCCGCAGATGCGGTGGTAAACCCAAAGCAGGAGGCATGCCAATATCCTTATCCTGATATCTGCGGGGGAATGGTGGCCTATAAGCTGGTTCAGGCTCTTTATGAGGCATTTCATGTGCCCATGGAGAAATGGCTTGAGATGGTGGAGTTCGCTGCCATTGCAACAGTGGGCGATGTGATGAAGCTTCAGGATGAGAACCGGATCATCGTAAAGGAAGGGCTGAAACGGATCGGGCAGACAAAGAGCCTGGGGCTGTTAAAGCTTATTGAGAGAAACGATCTGGATAAGGATCAGATAACCGCCTACCAGATCGGGTTTGTGATCGGTCCCTGTTTAAATGCGGGAGGCCGCTTGCAGACAGCCAAGCTGGCCTTATCCCTGCTTCTTTGCAGGAAGGAAGAGGAAGCAGATCAAATGGCACTGGAATTAAAGGCGTTAAATGACCAGCGAAAGGTCATGACAAAGGAAGGAACCAGTGAGGCAGTGGAACAGGTGGAAGCCCTTTATGGGGAAGATAAGGTTCTGGTGGTGTATCTGCCGGATTGCCATGAATCCCTGGCAGGGATCATTGCAGGACGGCTTCGGGAATACTTCCAGAAGCCGGCGTTTGTTCTTACGGATGGGGAGGAGTGCGTCAAAGGCTCTGGCCGCTCCATTGATACCTACCATATGTTTGACGCCCTGGTAGGGGTGAAAGATCTGCTGCTGAAATTCGGCGGACATCCCATGGCAGCCGGTTTATCCCTTCTTAAAGAGAATGTGGATGAATTCAGGAAATGTTTAAATGAACAGGCAAGGCTGACGGAGGAGGATTTCATACGAAAGGTGTGGATCGACGTTCCCATGCCTCTGGAGTACATAAATGAGCCTTTGATCGAAGAACTGGAGCTTTTGGAGCCATTCGGCCAGGGGAATGAAAAGCCTTTGTTTGCTCAAAAGGGACTCTACATCCGAAGTGTCCGGGTTTTAGGAAAAAACAGGAATGCCGTGAAATTTTCCCTTGCAACGGAACAGGGAATACCAATGGATGCCATGCTGTTTGCTGACGGTGATTCCTTTTTAGAAGAGCTGGGAGACAGGCGGGCCCTGGATGTGATCTATTATCCTTCCGTAAATGAATACAATGGAAATAAAACACTGCAGATCGTGATAAAAAATTATAAGATCCCAAAGAGTGTATGAGCAGATGTGAAAGACCAAAATAGAAGATGAGAAATCCTTGACATTGTGAGGAAGAATGTCTTATAATCTACCACAACGGAAATGTGGTAAAAATAAAAAGGAAAAGCGAGGGAGTGGACATGGTAAATGAAGTAATGAAATTTATCACCGGCTACGATAAAGAAGTAGGAGAAGCCATTGAAAAGGAATGTGCAAGACAGAGAAGAAATCTGGAACTGATTGCATCGGAAAACATTGTTTCAGAACCGGTCATGATGGCAATGGGAACCGTACTTACCAACAAGTATGCAGAAGGCTATCCGGGAAAGCGTTATTATGGCGGCTGTGAGGATGTGGACATCGTTGAAACCATTGCCATAGAGCGTGCGAAAAAGATATTTGGCTGTGATTATGCCAACGTTCAGCCTCATTCCGGGGCTCAGGCCAACATGGCGGTCTTTCTTGCCATGCTTCAGCCAGGGGATACGGTTATGGGCATGAATTTAAACCATGGCGGTCACTTAACCCATGGAAGCCCCGTTAACTTTTCCGGTTTGTATTTTAATATTGTCCCTTACGGCGTAAATGATGAGGGCTTTCTTGATTATGATGAGATGGAAAGGCTTGCAATTTTGCACAAGCCCAAATTAATTGTGGCAGGTGCCAGTGCCTACGGAAGGACCATTGACTTTAAGAGATTCCGTGAGGCTGCGGACAAGGCAGGAGCCTATCTTATGGTGGATATGGCCCATATTGCCGGACTTGTTGCGGCCGGAATGCATCCCAGTCCTATCCCATACGCGGATGTAGTGACAACCACCACTCATAAGACTCTCCGCGGACCGAGAGGCGGAATGATTTTAGCAAATCAGGAAGCTGCGGATAAATTTAACTTTAATAAGGCTATTTTCCCCGGAACCCAGGGCGGTCCTTTGGAGCATGTGATCGCGGGCAAGGCTGTCTGCTTTGGTGAAGCCTTAAAGCCTGAGTTTAAGACTTATCAGGAGCAGGTGGTGAAAAATGCAAAGGCCCTGGCTGCTGCCCTGATCAAGCAGGGATTCAACATCCTGACAGGCGGTACGGATAACCATCTGATGATGATTGATTTAAGAGGAATGGAGGTAACCGGAAAAGAACTGCAGAACCGCTGTGATGAGGTTTATCTTACCCTGAACAAAAATTCAGTGCCAAATGACCCAAGAAGCCCGTTTGTAACTTCTGGTGTCCGTGTGGGAACACCTGCTGTTACCTCAAGAGGTTTAAAGGAAGAGGATATGGAAAAGATCGCGGAGTGTATCTGGCTGGCAGCTACGGATTTTGAAAGTAAAGCTGATTACATCAGAGGTGAAGTGACAAAGATTTGTGAAAAATATCCGCTGTATGAATAAAGGAATATAAAAAAGAGGCTGCCATGAGAGGCGTTATAACTGATATTGTGCATGAAATGGGTTATTTATGCGCTGTATCTGATATAATTTCTTTCATGGCAGCTTTTTCTTTTTTTAACAATTCAATGCAAGTATTTTTTCATCAGCAGGTACATATGCTCCTGCCCTGGGTATTTTGGACACGGTCTTGTTATGAAATTAAACAATACGATAATCTGGAAGAACATCTTGTAAAGTAAATAGATCGCATGAAAAACTGCGCGACATAAAAGCCGCGCAGTTTTTTCAGGAGGAAATTAAATTAGGCTGTTATACCTGGTTCTTGAAAGATTCGCAGTCAGTACACTCTTTCCTGGTAGGATTCTGTTCATGAGTTCCTACTTTAATTTTCTCCAGAGTGCAATAATCTTCGCTTTTTGCATGGTAAGTGCAGTTATCGATGGAGCATTGGATACATTCGTTTTTTCCGTTTACTAGCATGGGTAAACCCTCCTTAATTGATTATTACATCTTTATTGTGGACGAAATCAGTTGAATTATTATGGCAATTTTTTCTTAAAAAAAGTATGTTATATTTTTGTGATATTCTGATTTTTATCAAAACAGCACAAAGTTCTGCTGTATCCAGCTATGGAGGTCTAGTATATGGATAATTCAAACCAATATAATCTTATTAACAACCAGACGGCAGACCTCCGTTAAAAGTGACGGTTCCTTTTGATCTTCAACATGTTGTGGTATACTGTTAAAAAAGAGAGGGAAAAGAATGAAGAAAAAAATAATGGTCACAGGCTCAGAGGGCTTCCTTGGAGGAAGAATTGCCGCATATTATGAACGGGATTATGATGTGATCCGTGTGGGGCACAGGAACCTGGATATTACGGATGAAAAGGCGGTGGCAGAATATATAAAGGATAAAAGCCCTGATGCGGTGATCCATTGCGCCGCCATATCAGACACCAGGGTATGTGAGAACAGCCGGTTGCTTTCTGAGGCGGTGAACCGGAGAGGACCTGTAAACATGGCCAAAGCATGCAGGGAAACCGGCAGCAGGCTGCTTTTTATGAGTTCAGATCAGATTTATGGGGGTAGCAGGCAGAAAGGACCAAATAAAGAAACTGATGAAGTCCCTCTCATCAATGTTTATGGAACTCACAAAAAGCAGGCGGAGGCTGAGATCCTGGAGATTTTACCTGAGGGAATCTGTCTTCGCCTTTCATGGATGTATGATTTTCCGGTCAGGGGCCTTAAAAGCAACTCCAACCTTCTGGTCAACCTGCTAAGATCCATGGTGCAGAACCGCCCCATCAGGCTTTCGGTTTCCGATTACCGCGGTATTACCTGGGTACAGGAGGTTGTAAAAAACATAGAGCCTGCCATGGGTCTGCCTGGGGGAATCTATAATTTTGGAAGTGAAAGCACCCTTTCCGCCTACGAAATAGGAAGCAGGGTCTTTCAGATCCTTGATAAAAACGGAAACAGAGGAAATTTTGTGATTCCAGGTGAAACAGGTGCCAGGGATAATCCCAGAAATCTGACTATGGATATGGGAAAGCTTAAAGCCCATGGGATCGGCTTTTCTGAAACAGTGGAAGGATTTTTAAAATGCCTTGATGCCAGCCCTGAATATGTTCATGCATTAATAGGAGAATCTGCTGTCGAATTTTGATGAATTTAATAAAAAACCCATAAAGCCATTGTCAAAACCGGAAGGAGTATGATATACTCTTTTCGGTTTTTCTAATATATAATACATTATTTATAATATATACTAATGAATAAAATGACATTTTACTGATAGATAAGGGAAAAACGGCTAGCAGACAACGATGAACGCTTGGGAGTCAGGAGGACAGTTCCAATGATTCGATTTAAAAATTATGTAAAAGCAGAAAACCTGGAGGAAGCCTTTGTGCTGAATCAGAAGAAGAGCAGTGTTATAGGCGGAGGCATGATGTGGCTGAAGGTACAGAACCGGGTGAAGATGACGCTGGTGGACTTATCCGGCCTGGGACTTGACGGGATTGAGGAAAGGGAAGACGAGTTTTCCATAGGTGCCATGTGCAACCTCCGCCAGCTGGAAACCCATGAAGGTCTGAATGCCTGCTTTAACGGCGTTTTTAAAGAGTGCACCCGTTCGATTGTAGGTGTCCAGTTCCGCAACGGAGCGACCATAGGAGGAAGCGTGTTTGGCCGGTTTGGATTTTCTGATATCATCACCTGCCTTCTGGCCCTTGACACCTATGTGGAGCTGTACAAGGGAGGTCTGGTTCCTTTAGACGAATTCTGCCGGATGAAGAGTGACAGGGATATCCTGGTCCGCATTCATATAAAAAAGGATGGAAGGAAAGCGGCCTATACCTCCCAGCGCATGTCGAAAACGGATTTTCCTGTGATTGCCTGCTGTGCGGCAAGAAAGGCTGGAAAGCTTTATGTTTCCGTAGGGGCGAGACCGGCAAAGGCAGAGCTGGCCGTGCTTTTAGAAGACCAGGGTTGTCTTAGGGAAGAGCTTGCCAAAAAGGCATCAGAAGGCTTTACCTATGGTACCAACATGAGGGGAAGCGGAGATTACCGGAAGCATTTGGCTGAAATATATATAAAAAGGCTTTTAGAAGCGCTGGATCAGGAGGAGCGGTAAATGGAGATCGAATTTACACTGAACGGAAAATTGGTGTATGAGGAAATTGCAGATGACACTACCTTATTCCAACTGCTTAGAAGGAAGGCATGCTACAGCGTAAAATGCGGCTGTGAAACGGAAAACTGCGGGCTTTGTACGGTGCTGGTCAATGGAAAATCAAGGCTTTCCTGCTCATTATTAGCTGCCAGGGCAAACGGCTGTGAGGTGGTGACCTTAGAAGGCGTGGAAAAGGAGGCCAAATTGTTTGGAATGTATCTGGCGGAAGAAGGAGTGGAACAGTGTGGATTCTGCAGTCCGGGACTCATTATGAATGTACTGGCAATGGAAAGGGAAGAAGTTCTTGATGATGAAGGGATAAAAGAGTATCTGGCCGGGAATTTGTGCCGGTGCAGCGGCTATATGGGACAGCTTCGGGCTATAAAGAAATATTTAAGCAGAGGAGAAGATAGGGATGAATTATAAAATGCGTACGGTAAATACTTCTGTGAAAAAGAAGGATGCCATGGCCCTGGTAACCGGAAAGCCTGTGTATACCGATGACCTGGCTCCCGGAGACTGTCTCATTGTAAAGGTCCTAAGAAGCCCTCATGCCCATGCGCTGATTAAGAAGATCCATAAGGAAAAGGCGGAAAAGGTGGCTGGAATCGCCTGTATCCTTACCTACAAAGATGTTCCTCAGAAACGGTTTACCATGGCAGGACAGTCCTATCCGGAGCCAAGCCCCTATGACAGGCTGATACTGGACCAGAGGATGCGCTTTGTGGGAGATGCGGCGGCCATTGTAGCCGGTGAGACGGAAGAGGCGGTGGATCATGCCCTGCGCCTTTTAAAGGTAGAATATGAGGTTTTGGAGCCGGTGCTGGATTTTAAGCAGGCAAAGGATCATCAGGTATTAGTCCATCCGGAGGAGGACTGGCTCACGCTCTGTCCGGTGGGCGGGGATAATAAGAGGAATTTATGCGCTTCCGGAAGGGAAGAGCATGGCAACGTTGATGAGGTTTTAAAGCAGTGTGATTATGTAGTGGAACAGGTTTACCATACAAAGGCAAACCAGCAGGCAATGATGGAAACCTTCCGGGCTTATTCCTATCTGGATGCTTATGGGCGTTTGAATATGGTTGCATCCACACAGATCACCTTTCACGTTAGGAGGATCCTGGCTCATGCCCTGGATATTCCAAAGTCCCGGATCCGCATTATCAAGCCGCGGATCGGCGGCGGCTTCGGTGCAAAGCAGACCGTGGTAGCTGAGGTGTATCCGGCAATCGTGACGATGAAGACCGGCAGGCCGGCCAAGATGATCTACAGCCGGTATGAGTCCCAGATCGCCTCTTCTCCCCGCCATGAGATGGAAGTCCATGTGCGGGTGGGTGCCAATAAGGAAGGAATCCTTCAGGCAATCGATTTGTATACGCTGTCAAATACAGGGGCTTACGGGGAACACGGACCTACTACGGTAGGCTTGTCCGGACATAAGACCATCCCCCTTTACCGGACGGCCAAAGCCTTCCGCTTCGGATATGATGTGGTTTATACAAACCGCATGTCCGCAGGAGCTTATCGTGGATACGGAGCCACCCAGGGTATATTTGCGGTGGAATCTGCGGTCAATGAGCTGGCGGAAAAGATGGGAATGGATTCCGTAAAGTTAAGGGAATTAAACATGGTAAAGGAAGGCGATATCATGCCCGCTTACTATGGGGAAACTTTAAACAGCTGTGCCTTAGACCGGTGCATGGCCCGGGCCAAGGAGATGATCCGCTGGGATGAGAAGTATCCCAGGGTTGACATGGGAAATGGAAAGGTGCGGGGCGTAGGCGTAGCCATGTCCATGCAGGGGTCAAGCATTTCCGGCCTGGATGTGGCTTCCGTGGAGCTGCGCCTTAATGATGATGGCTTTTACACTCTTATGATCGGAGCTTCAGACATGGGAACTGGCTGCGACACCACCCTTGCCCAGGTAGCGGCTGATTGTCTGGAATGCGATGTGGATGAGATCGTGGTCCACGGAACGGATACGGATGTTTCCCCTTATGATTCCGGTTCTTATGCTTCCAGCACCATGTATCTGACCGGAATGGCTGTAGTAAAGGCCTGCGGGGAAATGCGGGAAAAAATAATAAGAAAAGGTGCCCGGTATCTTGACTGCCCGGAGGATTCCCTGGAATTTGACGGGAACAGGGTCTACCAGCCGTCGGGAGAGCTGGAAATATCCTTAAAGGATATAGGAAACAGGGTCATGTGCTTTAATGAAGACATGCTCACTGCCGGAGCCAGCCATACGTCTCCTGTATCGCCGCCTCCCTTTATGGTGGGAATGGCTGAGGTTGAGGTGGATAAGGAGACCGGTGAAGTAGAGCTTCTGGACTATGTGGCGGTTGTGGACTGCGGAACAGCCATTAATCCAAATCTGGCAAGGATTCAGACCGAGGGTGGAATCGCCCAGGGCATTGGCATGGCCATGTACGAAGATATCACTTATTCCGCCAAGGGACAGATGCTTCAGAATTCCTTCATGCAGTACAAGCTTCCGACCAGGCAGGATGTGGGCCATATCCGGGTGGAATTTGAAAGCAGCTATGAGCCTACAGGGCCTTTTGGAGCCAAGTCCATTGGTGAGATCGTGATCAATACTCCTTCTCCTGCCATTGCGGATGCAGTAGCCAATGCGGTAGGAGTGAGAGTAAGGGAATTGCCTGTTACGGCTGAAAAGGTGTATTGGGGAATGAATCGGTAATATTTCATGATCAGGACCAGGTATTTGAACTTAGTGTGATAGAAGAGGGATAATAGAAAGAGTGCCGGACATTTGGGTTCCGGTGCTTTTTTTTGTCTCTTTTTTCGTTTGATTATATAAATGATGACTGTTGATAAAAACAATCATCTGGCTCTATGAACAGGTGATTGCATTGATAATAACATGGGTGTATGATGGGAAAAGAGAAAGAAAGGAGGATTTATGGAGGCTTTAATCAGAGCAGAAAAAGTGTGCAAGGATTATGAAGCGGGTGAGGTCAGTGTCCAGGCCTTAAAGCATGTATCTTTTGAGATTCTCCGTGGAGAATTTATTGTGATTTTAGGGCCAAGCGGATCTGGAAAAAGCACCCTTTTAAATATATTGGGCGGGATTGAAACCGTTACCAGCGGGACTGTCTATTACGATGGTACGCCTCTTTCCTGGGGAGATTTAAAGAGCCTTACGGCTTATCGCCGGGCCCATGCCGGGTTTATCTTTCAGTTTTATAATTTGATGCCAGGACTGACTGCACTGGAAAATGTTCAGCTGGCGGCAGAACTTTCCACGGATCCTTTGGACCCGGAAACGCTGCTTGAGCAGGTGGGGCTTTTGGACAGGGCAGGCCATTTCCCAAGCAGGCTGTCGGGAGGCCAGCAGCAGAGGGTGGCCATTGCCAGAGCCTTGTGTAAGAATCCTGATATCCTTCTTTGCGACGAACCTACGGGGGCCTTAGACAGCGGCACAGGAAGCCAGATATTAAAGCTGTTGTCGGATTTTAACAGGCAGTATGAAAAGACCGTACTTTTAATCACCCATAATGAAAACATTGCAGAAATTGCAGACCGGGTTTTTTATTTTAAGGATGGGTGTCTGGAAAAGATTCGTGTCAATGAAAGACCCTTAAAGCCGGAGGAGGTGGTCTGGTAGTGAAAAGCTTCCGCAAGAACGTGGTCCGGTGCGCCAGGCAAAATCCAGGGTCTTTTCTGGGGGCGGTTTTCATCATTGCCATCGGCATATTTGTCTATGTGGCTATGATGGACACATTGAGAAACTTAGGGGACCAGGTGCAGCATTATTATGAGAGCAGTGCCATGGCAGATGTATTTGCCCAGGTTTCAGGAATCTCTGAGGTGGATTTAGAACGGTTAAAGGAGATTCCGGGGATTGAAGAGGTTTCCGGAAAAATGGCCGTTGATGTCAGACTGTTTGCCCCTTCCCAGACGGAGATCGTAACGGTGCATCTGATGTCTTACGATTCCTCAGATTCCTTAAACAGACTAATGTTAAAAGGGACGGGGACGGGAAAGGACAGCATTTATCTGGGAAACCGGATGGCCGGATTATATGGATACGAAAACGGAACACCGCTCACTCTCATGATTGATGGGAAAAGCGTGAGATGTGAGCTTGCCGGAACCTGTTACGGGCCGGATTACATATATGCCATTCCTCCCGGAGGAGCCATGATCCCTGATGGAGAGATATACGACATTGCCTGTATAGAAAAAAACAGGATGGAGGAACTGACAGGGAAAAAGGATTCCATGAATGAGCTGGGTTTCCGGTTGGCAAATGGATATACCTACGAAGACGTGCGCTATCAGCTGATGGACCGCCTTTCCGGGTATGGCCTGATTTCTATCTCTTCTAAGGAAGACCAGGTCAGCTATAATATGGTAAAGGGAGAGATAAATGAGCTGTACTCCATGGGAACGGTACTCCCTGTTCTGTTTATGTCGATTTCCGTGTTCATGCTTTATGTGGTATTAAAAAAGATGATAGACAGGGATCAGAGCCTTATAGGCACTATGAAATCCTTTGGAATGAAAGACGGGGAACTGATTTTGGCATACCTTTATCAGGGCGCTGAGGTGGGGGTTTTAGGTGCTTTGGCAGGAAGTATTCTGGCGGTTCCTTTTGGCAAGTATATGTTTCTTATATATGTGGACTTTTTTAATCTGCCGGACACGGTCTATCACAGCTACATGAATACAAGGATAAGCGGCATGGGCATCGCGGTGGGGACCGGGCTTTTAGCGGTTTATTTAGGGGTCAGGGGAATCTTAAAGATCACTCCGGCCCAGGCCATGAGAGCAAAGGCTCCTGCTGCCGCAGGGAATTTAAGGCTGCCCGCTTTTCTGGCCTCCAGGTTTGGTGCCATGGAAAAAATGGGGCTCCGCTCCGTGGTGAGGAACCCTTTTCGAGGGTTTTTGATTATCCTGGCTATTGCATTTCCTTTTTCCATGTCTTCCGTGCTTTTTTCTTTTAATGGAGTAGCAGATCAGATGTTTCTGGATCAGTTCAGCAAGGTGCAGACTTATGATATACAAATTTCCCTGGACCGCTATGTATCTCCCTCCCGGGGGGAATCGGCAGGGGAAGGAATCAGGGGAGTGGGGAAGAGCGAAGCAGTCATCCAGAAGGCAGTGGAATTAAAGCATGAAAATCTGTCGGAATTTGCCATGATTTACGGACTGAACCGGGGATCTGACATGTGGAGGATCATGGATCTCTACGGCCGGTTTTATGAACCGCCGGAGGATGGGATTATTATAAACAGCCGGATTGCAGATAAGCTCCATCTGGAGGAAGGGGATGTTATGGAAGTATCCGTCCCCGGCCTGACTGCGGAAGCAGTAAAGGTTCCGGTAAAAGCTGTCATAAAGGAGAGTCTGGGAGGCGGCTGCTATATGTCGGCAAAGGGATTTTACCGCTTTTTTGATTCTGTCCCAATGGCTGGAACCATTCTTTTAAAGGTGGAAAAAGGAAGGCTTAATGAAGTCCGGGAAGAACTTTTAAAAACCAGCCGGGTGACCTGGATGGTGGATACCGGCCGAATCACCCAGGGCTACCGGGACATGATGGGCAGCATGATGGCAATGGTCCAGATGTTTTCCTTTATGGCTGTGGCGGCAGGAGGGATTCTCATTTATAATATTTCCATGATCAATATCAGGGAACGGATCTCAGAGCTTGGAACGTTTATCATCATGGGAGGAACGGATAAGGAAACCGGAAGGATTCTCCTGTTTGAACAGGTGGTCTACTTCATTCTGGGAATTGTCTTAGGAGTGCTTGGGAGCATTGGGATAAAGTACCTTTTGGAACATCTGGTCATATCCGATTCCTATACCATTGATCTGGCTATACGGCCATCCTGCTATGGGATAGCGTTTCTTACCTGTCTTGCAATGGCAGGGGCTTCTTTGCTGGCCCAGACTCGGTTTATAAGAAAGATAAGACTCACGGATATTTTAAAGGAAAGGGAGTAAGCTTATGAAGATCCGAATGGAAGGCAGGAAAAAGAAATTGTGCTTTCTGGCTGCAGGAATCGCCCTTGTACTGATCATAGGGTGGACTGCAGTTAAAAGTTTTAAGGGGACCCCGGTGCAGACCGTGGCGGCTTCCTATGAAAACGTAGAAGACCGTTATACGGAGGAAGGAATCATTACGGCAGGAGGGGAATACCGCCTGGTTTCAGAGGTATCAGGGCCGGTAAAGGAGGTCATGGTCAGGGAAAATGATGGGGTGAAGGCAGGAGATATCCTGTTTACCATTGATGACAAGGACCTGTTGCATGAAAGATCCCTTTGTGAGAGCGCACTGGCAGGGTATAAGGCCAAGCTGGAACAGAGCCGGATCGGGCAGGTGATGACATCATCCCCTCAGGAGTATCTGGATTCCATAAGAGCGGAAGTGTCGGCAAAGGAGGCGGATTATCAGGCGGCAAAAACTCTTTTTGACGCTTCCCAGTCCCTTTATTCGGCCGGAAGCATTTCTAAAATCGAATGGGAGAAAGACAGGGCTTCTTATGAATACGCCTCTCTGGCGTGGGAACAGGCCAAGAGCCGGTATGAGGAGAGCCGGAGGTTTTTAGAGAGCTTAAAGGCGGGAGGCATTGATGAAACTACCATTAACGGAAGGTTTTATGAAAGCGTGGAGGAACAGTTAAAGGCCCAGATCAAATCCCAGGAAACTACCATGGAGCAGCTGGAAGACAGATTGAAAAAATGTGTGGTGGCTGCGGACCGGGCAGGGATCGTTACCTCCCTTCCGGTGAAGGATATGTCCTACATACAGGCAGGGGAAACTGCCGCGACCATAAGCGGGAGAGGAAAGGTCCAGGCAGAGTCTGACGTGCTTACCAGCATTGCGCCCTATCTCACTACAGGAGATAAGGTGACGGTGATCCTGCAGCTTAGGAATCAGGACCAAATGTACGGCGGGATCATAAGCCAGGTCTATGACTATGCGGCCAAAGGGACCTCTGCCCTGGGAATGGATGAATACAGGGTGCATGTGAAGATCGATATGGATGAGAATCCGGACCTGGAGGGAAAAGAAGGGTATGGGGCCAATATCCGCTTTACCCTGTATCAGGGGGAGAATAAGCTGGTGATCCCTTCAAGCGCTGTTTTTGAACTGGATGACCAGAAATATGTTTTTGTGATTAAAAACGGAAAGGCAGAAAAGCAGCCCGTTAAGATCGAATACAGGACCGCATCCCAGGCGGTCATAAAGGAAGGGCTGACAGAGGGAGAGAAGGTCATTGACCATGTGGACTCGGAAGAGATCTATGAAGGGGCAAAGGTGTATGCAGCTTCATAAAGAAATAAAAGGGCGGCAGCATGGAAATTCCAATGCTGCCGCTTCATCATATGTTATTATTTTATCTTATCGTAGCTGGATTCTTTGATGGTTCCGTCACTGTTGGTCTTGTAGTATTTACCGTCGCCATCCTGAACGTTTGTCTTGCTCTTTGCAAGCTTTCCGCTTGTACCAACTAAGTACTCTTTATCATTGTATGCTACTACTTTATACTTTTCATCTTTGTCAGCCTTGATCAGTCTGCCCTGAATGTAGATGCTGTCATCGGTGATAGTATTGTAGCCGGCTCCCTTGTTGCTTCCAGCCTTGCGGAAGTTGTAGGTGTATTTCTCGCCGTCAATATCAATGGTTGTCTTGCCGGTTGCCATAGCGCCTTCCTTTGGAGATGTGCCGAAGTAGTAAACCTCTGCTGCATCATCTACTGCAGGGAAATCGCTTTCGGTTTCGATCTCATCGTAGGTTGCGATTGTCTTGCCTGATTCAAAGGTCAGCTTATAAAGACCCTGAAGCATTTCGCCCTTTTCGTTGAAGGCATAGCTTAAACCGTTAATGGACTTAATCTGGCTTGTTGTCAGCTGTCCGTTGGTGGAAGAATAGAACCAGTATTCTGTACCGTCATCATAAGCTTCTGCATCAACCTCTTCACTTGGAACAGTCTTGAACCAGCCTTTTGCAAGCCAGCACTGTTCTGGGAGATTGTAATACTGGTTGCCAGAGCTTGTTGTTGAAGCGGAGGCTAAATCATACCATTCGGATTCAGCAGCTCCATTTTCATTGAAGCGATATTTTAAGCCGTTGATGGTTTTGGTGGTATCCTTTACTTTTTTGCCATTGGTACCGAAATAGAACCAGTAAGCTCCGTTAAAGTTGTCTTGTTCATTTTCTGAATCTTCAACTTCAATGGATTTCCATCCGTTAGCCTGAGCGCCGTCAGAGGAATCTCCTAAGTAATAGATTCCGTCCTTCCATGCGTCGTCACCGGTCTGGCGTGTGGATTCTTCATTGACCCAGCCAAACAGCATTCTTCCTTCTGAATCAAAGGAATAGTTATGGAATTCTCCATTGGCAACCTTTATGGATTTAAAGGAAGTTTTGCCGGAGGTAGGAGCCTTGAAGGCCTTTCCATTGCTGCCAAAGTAGTACCAGTAGGTATCAGGCGCATCTTCTTCATCCTGGTCGGCAGTAACTTCACGCCATTCATTTGCAACCATGGCTCCTGATGAATTTACATAATAGTAATTGCCGTCGGATTCGATTAAGCTGCTTGTAGCCAGCTCGCCATCTTCGTTCAGATAGAACCAGTTGTCACCGGATTTGCGCCAAGATTCGGTTGTTACGTCTCCATTGGAATCGTAGTATACCCAGGTGTCATTTTCCTGTGTCCAACCCTGTGCTGCAAAGGAGGTCATGGATGCACCTATGGTAAAGATCGCTGCGGCGCAGGGAATCAGCCATTTAAGTTTCTGTTTTCTCATGTTTGTTCTCCTTTCATAAGAACCCTTTTTGTTACTTTTTTCAGCAGGTCTTGCTGATGAAATGACTTTAAACCATGGAGTTGGTCTAAGGTCAAGTGATGTAAAAAAGGCGTAAGAATGCGTAAGAAAAGCCGTAGAATTTAAGAAAACCGTAATCTCACCATATTCTGGAAGCTGTTCCTGTGGCTGGAAATAGAGGACTGAAGTCAGAGATAACCTGGACCGCAAAGGGAATAAAAAAAGAGACAGGAATCTCCTATCTCTTATGCAATAATAATACCACAAAAATGACTTTTTTCAAGTCTTGTAATTTATCCCTGTCGGGAGTAGACTTTGTATTTATCAAAGGAATGGAGGAGTTTTTATGGATGATGGGAAGTGGCTGCAGACTGCAAATGACAGCTTTCAGGTCGCCATGGTAAAAGCCGCCAATGATTATACAAAGAAGTTCGGACTTGCTTTAACGGATGAGGAGGCAGCTTTGCTTATCAGGGAGGGAAGGCTTCAGGATATGTTCTACTTTTATAAAAATGAATCATTGGATGAAATTTCAGATGATGGACAGGAAGAAATGGGAGATTATCTAAAGGCCGATCTGCATGATTATTGCTTTGAACTGAAAAATGCAGTGAAAAACCAGTGCCTGGAGTCCATTCTGGCCATATAAATATGAGGAGTGGGGAGACCGCCATCCAAGCCCAGTATCTGTGTTATACTGGTGGAAGGATATCGGAAGATGGCTCATGGGAAATATTAAACACAAAAAGTCCGTAATGTAAATATATGAGTTAAAGAGTGTACATAGCTGATATGAAATGCAAAGATACCGGGAAGACGTTCGTCTCTTCCCGGTATCTTGTTATAGTGTTTCCGATGGTTCTTTTCCTCTGCGCATATTTTTCTGGGCAGTGGAGAGCATCAGCTTGATGCGGTTCAACTGGTTTACCTCGCTTGCACCTGGATCATAGTCCACGGCAATGATATTGGAGCCAGGATAAGCTTTCCGAAGCTCCTTAATAACACCCTTTCCAACGATGTGGTTGGGGAGGCAGCCAAAGGGCTGGGTGCACACGATATTGTTGGTGCCGCTGTGGATCAGCTCCAGCATTTCTCCGGTCAAAAACCAACCTTCGCCGGTCTGGTTTCCAATGGATACAAAATCCTTTGCCATATCCGCCAGATTTCCGATGTGGGCTGGGGCTGTGAAGTGTTTGCTCTTTAACAGCTCCTTCTTTGCAGTCCTGCGGAAATATTCCAGCAGGGAAATCCCCATATTGGATAAGGCTGCGGTGGTTTTCTTGCCGCCTAATTTCTGGGCCTTAAAGTTATTGTTGTAGAAGCAGTATAAAAGGAAGTCCATCAAATCCGGCATAACGGCTTCCGCACCTTCCGATTCCAGAAGCTCTACAATGTGATTATTGGCCAGAGGAGAAAACTTAACAAGGATTTCTCCTACGATTCCTACCTTGGGTTTCTGACCGGGGTTTCTTGGAAGATTGTCAAAATCTCTGATAATTCCCTTTATGTTGCGGGAGAAAGCCATCATGTCCGGGGATTTCTTAGACAGGGACTTAATACACTGTTCTTTCCATTTCTCATGAAGAGAATTGGCTGAGCCGGGCACCTTCTCATAAGGGCGGGTCGCATATAAAACTCTCATAAAGACGTCGCCGTATACCACTGCCTGCATGGCTTTTGTCAGCATGGGCAGGGTGATGGTGAATCCCGGGTTTGTCTCCATGTTGTTTGCATTGACGGAAATGACCGGGATATGTCCCATGCCTGATTTCTCCAGGGCCCGCCTGATGAATCCGATGTAATTGGAAGCCCGGCATCCGCCTCCGGTCTGGCTCATGAATACCGCAGTGCGGTCTAAGTCGTATTTACCGGAAAGAAGTGCATCCATAATCTGGCCCACCACGATAAGGGATGGGTAGCAGGCATCGTTATTTACGTATTTTAATCCGGTATCAATGGCAGAGCGGTTGTCATTTTGAAGAACCTCTACCCGGTAGCCAAAGGAACGGATGGCAGGTTCAATTAAGTCAAAATGAATGGGTGACATCTGAGGACACAGGATGGTATAATCTCTTTTCATTTCTTTGGTAAACATAATCCTGTGATAAGCGCTGGAAACCACCTTTTGCTCATAGTGGCGTTTGTCACGCACCCGCAGTGCCGCGATCAGGGAGCGGATGCGGATCCTGGCGGCTCCCAGGTTATTGACCTCATCGATCTTTAAAACCGTATAGATCTTGCCGGACCCGGTTAAGATGTCATTAACCTGGTCTGTGGTAACTGCATCCAAACCGCAGCCAAAGGAATTAAGCTGGATCAAGTCCAGGCGGCTCTCCCTTTTTACAAGAGCGGCGGCCCGGTAAAGTCTGGTGTGGTACATCCACTGGTCAGTAACCACCAGAGGGCGTTCAATTTCAGCCAGATGGGAAACGGAATCCTCTGTAAGCACTGCAAATCCATAGGAGGTAATAAGCTCCGGAATGCCGTGGTTGATTTCCGGATCCACATGGTATGGGCGGCCTGCAAGCACGATTCCGTGGCGGTCATTGTCCTCCAGCCATTTTAAGGTTTCCTCGCCCTTTTTCTCCATATCGGTTCTGGAAGCCATAAGCTCCTTCCAGCCCTTTTCAGCAGCAGCAGAAACTTCAGATGCCGGGATCTGGAATTCCTTTGCAAATATCTCTGTCAGGCGTCCGGTGAGTATTTCTTCGTTGGTAAAGGCCATGAACGGGTTTAAAAAGCGGATATTTTCCGTTTTAAGACCTTCCACGTTGTTCTTAATGTTTTCTGCGTAGGAGGTGACGATGGGGCAGTTAAAATGGTTTCCTGCCTCAGGGGTCTCATTCCGCTCATAGGGAATGCAGGGATAAAAAATGGTTTTGATTCCCTGCTTGATCAGCCATTCAATGTGGCCGTGGGCGATCTTTGCCGGATAGCATTCCGATTCGCTTGGTATGGATTCAATGCCCAGTTCATAGATCTTTCTGGTGGACTGAGGGGAGAGCACGGTCCGGAATTTCAGTTCTTTAAAGAAAACAGCCCAGAAGGGGTAGTTTTCATACATGTTTAAGACCCTGGGAATGCCAATGGTGCCCCGCTCCGCAAGATCCGGGCTAAGGGGTTCGTAATCAAACATACGGCGGTTTTTATAATCAAAGAGGTTTGGTATTTCTCTCTTTGCTTTTTCCTTGCCAAGGCCCCGTTCACAGCGGTTTCCCGTAATGAACTGGCGGCCTCCGTCAAAACGGTTCACGGTGAGCACACAGTTGTTGGTACAGCCCTTGCAGCGGGCCATGGAGGTTTCGTAATGCAGTCCCAGAATTTTATCCAGGCTCAGCATGGTGGTTGTTTTAGATTCTTCATAGCGTTCCCTTGCAATGAGAGCGGCACCAAAGGCTCCCATAATGCCTGCAATGTCAGGGCGGATGGCTTCACAGCCTGCAATCTTTTCAAAGCTTCTTAAAACGGCATTGTTGTAAAAAGTACCGCCCTGAACCACTACATGCTGGCCCAGATCGGAAGCGTTTGTGATCTTAATTACCTTAAACAGGGCATTTTTAATGACAGAATAAGCAAGCCCTGCAGAAATATCGGATACCTCGGCCCCTTCTTTTTGGGCCTGCTTTACGTTGGAATTCATGAATACCGTGCATCTGGTACCTAAGTCAGTGGGGTTCCTGGCAAATATAGCTTCCTGTGCAAAATTCTCCACCTGATAATTTAAGGAGTTTGCAAAGGTTTCGATAAAGGAGCCGCAGCCCGAGGAGCAGGCTTCGTTTAACTGAACGCTGTCCACAGTGCCGTTTTTAATGCGGATGCATTTCATGTCCTGCCCGCCGATATCCAGGATGCAGTCTACCTCTGGCTCAAAAAAGGCTGCCGCATAGTAGTGGGAGATGGTCTCCACCTCGCCCTCATCAAGCAGGAATGCTGATTTTAACAGGGCTTCTCCGTATCCTGTGGAACAGGACCATACAATCTGGCTGTCCTTTGGCAATTGTTCCTTGATTTCACTCATGGCCCGGATCGCCGTTGCAAGAGGGCTTCCGTTGTTGTTGCTGTAAAATTTATATAACAGGGTGCCGTCTTCACCAACAAGGGCCACCTTTGTAGTGGTGGAGCCTGCATCGATTCCTAAAAAGCATTTTCCATGGTAGGAGGATAAATCACCCTTTTTAACGCAGTGGTTGTTGTGACGTTCTATGAATGCGTCAAAATCAGCCTGATCCGCAAACAGGGGTTCCATGCGTTTTACTTCGAATTCCATCCGGATGCCGGAGGATAAGCGGTTTATCATTTCCTCTAAGGAGATGTCCCCTCCGTGTGTTTCCTCTGCATTCATGGCCGCACCGATAGCGGCAAATAAGTGGGAATGCTCCGGAGAGATGATCTCATCCCCGGATAAATGGAGGGTGCGGACAAACGCCTTCTGAAGCTCAGGAAGGAAGTGCAGTGGACCGCCAAGGAAAGCTACATTGCCTCTGATCGGCTTTCCGCATGCCAGGCCGCTGATGGTCTGATTCACCACTGCCTGAAAAATGGAAGCTGCAAGATCTTCTCTGGTAGCCCCTTCATTGATGAGCGGCTGGATGTCTGTTTTTGCAAATACGCCGCAGCGTGCTGCAATGGGGTAAATCGCCTTATAATTGGCCGCATATTCATTTAATCCGGAGGCATTGGTCTGTAAAAGTGCTGCCATCTGATCGATAAAGGACCCGGTACCGCCGGCACAGATCCCGTTCATGCGCTGGTCAATGCCGCCGGTGAAGTAAATAATTTTTGCATCTTCTCCGCCTAGTTCGATTGCCACGTCGGTCTGCGGGGCATAATCCTTAAGAGAGGTAGCGACTGATACCACCTCCTGGACAAAGGGAACCTTTAAATGCCTGGACAGAGTTAATCCGCCGGAGCCTGTGATGGCAGGGCGCAAATCCATAGGGCCTAACTTATCATAGGCCTTCTTTAAAAGGCCTGCCAGTGTTTCCTGTATGTTTGCATAATGCCGCTCATAATCAGCGAACAAGATATCATGATTTTCATTTAATATAGCTATTTTAACTGTAGTGGAACCGATATCGATTCCTAATGTGCGATATGTAATCATATGTGCGGGGTCTCCCCCTGCCTCCTTTTGTATAAAAGTAAGTTGCTGACTCACCGGACATCAGTTTAACATAAAATAAGAAATAATACAATTGCCATAACATGCTAAAAAAATGTTAAATCTAGTAAAATTTGTTTAAGTTCACGAAAAGGGTTTCCTTTTCATTTGACAAAAATGGCCTGGGAAATTATAATGTATAAGTCAAAGTCTGCCAATGTTTTTATTTAGATTTTTCAGCGAAAGAGAGAAAAGCTATGATTCAGATTTATAAAACAGAAGACGGCCTGATTCAGCAAAAGGATGAGCTTTCTCCTGGTTCCTGGATCGCCCTTACCAATCCTACTGCCACAGAGATTCTGGAAATCGCCAATACCTGTAAAATCGATCCTGATGACTTAAGGGCTCCTCTTGATGAGGAAGAGCGTTCCCGTATCCAGATAGAGGATCATTACACGCTTATCCTGGTAGACGTTCCCACCATAGAGGAACGTGGCGGCAAAGACTGGTATGTTACCATACCAATGGGTATCATAACGACGGAAGATGCCATTATTACGGTCTGTCTGGAAGATACCACAGTTCTCAATGCATTTATGGATGGCAGGGTCAGGGATTTCCACACGTATATGAAAACCCGGTTTATCCTGCAGATCCTGTATAAGAATGCATCTTTGTATCTGCAATATTTAAGGATCATTGACAAAAAGAGCGCAGTGGTCGAAGAGAAGCTTCACAAATCCACGAAGAACCGGGAGCTTATCGAGCTTTTGGAACTGGAAAAGAGCCTTGTGTACTTTACCACCTCCCTGCGCTCCAATGAGATGGTGCTTGAAAAACTGATGAGAAATGAAAAAATCAAAAAGTACCCGGAGGATACGGAGCTTTTGGAGGACGTCATTGTAGAGAACAAGCAGGCCATTGAGATGGCCAATATCTACAGCGGGATTTTAAGCGGAACCATGGATGCCTTTGCTTCCGTTATATCCAACAACTTAAATATTGTAATGAAGTTTCTGGCAACCATTACCATTGTTATGTCCATACCGACCATGGTGGCAAGCTTTTACGGAATGAATGTTAATTCCATGGGCATGCCTTTTGCGGATAATCCTCATGGTTTTATCATCGTTTTAGGCCTGACGCTGGCCCTGACGCTGATTGTAGCGTGGATTTTTTCCAAAAAAGATCTATTTTAATGTCCAATAAACCTGGTAAAAGTAGGAAAAGGCTGAAACACCCTGCGGGTATGTCTTTATGCCTGAAAGGCGTGGGCAGAAAAGAGGAAAGTATGAAGTTTTTTTTAAATTTTGAACGCAGATTCAGAAAGTATGCGATTCCGAATCTGATGTACTATATTATCGGCATGTATGGTGTGGGACTCTTCATGGAGATGCTTGCACCGGGATTTTACTGGCAGTACCTGTCTCTTGACGCCGGGAAGATACTTGGCGGCCAGGTGTGGCGGATTGCCACCTTCATGATTTACCCGCCGGGCGGCGGCATTTTCATGAGTCTGATCAGCATGTATTTATACTACATGCTGGGAGTAAATTTAGAGAGGATTTGGGGAGCATTCCGTTTTAATGTCTATTTCTTCATGGGAGTCATCGGTCATGTGGCGGCAGCGCTGATCGTGTATATTTTCATGGGAAAGACAGTGTATCTTACAACGGAATTTCTCAATTATTCCCTGTTCTTTGCCTTTGCCGCCACATTTCCGGATATGGAATTCCTTTTGTTTTTCGTGATGCCTATAAAAGCCAAGTGGCTGGCCATCTTTAACGGGATTTATTTCATGTATGGCTTTATCACTGGCAATATAGCGACCAGAGTCACGATATTCATGTCCTTATTGAACTTTATCCTCTTTTTCCTTTTGACAAGGAATTTAAGCCGGTTCAATCCGAAAGAGATCAAAAGAAAGCAGAATTTTCATAAGCAGATGAAGATAAAGCCCCAGGGCTGGACACACCACCGGTGCGCCGTATGCGGACGGACCGAAAAGGACGCTCCAAACCTGGAATTCCGTTATTGTTCAAAATGCGAAGGCAGTTATGAGTACTGTTCCGAGCATTTGTATACACATAAACATGTAACACCGTCCAACCCCACAAACGGTGATACGACCAACTAGCTACGGAGGATAATAATGAAGAGAACCAAAATTATTTGCACCATGGGACCTAATACCAATGACCGCGCAATGATGAAGGCACTTGCCGAGCATGGCATGGATGTGGCCAGATTCAACTTCTCACACGGTGATTATGAAGAGCAGAAGACGCGTCTTGATTCATTAAAGAGCATCCGCGAGGAACTTGATCTTCCGATTGCTGCGCTTCTTGATACAAAAGGACCGGAGATCCGTACCGGACTTTTGAAGGACGGCAAAAAGGTGAATCTGAAAGAGGGAGAAATCTATACCCTGACAACAGAAGAAGTCGTTGGAGATGAAACAATAGGGCATATCAACTATGATGGCCTGAATGAGGATGTAATTTCGGGAAACCGTATCCTCATTGATGATGGTCTGATCGAGCTGGAAGTCCTTGAGGTAAAGGGCAAGGAAATCACATGTAAGATCATTAACGGCGGCGAGCTGGGAGAGAGAAAAGGCGTCAATGTGCCAAATGTTAAGGTAAAGCTTCCTGCGCTTACAGATAAGGATAAAATGGATATAAAGTTTGGTATTGATCAGGGCTTTGACTTTATCGCAGCTTCCTTTGTCCGTACGGCTGATGCTATTTATGAAATCAAGAAAATATTGGATGAGTATGGTTCCAATATGGCTGTTATTGCCAAGATTGAAAATGCGGAAGGCATTGAAAACCTGGATGAAATCATCGAAGCCAGCGACGGAATCATGGTTGCCCGCGGCGACATGGGAGTTGAGATTCCGGCCCAGGAGGTTCCGTTTATTCAGAAGAGTATTATCGAAAAATGCAACGAAGCCTGCAAACCTGTTATTACGGCAACCCAGATGTTGGATTCCATGATCCGCAATCCCCGCCCAACCAGAGCAGAGGTAACGGACGTGGCAAATGCAGTTTATGACGGAACAGATGCAGTAATGCTATCCGGCGAGACCGCTATGGGTAAATATCCGGTTGAAGCTCTTTCCATGATGGCTTCCATCGTAGAGGAGACGGAAAAGCATCTGGATTACAGCGCATACAGAGAGCGCAAGGTTTCTGCTGTTAATGTGCATAATGTATCCAATGCAGTATGTTATTCTTCCGTTTCCACGGCTCATGATCTGGGAGCCAGTGTGATCGTGGCGCCAAGCATCACTGGCTTCACTACAAGGATGTTATCCAAATGGAGACCGGAAAGCCTGATCATCGGTCTGTCTCCAAGTGCTTCCGCCCTTCGTCAGATGCAGCTATACTGGGGCGTAAAGCCATTCCATGCAAAACGTGCGGAGTCCACTGACGTTTTGATTTATTCCTCCATGGAACTGTTAAAGGCAAAAGGCATTGTAAAGGAAAATGATACGGTAGTGGTTACTGCCGGGGTAGTGAATCCAGTGAGAAAGAATGAACCGGCAGCACATACCAACATCATGAGAGTGGTAACTGTAGACTGATTTTCACGAAAGCAATGAGCAGTGCGAAATAGGACTTAGGAAGATTTTCGTTGTGCCTGCACATAAGAAAATCTTCCTATGGCCTATTTCATAGGGCGAATGCCCGTGAGCTAGCAAAGCCTGCGGCTTTGCTAGCTCCCACTGCGGACTACCCCCACCATGAATATTTATACAAAAAAAGTGTAGACAAAGGAGTCTATCCCCGGTACAATGTAGCTTACCAGCAGTTGTGCCGGAGACAGGCTCTTTTTGCATATGGTAAGCTACGAGAGGAGAGAAACGCTATGGACAAGAGACCATTTGTTACCAGGGAGAAGTTAGAGGAAATCGTAAAAGAATATCCAACGCCTTTTCATATATACGATGAAAAAGGAATCAGGGAGAATGCCCGGAAGTTAAAGGAGGCGTTTTCCTGGAATAAAGGATTCCGGGAGTATTTTGCGGTAAAGGCCACGCCCAATCCATTTATCCTGAATATTTTAAAGGATTATGGGTGCGGAGCAGACTGCTCATCCATGACGGAGCTTATGATGTCCGACAGTCTGGGCTTCTCCGGTGACCATATCATGTTTTCGTCCAATGACACGCCTGCAGAGGAATTCCAGTATGCGGATCAGATCGGCGGCATCATCAACCTGGATGACATCACCCACATTGATTTTCTTAAGAAGGCCATCGGCCATATTCCGGAGACCATCAGCTGCCGTTTTAATCCAGGCGGTATATTTAAGATCAGCAATGATATCATGGACAATCCGGGGGATTCCAAATATGGGATGACCACTGAGCAGATGTTTGAGGCCTTCCGGATATTGAAAGACAATGGAGCCAAAAACTTCGGAATTCATGCATTTTTAGCCAGCAACACGGTGACCAATGAATATTATCCCCTTCTTGCAAAAGTGCTTTTTGAACTTGCGGTAAACCTTAAAAAAGAGACGGGAGCCCATATCTCCTTTATCAACCTGTCAGGCGGAATTGGAATTCCTTACCGTCCGGGAGAGGAGCCTAATGACATCAAGGCCATCGGAGAAGGAGTCAGAGAGGTCTATGAGGAAATTCTGGTGCCGGAAGGCATGGGGGATGTAGCAATTTACACGGAACTTGGACGCTTTATGCTGGGACCTTACGGCGCACTGGTAACAAGGGCCATCCATGAGAAGCATACCCACAAAGAATACATCGGCGTGGATGCCTGTGCGGTAAACTTAATGAGGCCGGCCATGTATGGGGCCTACCATCATATCACTGTCATGGGCAAAGAGGGAGATGTGTGCAGCCATAAATACGATGTGGTAGGATCTCTTTGTGAAAACAATGACAAATTTGCCATTGACCGGAACCTTCCTGAGATATCCATCGGTGATCTGCTTTTCATCCACGATACAGGGGCTCACGGCTTTGCCATGGGATATAATTATAACGGGAAATTAAAATCTGCAGAACTGCTCTTAAAAGAAGATGGGTCCGTTCAGATGATCCGAAGGGCAGAGACTCCCAGGGATTATTTTGCTACCTTTGATTTCTGCGATGTTTTGAAAGATATAAAATATTAATAATTTTGTAAGGAAAATGTGAAAACAAGAGAGGCGGCTTCCGGGGATTCAGGAAGTTCCTCTCTTATTTTTGCGCCAGCAGTAAAGCGTGTTTTTCCCAGCTTAACAGAAAAATCCCTGTGCCACATGACACAGGGGAGATTTTTCTTAGGATTTTCGGATTTCAAAAAGGGTGAAAGGATATTTAATACATTGTGCATTTCTTATGTTATTAGTATAGCACACCGACTCTAGAAAAGTTTGTATATTGTTTGAATAGATTATGAAGATTTTCTTAATATCATTTTCCGGCAGAAAATATTTAAAAGAGAATGGAACGTGCCAGCCTGGTGAGCACCTCCTCACATCTGAGGATATCCTCACAGGGAACAAATTCATCCGGCTTATGGGCCAGTTCCAGATCACCGGGACCGTAGGACATGCAGTTAGGATTGTGAAGCTTACCGGCGATGACGGCGGTGTCAGTATAACCTGGGAAAAAGGAAACAGGCACCGGCTCCCCTGTAGTTTCCTCAGCAGCAGTCTTAAGAGCTTTTAATAAAGGAGAGCTTTCGTCCTTTTCAATATAGGGCCTGTCACCTGTAATCTCATAGGAAGCGGTGATTCCGGGGACAGCGGCGACTGCTTTTCTGATGGCCTGTTCCACTATGGAGACGGCAGCAGCCGTGTCCGTAGGAGGGACCAGACGCATGTCGACCCAGACCTTGCAGCGGTCAGGAACCACATAGGGGCGGTATCCTCCCTCAATCTGGCCGAATGTGACGGTAGATACGCCCAAATCCTCATGGGAAGGGCATTCTCCTATCCTGCGGCGTATAGAAGAAATGATCTCAGCCATGGCGGCAATGGCGTCGGCTCCTTTCCAGGGAGTGCTTGCATGAGCGGTCACTCCGGTAACAGTGATTTCAAACCAGGTGCGCCCCTTGTGAGCGACCTGTATCTGCCGGTTGGTAGGCTCTGTATCCAGAACAAAACTTTTTTCCGTTACCCAGCCTTCCTTTATCACATCCTCAACTCCCCGCATAAAGTCTTCTTCATCAACAGTACCGATGAAAACAAAGGAATGCCTGGGAATTTTTCCGGAGGCTGCTTCCTTAGCCATGGCGGAAAAGGCGGAGAGGGCACAGGCCAGTCCGGATTTCATGTCGCAGGCTCCCCTGCCGTAGATCCTTCCGTTTATGACCTCTGCTCCAAAGGGGGCTTTTGTCCAGCCATCTCCAATGGTCACAGTATCCATGTGGCAGATATAAACAAGGGCCGGGTCGTCGATTTCTCCATTAATTTTTGCCATGATATTATAACGGCCCGGAAGGACCTCTTTTTTGATGACGGAAACAGACAGGGAAGAAAGCCAGTCAAAAATATATTTCCCAATATTTTTTTCGTATGCACCGGGATCCGTACTGTCAATGCGGATCAGGTTCTGTGTCAGCAAAGTGGCATCGGATCGATGATTTTCCATGATAATAATCTCCTTATTTGTTATTTTATCTCCATTATAGAAAGGGACTGGCAGAAAGTAAATGGTATTTGGTTAAAATCTTCCATGGTATTTCTGAGGAAAAGAAACCACCAGGGCCAAACCGGAATATCCTAATAAAAAAGGAATCAGGTAATGGACTGTGAATCAAGTAAGAGAAGCAATACACTGTGAAGCTGCCCAGCATATGGGTTTTACAGGACGTGGAATTGGAGTTGCAGTTCTCGATACGGGGATTTATCTTCATGAGGACTTTGAACATAGAATGGCGGCGTTTGTAGATATTGTACACCGCAGAAGGGACACCTATGACGATAACGGTCATGGAACCCATATTTCAGGAATCATCGCAGGGAGCGGCGGCGCTTCTAACGGAATGTATATGGGCGTTGCACCGGAGTGCCATATCATCATGCTTAAGGTATTGGATAAAAAAGGGAACGGTTATGCTTCCGATGTGCTTGCCGGACTTAAATGGATTCGTGACAACAAAGAAAGGTATGGGATCAGGATTGTAAATATTTCCGTTGGTTCCTTTTCGAAAAAAGGAATGACAGAGAATTCTGTTCTTGTGCGGGGGGTAAATGCGGCATGGGATGACGGGCTGGTGGTCTGTGTGGCTGCAGGAAACATGGGACCGGGCATGAACACGATCACAACTCCGGGGATCAGCCGGAAAGTGATCACGGTAGGGTGCTCAGACGATTATAAAGAGGTCAATGTAATGGGAAACCGGATGATTGACTATTCCGGCAGAGGTCCCACCGGTGCCTGTATCTGCAAGCCGGAAATCATCGCACCGGGGGCGGGGATCATTAGCTGTGCCAATGAAGGGGGGCAATACCTTGCCAAAAGCGGGACCTCCATGTCAACGCCTCTGGTCTCCGGGGCGATTGCACTTCTTCTTCAGAAATATCCCTATATGAGCAACCGGGATGTGAAGCTGATGTTAAGGGAGCGGGCAGTGGACCTTGGGCTTCCCATGAATCAGCAGGGCTGGGGTATGCTTGATGTGGAGAGGCTTTTGATGTAACAAGGAAATGTATGAGTATTATCAGGGCTTCTGCGGGAGAATATGCACCCGTGGAAGCCTTGATATTTTCTTGATAAGTCAGCAAAAAGGGGCTTTAGTAAAACAAATCTAAAAGTCGGATAAATCAGGAACTTGGTGCTTATTATACTGCTGGGAACTGAAAGAATAAGGGGTGTTTTCTGTATAAAAAGATTTGATTAGCAGACAGATTCATGATAAAATAACTTTGTGTAACAGGAAAGAAAGATAAGGATGCAAAGTTGTGAGCCCTCTGTTATACAAAGGAGGGTGATGCCTATGAGCATGATGGAAATACTGACATTATTGCTTGTGATATTTACGGCGTTGTCATACATAAACAATAAATACAACAAAAAATAGCATCCTCTACGCCCAAAGTTTAGGATGCTATTTTTTAGAATTCTCTATAGAGGGCATCAGATTTTGTATCTGAGCCTCTTTCTAACTTGATTATACACAGGGCACTTGAAAATTTCAAGTGCCTTTTAATGTTTTTCTCCTTATTCGTCTTAAACTTGATAGAGCACAGGCCCATCAGAAGAAGAATGTTCCATGGCATGATATGTCCCCTTTAAAATAGCTTGCAGCCATCTTTCATATATGCTATAGTAATTTTGAAGTCAGGAGGTGCTCCGCCTTCCTTTCCATTCAGTTTCAGGCGTTTCGCCACCATTTCCCTAAAGATCAGGAATCAATTTCAGCCGCACAGGCCAGGAGTGTGATGCGTATTGAGCTTAGAAGTATAAAATTCTGGTTGACATTTACCCGGAAGTATACTATGATTATAAATAGAAAAAGAACGTTTGTTCGCATCGGAGGATAATATGAATAAAGATGATAAGCTAAAGGCGCTTGATGCCGCCCTTACTCAGATAGAAAAGGCATATGGAAAAGGCTCTGTTATGAAGCTGGGCGACTCAGGTACAAATATGAATGTGGAGACAGTACCTACGGGGGCATTAAGCCTTGATATCGCTCTTGGCCTGGGCGGGATCCCTAAAGGAAGAGTTGTGGAAATCTATGGACCGGAATCCAGTGGTAAGACCACCGTTGCCCTTCATATGATCGCAGAGGTTCAGAAGAGAGGCGGTATCGCAGGATTTATTGACGCGGAGCACGCACTGGATCCTGTTTATGCCAAGAACATAGGAGTGGATATTGATAATCTTTACATTTCCCAGCCGGATAACGGGGAGCAGGCATTGGAGATCACGGAAACCATGGTCCGTTCCGGAGCCGTTGACATTGTGATCGTGGACTCGGTTGCAGCCCTGGTACCAAAGGCAGAGATCGAAGGAGATATGGGTGATTCCCATGTGGGCCTTCAGGCGAGACTGATGTCCCAGGCTCTTAGAAAGCTGACGGCCATCATCAGCAAGTCCAATTGTATTGTTCTCTTCATTAACCAGCTTCGTGAGAAGGTGGGAGTGATGTTTGGAAGTCCTGAGACTACCACAGGAGGACGTGCCCTTAAGTTCTACGCGTCTGTCCGCCTGGATATCCGGAAGATCGAGACATTGAAGCAAGGCGGAGATATGGTAGGAAACCGGGTCCGCGTAAAGGTTGTGAAGAATAAGATCGCGCCGCCCTTTAAGGAGGCAGAGTTTGACATCATGTTCGGCAAAGGTATTTCCAAGGAAGGAGATATCCTGGATCTGGCTGTAAAAGAGAATATCGTGGAAAAGAGCGGAGCATGGTTTGCTTATAATAACGTTAAGATCGGCCAGGGGCGTGAGAATGCCAAGACATATTTTCAGGATAATCCAACCGTTTGCCTGGAGGTCGAGAACAAGGTCCGCACAAAGTATGGGCTTCATGAAGAAGATAGCATAACGCCGGAGGGTGCTGGTTCAGTTGCCCCAAAGGAAAGCAAGAGGATTAAAGCAGAAGAAAGCAAGGATCAGGCTTCTAAGGAATAATTCCAGGAAGGATCTTGCGGCGGGTTCATGAGCGCCGAAAAACAGATAAAACAAGTATAATAAGGGGCATATATGACAGTTACAGAGATAGTGCCCGTTGATAAACGCAGGAGTAAAGTCATTCTGGAGGAAGACTTTACTCTTGTCCTTTATCGAGGGGAAATCAGAAAATTTGGAATTGAGGAAGGAAAGCCGCTTTCAGAGGAAACTTATCAGGTGATCCTTAAAGAGGTTTTGTTTAAAAGGGCCAGAGAGAGGGTCCTTTTCCTTCTGAAATCCTCAGATAAGACGGAACAGGAACTGAGACGGAAATTAAAGGACGGAGGATATCCAAAAGAGGCTGCCGATTACGCCATAGATTTTTTAAAAAAGCATAATTTTATCAATGATCAGAACTATGGACGCAGATACGTGGAGTTCAATTCAGGGCGGAAAAGCGAACGGCAGATCAAGTACGAGCTGCAGAGAAAAGGACTGGACAAAGAGGTGATCCAGGAGATCCTTAGTGAACAGCCGGTCGATGAGGTGGCACAGATACAGAACTATGTGAAAAAGAAGTGCTTAAACCCGGAAGAAATGGACTTTAAACAGCGAAGCAAAATGATGGCGGCATTGGGAAGAAAAGGTTTTTCCTATGATGCCATAAGCCGTGTTTTAGGCAGCATTTATAGTGATGACTGACAACAAGGAAAATGTGTATAAGTATACCGGAAACAGGGGCGAAATACTTGACATAATGTATAAAACAGTTTAAAATTGTAGTGTTGTATTGTTGTACAATGAAAATCAAATAAGGAGGTGCTCCTGTGTCAGTATCAGTATTCACGGCTGCAGTGATTGCAATCGTCGCATCAGTAGTAGTTGCTTTTATTGCCTGGTCTGCTGCCATCGCATATCGTAAGAATGCTTACGAAAGTAAGATTGGCTCTGCAGAAGAAAAATCCCGGGAAATAATAGATGAAGCATTAAAGACCGCTGAGACAAAGAAGCGCGAAGCTCTCCTTGAGGCAAAAGAAGAGTCTTTAAAGACTAAGAATGAACTGGAGAAGGAAACCAGGGAAAGAAGAGCTGAGCTTCAACGTTATGAAAGAAGAGTACTAAACAAGGAAGAAAACCTGGACAAGAAGTCCGAGGCTATGGAAAAACGCGAAGCAGGTCTGGCTGCTCGAGAGGACGCCCTGAATAAGAGAAATACCGAAGTGGAATCTCTCTATGAAAAAGGCATTCAGGAACTGGAAAAAATTTCCGGACTTACCTCCGAACAGGCAAAAGAATATCTTTTAAAATCTGTTGAAGATGACGTAAAACATGACACTGCGAAATTAATTAAGGAACTTGACAACAAAGCAAAAGAAGAAGCTGAGAAAAAGGCAAAAGAATACGTGGTGACAGCCATTCAAAGATGTGCTGCTGACCATGTGGCAGAAACTACGGTTTCTGTTGTGCAGCTTCCCAATGATGAGATGAAAGGAAGAATCATCGGAAGGGAAGGCCGTAATATTCGTACGTTAGAGACCCTTACGGGCGTGGAACTCATTATTGACGATACCCCTGAGGCAGTTGTTTTATCCGGATTTGATCCGGTTCGTAGAGAAGTAGCCAGAATCGCATTGGAACGCCTTATTGTGGATGGACGGATCCATCCTGCAAGAATTGAAGAAATGGTGGAAAAGGCACAAAAAGAGGTAGAAACCAATATGCGTGAAGAAGGAGAAGCCGCTGCCCTTGAAGTGGGCATTCACGGACTTCATCCAGAACTCATCAGATTGCTGGGCAAACTGAAATACAGGACAAGCTACGGACAGAATGCCTTAAAGCATTCCATGGAGGTGGCCCAATTGTCAGGGCTGTTGGCCGGAGAGATCGGCCTTGATATCCGCATGGCCAAGCGTGCCGGTTTACTACATGACATCGGAAAAGCCGTTGACCATGAGATGGAAGGTTCTCATATTCAGCTGGGTGTGGAGTTATGTAAGAAATATAAGGAATCTGCAATCGTGCTGAACACTGTGGAATCTCATCATGGCGATGTTGAACCACAGAGCCTTATCGCTTGCATTGTCCAGGCAGCAGACACTATTTCTGCAGCAAGGCCTGGAGCAAGAAGAGAAACTCTGGAGACATATACAAACAGATTAAAACAGTTAGAAGATATTACCAACTCCTTTAAGGGAGTGGACAAGTCCTTTGCCATTCAGGCAGGACGCGAAGTTCGGATCATGGTGGTTCCGGAGCAGATTAACGATGACGATATGGTGCTTTTAGCCCGTGATATTTCCAAGAAGATTGAAGAATCCATGGAATACCCGGGACAGATCAAAGTCAACGTGATCCGGGAGTCCAGAGTTACAGATTACGCAAAGTAATTATTCAGAGTGAAAAAATAAATGCCCTAAAACCGTAAAAAGCTAGTATTTGTACGGGATTGGGGCATTTTTTAATTTCTTCTCCTATATCAAACCATGTGAAATAATGGTATCAATTGTCGAGCAATCATAAGATCCTGTATTCCGCATTGTGATAGATTTTGTGGGAGATTTCAAGAGAGCGTTTCTGATTTTCCTTCTCTTTTCTTGACAGGGTAGCTTTCCTTAGTTTAAGCTAGAGTTATAAAAAAAATATAAAGTTGGGGAACATATGAAAAAAGTAAATTACCATACACACACAGACTATTGCAGACATGCCGATGGCAGGGCGGAGGAGTATGCCGCCGCTGCATGGGCGGAGGGGCTTTCCGTTCTTGGTTTTTCGGATCATATGCCATTTCCCGGAAATCCCTTCGGCTACCGGATGAAATATGAGGAAATAGAGGATTATTACAGCGACATCCGCCGGATAAAAGCGGCCTATGGAGCCTCACCTTCCAACAGGATCCCTGCCGGAGAGAGGAGGAGGGAAATGGAAGTATTCTGTGGTTTCGAGGGCGAGTATATCCGGGGCAAAGAACCTTACTATGAGTCCCTTCTTGCAGGAGATGACTGTGATTATCTTATATTGGGACAGCACATGTTTATGGACCAAAACGGTCAGCTTCGTAATTCCGGAGAGATGCACGGGACAAAAGATTACATCAATTATTTTGATAGCCTGATCGAAGGGATGAAAACCGGATATTTCCGGTTGATTGCCCATCCGGATTTTGTGTTTATCAACCCCTTTGCCTGGGATATTGAGTGTGAGAGGGCATGTGATAGGTTTTTTGAAGCGGCCGGACTGGGGAATTATATCCTTGAATACAACGCCAACGGCTACCGCCGCGGCATTCATTCCTTTGAGGATGGGCCAAGACTTCAGTATCCACATGAAAAATTTTGGAAAAAAGCTGCTGAGCTAAATTTGCGTGTAGTGGTTGGCTCTGACTGTCATGAACCTTCGCAAATGTATGACAGCTATGTGAAAAAGGCATATGAAGACGCGGCAGCTCTTTCTTTAAATATAATTACGGAGCTTTTTTAAAGAGTAAACGAAGAGTATATCAACAGGTCAGATAAAAGGTCAGGCAAAAGATTTGACGAAAGATACCGGAATAGAGGGAATCCTATGCGTAGAATCATCGGTTTCTGGAAAGGCCAGAACTTAAAGAAGAAATTTCTTCTGATTACAATACCCAGCGCCGTTTTTTCCAGTGTAGTCATTATGGCGGCCGCACTGCTGATTTTTCAGGCATATGAAAAGAGCGTGTACAATATGACGATTCAGAATTTGAATCTGATCATACGCCACATCGAAACAGAACTGCGGGAGGTGGATAAGGTCAGTATGAACATCATCACCGATCCTGCGGTTCAGCGGGCGCTGAAGCCAGATAAGCCCAACGTGCGGAAGCGGGAGGTCTCCTTGGACTACCTCCGTCTGGCCCAAGGCATGTACCAGGTGATGAGGGACCAGATGCAGAGAAACAGTACCATTATATCAGTTTCGATTTTTGTAGATGAGGAATGGTACTATGAGGGGAATACGAGACGTTCTCTGAATGCTTCCTTGCTTACTGATATAAAGGAAGGGATTCCAAAGGACAGCAGCAAGATATTCTGGTATGCAGAAAGCTACCCCACTGACCATTTGTACGGCGTGCGCAGCGTGAAAGATTTATACTATCATACCTTTGATGATGAGGCGATTCTGGTGGTGGAATACGATTTAAAAGGCAGCATCACAAGCCTTCTTAAAAATAATGCCAATGTTCGGTATTCGCCCGGTATGGCTGTCTTAAGCGGGGACAATTATCTGTATTCGGATTTTGAAGCAATTCCGAAAGAACAGCTTTCCCTGGCAGATGGCTCAGGCTATGATGCTGTTTCTATAAACGGGCACAAATACTTTATGGCCTGCCTTGATACTTCGGACTATGGCTGGCGATATGCTTTTTTTATTCTGTATGATAACTTATTTGGTGCGATGCGCCTTCTGAAATGCTTTTTCCTCGTTATGGCCATGGTTATGATTCTGATTTCTGTTCTCTACTGTGAGAAGCTGACGGCCCTCATCATGAATCGTTTTACCTATCTTATGAGACGTATGAGAACCGTAGAAGAAGGAAATTTCCAGACAGAAGCCAAGAATGCAATCCGCCAGGGGGATGAGCTGGAGGTAGTCTGCGAGCGCTTTGAAAAGATGGTGGGGCACGTGGATCAGTTAATTCAGGATAATTACGTCAAACAAATGCTGATCCATGAAAATCAGCTCAAGGTGCTTCAAAATCAGATTAACCCGCATTTTTTGTTTAATACACTTCAGACCATAAGCTGGAAGGCCAGGGAAAGCCGGCAGGAAACTATCTCCTATATTGCGGAAGCACTGGGGAAGCTGCTTCGCTATACCTTGAAGGAGGAAAATGATCCGGCTATTCTGGAAGAAGAGGTGGACGTCCTTATGAATTATGTGACCATCCAGAAAACACGCTATGCAGAGCGGCTGGTGATTGACGTCGATATTCCGGAGTCCGCGAAAAAACAAAAGGTGCCAAAGCTGGTTTTACAAAGTCTCGTGGAAAATGCAATTAAACATGGCTTGGAGGCCATGCTGGAACCGTGTCATATCCATATATGCGTACTGGATGAAGCTTCTGTTCTGCGGATTCTTGTCAGTGATAACGGACCAGGGATAGATCCGAACGTGCTGGAAGAAGAGCCGGTTGCCGGCGCTTGTGCTGATGACGGCCGTCCGGTCGGCTGCGGCATCGGCTTAAAAAATATCAGGCTGCGTTTGAAACTGCTTTTTGGGGAGGAGTCCGAGCTGTTGCTTTATAATACCGGAAATGGAACTTCTGTGGAAGTCTGTATTGTGAAAGAGAGGAGCTGTTTACCTGATGAAACAAATCCTTCTGGTTGATGATGAGAGAGTCGTACTGGAAAGCATCAGTAAAACTGTGAACTGGCATGCCTGCGGTGTAACGCTTGCAGGTGTCTGTAAGAATGCGTTTGAAGCGCTGGGAGCTATAAAACAACAACAACCCGATATTGTGATTACTGATATTAAAATGCCTGTTATGGATGGGCTGGAACTCATTCATAAGGTGCGGGAATTTGACTCTCATGTAGAATTTATTATCCTGTCGGGGTACGGTGAATTTGAACTGGCTAAGAAAGCCATGAAGGAGGGAGTGCGTCACTTCCTCTTAAAACCATGCAGCGAGGAGGAGATCCGGGAGGCGGTAGCAGGAGCTTTAAAAGAACTTTCCATGCGAAACAGCCGGGCCGAAAGTAATAAAACCGAACGGGATGAACTTTTGGAAGATCAATTCCGTGATTTCACGGATATAATACTGGACTATGTGCAGATACATTTTGCAGATGACGAATTAAACTTGAAATGGATCGCAAAGGAACTTGTTTTTTTAAATGAAGACTATGTCAGCAGATGTTTCCTCCGTCGTACCGGTTTAAAATTTACCAGTTATTTAAATCAGACGCGCGTGATGGAGGCCAGACGTCTTTTGGATAATTCCTCCGTCAGCTGCGAGGCGGTCGCCAGTATTGTTGGATATGGAAATAATCCAAAATACTTTGCAAAGGTATTTAAAAAATATACAGGATATACGCCAAAGGAATACAAAAACTCTTAAAATGATAAATAATGACGGTTTTCTACTCCTTTAACACGGTTTTGTTGGTTCCTTTAACAATGCGGGATCGTTATAATGAGGCCATCAACAAAAAGAGGAGGTATTTACTGTATGAAAAGGAACAGAAAAAAACGGCTTTTTACAATCGCGGCTATAGTTGCGGTAACGGGTGCTGCAATATGCGGCTGTGGAAACGGATCAGAAAAGGCACCAATAAATCCACCGGAAAATGAGGGGACAAAGGATTCGGGCTCTGATCAATCCGGAAAGGATGGAATGACTACATTCACCTTTTCCAAAAGCTCATTTCCCAGCGTTACGCTGCCAGATGGCCAGACCCCGGATAACAATGTAGTTCTTGACTATATCCGTGACAATTATCAGGTGGATATGGTGCTGGATTGGCAGGCAGAAGGATCGGAATATAATAATAAGCTGTCATTAAACATTGCGTCGGGAAGTCTTCCGGATATTTTCTACTGCAATGATTACCGTACCTTTCTGCAGCTGGCACAGAACGGACTGCTTGCGGATTTAACGGACATCTATGATGACAATATTTCAGAAACCATAAAAGGAATTGATAAATCCTACAATGGACGTAACTTTGAACCGGTAACCGTCGACGGGCGAATCATGGCGATCCCGGCGGGAAACTTAGATGGGCAGCAGGATGTGCTCTGGCTCAGAAAGGACTGGCTGGACAACCTGGGTCTGAAAGTTCCAAAGACGATCGAGGATCTGGAAAAGGTTCTGACCGCTTTTGTGAATGATGATCCTGACGGTAACGGTAAGAACGATACGGTGGGCCTTATTGTGGATGCAACGAAACCAGTGGCAGGCTATAACCATCCGTTTGGGTTAGAACCTATTTTTTATGCCATGAATGCATATCCAAGCTACTGGATGGAGAACGAACAGGGGGAAGTTTACTATGGTTCAACCGGTGCGGAGGTTAAAGAAGCCCTTGCCCTTTTAAATGACTGGTATAAAAAAGGATTGATTGACAAACAGTTTGCAACCAGGATCGGAAGCGGAGAGACGGAAGCAATGTTCACTTCCGGACAAGCCGGCGCTTATTTTGGAGCCGTGCATTCCAACTATGTTGATGCATTTACCAACAATCAGGATATCGAATTGGTGGCCGTTAATGCGCCTTTAGACGGCAGCGGAAAGTATAATTATGTATTGCCGTCCCCCATGGCGGCTATGCTCTGTATCAGCGCCAAGTGTTCCGACCCCGCCAAAGCGGTTGAAATAATCGGCATTGGAAACGACCTCTACAGAGGTTTTGACGAGAAAGCCAACGAGATTTTTAATGCGGCAGATATTGCGGCCTCCAGTAACGGACGGCGCGCCGTATTCCCCCAGGGATCTGTGACATATGATTATTTTGATATTATCAAAAAGCTTGGGAAAACGGTTCAGGAGCAGATTGATACCGGAAGCTATACCGAATATGAGGGTATGACCCAGTATGATAAGGACCAGGTGGTTTTAGCCTCTCAGTTTGCTGATGGTTCTGACAAAAATGAAGTTTCTTTTAAAGCTTATTATTACCGTTATATAGGAAGCCGCCTGCTGGACGATCATGCCCTGAATCCTTTAGAGGCCGCTTACTATTATACGACAGATTCCAGCGCTTCTTTGCAGACAGAGTTGGATACCCTTGAACAGGAGATGTATTTAAGCATTATTATCGGGGAAAAAGATGTGGATTATTTTGATGAATTTGTGTCAAAATGGAACAGCATCGGCGGTTCGGCCCTTTTAAAAGAGGTGAACCAGGTTCTGGGAAAATAGCAGCAGCGAACGAGGACGTTACTGTCACTTAAATAGACGGAGGGCTTTTGCATCAGGTTGATATGTTCCTCCCGCTTGCGGCAGCCTTCCGGAATGGAGAAAATTGTGGAATCAAATAAATTAAAGGTTAAGAACATTAAATTTACCAAAACCACCAGATACCGCCAGCTTCCCTACCACTTAATGATGCTTCCCGGAATGATCTTCCTGATTATCTTTCATATCGTTCCAATGGGCGGCTTGATTATGGCATTTCAGAATTACATTCCCATTAAAGGGCTTATTCATTCGGATTTTGTGGGACTTAAAAACTTCCAGAGACTTTTTCGACTGCCTACCTTTTGGTCTGTTCTGAGAAATACCATTATTATCTCGGTTGGAAAGCTGGTTTTAGTAACCATAGTGGCTATCACCTTTGCCATTCTTTTAAATGAATGCCGCAATGTGAAATTCAAAAGGCTGGTGCAGACAACCGTATACCTGCCTCATTTTTTATCCTGGGTAATTCTTGCGGTTATGTTCAGTAATATTTTTTCCTACTCAGGCATCATCAATCAGTTAGGGGGACTTTTTGGGAAAGAACCGGTCATGTTTATGATAAGCAATAGCTGGTTCCGGCGGATTTTGATCGGCGGAGAGGTATGGAAGGAGTTCGGCTACAGCGCAATCGTCTATGTGGCGGCCATGACCGGCATTGACCCTACCCTGTATGAAGCAGCCGGCATCGACGGGGCCAACCGCCTGAAAAAGATTCTTTACATCACTTTGCCCAGTATTGTGCCAACCATTGTGCTGATGACTACCCTAAATATGGGAAAGATATTGAGCGGTGGTTTTGATCAGGTATTTAACTTATATTCCCCGCTTGTCTACCGGACGGGTGACATCATCGACACGTATGTTTACCGCATGGGCCTGGTTGACTTGCAGTACAGCAACGGAACTGCGGTGGGTTTATTCAAATCACTAATCAGTTTTATCCTGTTGATCGCTGCCTATAAAATTGCCGATAAGACCGTAGGCTACCGTGTATTTTAGAAAGGGGCGGACTGATGAAAAGGAAAAAAATCAAAATTTCGGATGTTTTAATTTATGCTTTTTTACTGTTTTGCGGGTTGATCTGTCTGATCCCGATTATAAATACGGTTGCAATCTCTTTCAGCGACAGGACAAGCGCAGCCATGGGGGCGGTAAAGCTATGGCCGGTTAATTTCACATTGATGTCCTACAAAAATATGATGAAGGAAACCCAGTTCTGGACCTCTTTCCTGGTTTCTGTAAAGAGAGTCATCATCGGAGTTTTCTTGAATATGGTACTATCTGTCCTGATGGCGTATCCGCTATCGAAATCTCCCATCAAGTTCCGCAGCAAGAAGATCTATATGTGGACCGTGGTATTTACCATGCTGTTCAGCGGCGGGCTGGTTCCTACTTTTATGGTCATCAATCACTTAAGGCTGATGGATACTTTCTGGGCCCTGGTGCTGCCTGGTGCTGTTCCGGTCTTTAATATCATCATTTTGATGAACTTTTTTAAGGCCCTTCCGGAATCCCTGGAGGAATCTGCTTATGTGGACGGGGCAGGTCCCTGGACGGTTCTGCTAAAGATATATCTGCCGCTGTCCAAGGCTTCGTTGGCGACGATCAGCCTCTTCGCTATAGTTAACCATTGGAACGCTTACTTTGACGGGAAGATTTATATAAATTCCTTAAACAGGCTTCCCCTGCAGACATATATTCAATCTCTTGCCGCCTCCATTAATACGAACATGATGGCAAGTATGACTGCTGAAGAGATCCAGGAGCAGCTTGCTGTTTCCAGCCTTACATTCAATTCTGCAAAGGTTATTGTATCCATGATACCGATACTCTTGATCTATCCGTTCCTTCAGCGGTATTTTGTGAGCGGCATGGTAGTTGGAGCCGTAAAAGAATAAGGAGAACAGCGCTGTGAAAAATATTAAATTACACATTTTAGGAAGCTGCTCAGGGACGGAGCCGTTCCCGGGCAGGCACCACACAAGCGTGGCTTTAGAGCTTTCAAACGGCCTTTATTTTCTTGATGCGGGAGAGTGCAGCTCCTATACCGCACATCTGCTAGGTCTGGATCTATTAAAAACAAGGGGGATTTTTATTTCCCACTGTCATATGGACCATGTAGGCGGACTAGGGAATCTTTTGTGGACCATAAGAAAATTATCAGTGATACAACGGCGCGTTCCATTGGCGGATACGATCCATACTTATATCCCTTATCTGGAATCATATGAGGGGATTTTACAGAGTCTGCAGTATACAGAAGATGATTTCCGGTGTGATTACAGCCATGAGGGGCATAAGATTCAGGATGGACTTTTATACTGCAGTCCCTGGGATGATCTTTCCATAGAAGCCATCCACAATCACCATCTGGCCCATAAGGAAGGCCAGCCCTACCGATCCTTTTCGTTTCGGATCAGGACTCAGGGCAGGACAATCTTCTATTCGGGGGATACGGCCCTGAGTGATCTGGCCTACACGGTGCCGGAAAACTGTGATTTACTGATGATGGAAACCGGACACCATCAAGTGCCGGAGGTGTGCCGCTATTTACGGACACTGGATCAGAAAATCGGCCGCCTGGTCTTTTTGCACCATGGCGTAAAGGTGCTGGCAGACCCGGCGGGTGCAGCTTTGGAGGCCGCGCAGTTATGGGGGGAAAATTCAGTTATTGCTGAAGATGGAATGACAATTATCCTTTAGACGGCAAAACGCCTCCACAGATGGTTTTTATCTGACAATAGTAGAAAAAGAATGGGCGGAGGAAAATGGAGAATCAAAATGATTCCCTTAATTTTGCAGCAGGACCCCAGTCACGCATATATGAGTGACTGGGGTCCTGACTGCTTATCTGGAATTCTTTATCAGCAGCATATCTTCCCCTGCTTTCAATTCAAATTGATAGCAGCCGTTTTCCAAGGTTTCATATTTCATTTCTTGTTTTGGCTCTATGACAAACCCTGCTTTGAAATTAGGATTTATGATCAGTGGTTCTCCGGCTATGCTTTTTATATACACAAATTCTGTTTCACCATCTGTGTACCTGGCTGATATTTCAAAACCGCCCTCTGCCAGCAGTCCATAAAATTCTGCATTTCTCCATACATCTGGCATTGCCGGAAAAATTTTTACTTTACCCCCGTGGCACTGCATTAACATATAGTGGATGGATTCGTTTGCTGAAAGGGGCGTTTCAATAACGGGCCCGCCGCCTTCGGTGTAAAGGGTATTTGGGTTTAAGAAGTCTTTCAGGCCGCTTAAACGCTTATATGCGTAATTGCCGTCACCTAATGCTGCTAACATAGCAGCGCTTCCTGTAAAGGAATATCCTTGCAGATATTCCGGCATACTCATCCAGGTTTTAATTGATTTTTCAATAACCTTTCGTTCTGCTTCCTTATCTTCGCTTACTATGTGAAGGGGGAAAAACTGTAATAAGTGGGAATAATGGCGATGGGACACGGTAAGAGGCAAATCCTTTCCGATCGTATAGCCTGTCTCATCCATGGAGTAATCTGTCAGGTTTTCAAGGTGTTCTGTCCAGGTATCCATAAGGGGTTCGTCATCAATGCCCAGTTTTTTTGCTGATTCAATCAAAGTAATAAGCGCCCACCGGAACAAGGCAAGGTCATAATTGGCATCTCTGACAGGATTTGAGGTAGGATCAATGGGTCCGGGATATTCCGGTGAACTGGTCATAGGCAGATGCCATTTGCCATCCTCCTTCTTATAGGTGATCCTTAAGTAACTGTTTGCAGCTTTTTTAAGCATAGGATAAAACCTTTTTAAAATATCCTGATCCATAGTACTTTTATAATACCGATATACACAATGGAGCGCCCAGGTAATATTGCCAAGCTCGAATATAATGACGTGTTCCGGATTTTCTTCCATGATATCCTCATAAGAAGGCATATAAGATTTCATGTCACATCCGGCTGAACGTCCGATAAACCAGCCGTCGTCGATTCCCAATGGCTTTGCATTTTCCGAGAGGGTTTCGTCATAGTGCTCCAAAGTATCTATGAGAGATTCTATCAGCTCTAAATGATTCGCTTTCTGCATGGAGGAATAAATAAGCTGGACATTTAAATTCCACCATGCGGCCGGCCATGCGCTTAGAGTCGGCCATACACCCATATTGTCAATTATATGAAGGTTGCCCGGCCTGGTACAGCAGCCGAGCTTATATAGCTGCATGAGATAAAATCTTTCCCAATACTTTTCTGGTAATTTAACGATGCTTTTCCTGTAAAAATCTTCCCAGTGTTTCTGGTGGCTTCTGTATATTTCATTTAAATCAATTGCCATGACCTGTTTGATTAATTCTTCTGCTTCTTTTTCTGATGTGAATCCATGGCGGCTGAATCCTATTGAAATATACCATATCTTGTGGTTCTTACCTGCTTCTTTTGATGCAAGGGCTATAGAAAACTGCCCCTCTGGAGATAAGGACTCATTAAGGATTTTCTGATTATAAATTTCAATGTTATCTGCCATTTTTTGCTCTGCTGCCGGCGGAAAACACCTTTCCGGGACTTCATGAGCTTTTGCGGCATGGTGTTTTAAGGTCATGCCATGGCTTGGAACATATGACAGATCAAACGCAACTTCACCTTCCCATTCAGCATCAATGATGATGCAGTCTTTTTTTGCATACGCAATACTGGAGTATTTCAGGGTTCCTTTATCTGTTTCAATCACTCGATCAACCTCTGCCTTGCGCAATGAGATGGATAAGCTTTCTTTTTTGATGGGATTTTTTACTTCAAGAACAACATCCCCAAGGGAAAGCCGTTGTTGTAAACAGCCTAACTCCGGGCAGTTGGTTGGCCCGTCTATGTCACCCCGGCCGATGCCCCATTTCATGGAGGTGATGCTGTTTTTATAAATATTTGCACCGATTAAACCGTTGCCGATTAGTCCGCCATTCCCCCAATCTTTTGGGATATGAGCGATTCTGTCATTGATTATTTCCCGTATAGTTCCTTCGTGGTATTTTAGATTATCCCAAACAAAATCATAGCTGTCTAAAAATGCCTTTAAATCCAGTGTGTTTCTAAATTCACGGATCTGCTCTCTTAACATGTTTTTTCCTTCTTTCTTTTTTGCTAAGTGTATATCGCTTATATAGCTGTTACAATTGCTTTATGATTTTGATATTATTCTTTTGCAGCACCTGCCATAACTCCTTGCATAAAATACTTCTGCAGAAACAGATATATTGCAATAATTGGGCTGACAGAAACAACCAGAGCAGCCATTTTCATGGTTTCATTAAGTTGACAAAACCTCTTGATGGAGACAGTACTTCAATAACAATACTGGCAAGGACGATCCATGAAATAAGGCATATATGTAATTGTCTGCGCTGCCTTTTTAAATTTAACATTTTTTATATTGTTAAACAACAATAACAGGATAATTGGTGGAGGAAAATCGAAAATAATTTTATAAAAGCCAATAATAATGGTATTTCTGAATACGGGCCAAAAATAAATACCATGAAACATTTTAATAAAATGTCCCAGCCCATTTTCCTTTGCCCATGGACTATTAAAAATGCCAAGATTAAACTTGAACTCCTTAAATGCCAGAATAATGCCTGACACAGGTGCATATCGGAAAATCAGATAATAGAGGAGTACAGGAGATAGCATTCACGGATTACCCATCTCAGTATAGAAAACAGCATACCAAGGCAATATAGTTTTAAATGTTTTTCTTGAATATAGCAAAGATTTGATGTATTATAATATAAATGCCTTTTTTCAGACCGGTCTGAGGTCGGAAAGATCCTTAAAGTTAAGGAATCTGGGGGCAGGTTATAGATTATGCGAAGTAAAATAATGCCTTAAAACCGTATAATAATCTGAATGCGGCTTTAAGGCATATTTCATGTCAGGAGGATGATACGTGAATCGGAGGATAAAAGTACTGATTAGCTGCATATTGGTTAGTCAGATGTTTCTTATGACTGTATTTGGCGCACCGGACTGGCCGTCTGATACAGGCATCCAGGCGGAAGCCGGAATTGTGATAGACGGGGATTCGGGAGCCGTTATTTTCGGCCAGAATATCCATGCACCCTATCCGCCGGCCAGCATAACGAAAATTTTGACTGCCCTTATTGTTTTGGAGAACGCAAAACTTGACGACATGGTGACTTTTTCAAAGGATTCTATTTACAATGTGGAAGAGGGCAGCGGAAATAAATTAAATGTGGATACAGGAGACAAGCTTTCTGTTGAAGACTGTCTTTATTCTGTGATTCTCCATTCCTGCAACCAGGCAGCCAATGCCCTTGCAGAGCATGTGGCCGGAAGCAGAGAGGAATTTGTCCGCATGATGAATGACAGGATCAAAGAGCTTGGCTGTACGGAAAGCCATTTTGACAATCCTTCAGGCCTTAATGGAGATACCCAGTATGTGACTGCCTATGATATGGCGCTCATAGCAAAGGCGGCTTACAGCAATAAAAAGCTTGTGGAGATCAGCTCTGCGATCAGCTATAATATCCCTCCCACTTCCAATAATCCGGAGGGGCTTACCATTTACAACGAGCACCGTCTGGTAAAGACCAAGGATCCAAAGAATGAGTTTTATTGTCCTTCGGCAGTGGCCGGAAAGACCGGGTATCTGATTAAGGCCGGAAATACCGTTGTTACTTATGGGGAGCAGGATGGAAAAAGGCTTATTTCCGTCATTTTAAAGGGAAGCCCAAAACAATATTTTATTGACGGAAAAACTCTTCTGGAATTTGGTTTCGGCCGTTTTGATAATGTCCCTGTTACAGGAAATGAAACCAGTTATATATCAGGGGAAGATCCTGTTGAAATTAACGGGACATCTTATAAGCCCTCTGATCTGGAATTGGAACCGGACCGTGTCATAACCCTTCCTAAGGGAGCTGAGTTCTCTCAGGCGGATAAAACTTTGGTGACTGAGCTTCCTAAGGGAAGCCCCAAAAAGGCGGTTGCCATGATCCAGTATACCTACAATGACAGAAAAGTGGGCCAGGCCTACTTAATGGAAAAGAAAGGTCCAGAGCCAACGAATCAGGAATCGGAACAGGGAACCACAGATGGAAAATCTGAAGAATCAGAAGCAAATTCAGGAAGCAATAAAAAGTCATCTGGAAAAAAGGGCAGCAGAGTGCTTGCAGCAGCAGGAATTGCGGCCCTTCTTGGACTGGCAGGCGGCGGAACCGGATTTTTTATTTATATGAAACGGAAAGAGGCCAGAGAGATCGCTCTCCGAAGAGAAGAGAGAATGCGGCGTTTAAAAGCGGAAGGATCGGAAGAAGCATTTGAGCGGATTTTAAAGCAGCGCCGGAATAAAAAGAGAAAATAAGAAAATGAAAAGGACCAGCTGGGGAAGCTGGTCCTTTTTCGGAGAAGGTATTTCGTTTCTTATGGGGTGTAGCAAAAACTATATAATGTATTGGGGGGGGTTACATGTAATAATATAACTCATTTTTCTGAAAAAGTGTCAACAAACATTTATTAATTTTAAAATTAAAATTGTGCATATTCTCTCTGATTATCCGGACAGTTGTGGAAAAAACATAGAAATATGGAACGAATACAGGTCTTCCTTGTGCGTTCTCTCTCCGGGCTTTTAAGGGGAATTTTTGTAAAATATGCCTTCTTGTGGTAAAATACATAAAAATAACTTGTGTAATGGTGGGTACAAGTAATAAATTAGTAGTAAGAGGATATTTTAGTTACTCTCATGAAAAAAAAGAGGAACCAGTGTATGAGATTTTTTGCAGACACGGCAAACATTGAGGAATTAAAAAGGCGGACATGAGTCAGGAGGGGTTCAAATGATGGATAAACAAATAGGGGCATGTATCAAGGAAGGGAAAACCGCTCTGGGAATCGAACTTGGTTCCACAAGAATTAAGGCCGTACTGGTAGATGAAAATCACAATCCCATTGCTTCCGGCAGCCATGACTGGGAAAACCGGTATCTAAATGGTATGTGGACCTACTCCATTCCGGATATATGGGAAGGCGTAAGGGAGAGTTATAGAAAAATGGCAGAGGAGGTCAAGGTGCGGTACGGGGAAACTCTTACCACGATTGGGGCCATCGGTTTTTCTGCCATGATGCATGGGTATATGGCATTTGACAGGGAAGGAGAGCTGCTGGTGCCCTTCCGGACCTGGAGGAACACCATGACGGAAGAGGCTTCAAAAAAGCTGACGGAGTTGTTTTCCTTTCAAATTCCCCAGAGATGGAGCGTTGCCCATCTATACCAGGCAATCCTTAATAAGGAAGAGCATGTGCCAAAAATTGATTACCTGGTCACCCTGGAAGGCTATATCCACTGGAAGTTAACAGGAGAGCGGGTTCTTGGCATCGGTGACTGTGCGGGGATGTTTCCTGTGGACAGCGGAACAAAGGATTTTCATAAGCGCATGGTGGAGCAGTTTGATGAGCTGGTCGCTCCCCGGCAGTTTCCCTGGAAGCTTCGGGATATTATGCCCAGGGTGCTGACAGCAGGAGAGAGGGCAGGAATACTTACTGAGAAAGGAGCAGGGCTTCTTGATGCCAGCGGGAATTTAAGGCCAGGAATCCCATTATGCCCGCCGGAAGGGGATGCTGGGACAGGGATGACAGCTACCAACAGCGTGGCAAAAAGAACCGGCAATGTATCCGCCGGTACCAGTGTATTTGCAATGGTGGTGCTGGAAAAGGAGCTTTCCAGGGCTTATCCGGAAATCGACATAGTGACCACTCCGGCCGGGGATGCGGTGGCAATGGTTCACTGCAACAATTGTACGTCAGATCTAAATGCCTGGGTTTCCCTGTTTGAAGAATTTGCGGACGCAATGGGAATGAAAATCGACAGGAATACCCTGTTTTCCACTCTTTATCAGAAAGCCCTGGAAGGAGATAAGGATGGGGGAGGAATGCTTTCCTACGGATACTTATCCGGAGAACATATTACTCATTTTGAAGAAGGGAGGCCTGTGTTTGTCCGGACACCGGAAAGCCGGTTCAATCTTGCAAACTTTATGAGGGTTCACCTTTATACGGCTTTGGGGGCCCTTAAGATGGGTATGGATATCCTGTTTGAGGAAGGAGTCCGGCTTAATGTGCTTTTGGGCCATGGAGGACTTTTTAAGACCAGGGAAGTGGGACAGAGGATCATGGCTGCCGCCCTTGGCGTTCCGGTTTCCGTTATGGAGACAGCCGGTGAAGGAGGAGCATGGGGAGCCGCACTTTTGGCCTCCTATATGCTTCATAAGGAGGAAGGGGAAACCCTGGATCACTATCTGGCTGAAAAGGTATTTAAGGATAAAGAGGCAGCCAGGCTGGAGCCTGATCCGGAGGATGAGGCAGGCTTCCAGGCCTTTATGGAACGGTACAAAAAAGGGCTTTCTATTGAGCGGGCTGCGGTGGACAGCTTGAAATAATCCGGGAATCCTGCAAAAATCGGTGGATTTAGAGGGAAACGGACCGGAGTTTTCCCATGTAAAAAACGCATCCCAGGATCAGGATCCCGGAAAGAAGGAAGAGCAGCTGCATTCCGGTTATGGGAACTCCCCCTATTTCCAGGGAAGGAAAAACCCTGAGAAGAAAGGCTCCAAGCAGAGTGGAAAGAAAGCCGCAAAGCCCTGCATAGGAGGAATTGGAGCTGACATAAAGCACCCGCTTATCCGCAGGGGCATAATGATACTGAAGGTTAAAGACGGATATGGCAATGCCTCCCCAGGCAGCGCCGGACAATGCCTGTAAGACAGGTTGAAGGGTGTAGCAGGTGTCAGGAGTCATGAAAAGCCAGCTGGCATGGACAAGGCCCAGCATTCCCATGGAACAGCGGGCTGCTAAAAGCCAGGAGGATGCATCGGCTAGGCGTCCCCATAGCCAGGCCGCCAGGACACGGACGGTCGAGGAGATGAGGCCTAAAAAGGTAATGTATGTATAATTCAGTTTAAGTCCTGTGACCATGTAGACGCTGAAAAAAGGACCTGCGATCTGAAGGGCCAGGTTCCAGAACATATAGGTGAGCATGACCTTCCGGTACTCTTTATCAGCTAATGGCTTCCATAAAGCATCCTGAAGCTTTTGGCGGTGGGGAATGCTTTCCGGTTCACTGATGGAGGAAAGGCACCAGAAGTCCGTACAGGCGATGAAAAAGACTACGGTCCCGACCACAAGAAAACCGGTCTGTTCCATGGAAGAGCTGCGGAACCGGTCCATGACCCAGCCCATGATCAGGCTTAAAATGGTGGAAAAGGCAAAAGCAAACGAATCCTTTTTCCCCAGATAATTCCCTCTCATGTGCTGGGGAACCAGCTGCAGAATCCAGTTCCCGGTCCCGGTTCCGATAAAGGCTCCAAAAAAATGGGCCGCTCCATAGATGCTGATTGCCGCTGCCAGGCGGAGTCCTGGAGTTTTTATATACAGGGGCACAAAAAAGACCGAGGCCAGAAGAAGCCTGTGGATAAATGAAAAACTGGAAATCAGGCATTTTTTCCGGCAGAGGCTTTCCAGAAGGATGGAGGAAAACATCTGAAGAGTGCAAAGAAGGACCGGGATGGAACCGATAATCCCGTTTATGGAATCAGTGGCTCCCAGTGAATTGGCATAACCGGAGAGGAATGCTCCGGTGGTCAGTGTAACAATTCCGTTGGCACAGCAGCCCTCTGCAATAAAGAGTCTTCTGCCTTTGGAAAAATCTGCTTCTGTCATGGCGGTTCCGCTAAAATAGGTGCGGGACACTTTTTCTTTTAAGAGTAATACAGCTTCTATCATCGAACTTCTGCGGCATAACTGCCACAATCCCCTTTTCTTTTTGTTAGATATCTGATATTCTTTTTTTAAAGGTTTTTCTTCTTTCTATATTGCCAGTATAATGGAAGGGATACAAGAGGAAAAAGAAGCGAAAAACTGGAGGATTCCGACTGGGGTGACAGGAGGTTGCGATGGAACATTACTTAAATTTAAAGGCTGTGCTTCCGGTGAGGGCGTTAAATGCAGGGTATCTGACGACTGGAGGCAGGGGACGCCATGCGGACCGGGTCATGGATTCCTTTGAAATCATCTATGTAAATTCCGGAATCCTGGGAATTGCCGAAGAGGACGTAACGTATAACGTGGAGGAAGGGGAAGCGCTGATCCTGTTTCCTGGAAGGCATCACTGGGGGACAAGGGAGTTTGAGGAAGATTTGAATTTTTACTGGCTTCATTTTCACCTGGAAGAGGAGGCGGTGAGGCTAGGACGGGATATTATGTCCCTGCCCCAGCTCATCCGCATCAGAAAGCCAGAGCAGTTTGAGGAACTTTTCCGCCGTTTCATCAAGCGGCAGAATGTCTGCCGGGATGACCGGACCATTTTAAATCTGGTGCTTTTAGAGCTGCTGTGTGAGCTCAGCGATTCCCTTTCTCCAATGGAAGTGAACGGTCAGAAAGTGCTTTTGGCAAACCAGGCGGGGCAGTATATCAGAAATCATTTTGAAGAGCCTTTATCCTCTTCCATACTGGCTGATAAGCTGGATTGCAGCCCGGACTATCTGGGACGTGTCTACAATGCGGTTTATGGGAAGACGCTTACAGAGGGGATCCATGAGGCACGGCTTAATAAGGCATGCAGAATGCTCATAGAGACAAACTTAACAGGGAATGAGATCGCTTATCAGTGCGGATATCATGATGTGGATTATTTCAGAAGAATCTTTAAACGGTATATGGGAATAACGCCAAAGGAATACCGCCAGACCTACCGTCTGGTGGGAAGATAAAAAATGCGGCAGGGGAGGGAAGCTCACCTTGCCGCTTTTCTGTATTCTCCGGGAGAAGTACCGGTTTGTTTTTTAAAGATCCGGCTGAAGTATAAGGGATTGTCATAGCCGACAATGCTGCCGATCTCTCCGATGCCGTAATCAGTGCTTTCAAGCAGCTCCTGGGCTTTTTTTACACGAATGGAAGTTAAATATTTGCGGGGAGGCATTCCTGTATACTGCTTAAAGCTGCGGATAAACCAGCAGGTGCTCATATGGAGCTTTCCGGCATAATGCTCAATTTCAATGTCCGTGGAAAAATTTTCATGAAAGTAATGGACCGCTTTTTCCATTTCCTTCTGGATCTCTGTTTTTTGAAATCCTCCTTCTTGTCTTTGCCGCTTTAAAAGAAGGAAAAGCTGCCTTAGATGAAGGGAGGTCAATTCTTCGAAACAGGGGCGGAGGAGCTGGAGTTCCCGGATTATGGTAAGAAATATTTCCTGGTATTTGGAAGAAACACCGGTGTATAGGATATGGCTGTCATCAAAGCCTGCCTGCAGGGCGAGAATTCCGGCTTCTTTGCCTGTGAAATGAAGCCAGAATACCTCTGGCTTATCTTCCAGATAATAGGCATACTGCTGAGGCTCGTCAGGCTTATAAAGCACCATGTTTCCGGCGGAGACCTCCATGGTCTTCTTTTGGAAGGTAAACCATGCTTTTCCTGATGAGATGTATAAAATCTGGTAATCAGGGCGACCCAAGGGCCGTATGGTGGACATGACGGGACGGGTGAGCAGACGGTAGACGCCGCCGCAGTTTGTCCTTAGAGGAAGAGTGCTGTCTTCCAGTTCCTCGTCTGTTAGGTTCATGTAGCCTGTGTTGGTGTACATTTATGGATTCCTTTTTCTTTGTTTATGGGGAGGAGGGCTGTAACTTGAATCCTCAGGATTCGCCCACTCACGGGCTTTTGCTGTATGAAACAGGACAAAGGAAAATTTACTTATGTGCGGGCACAACGAAAATTTTTCTTTGTCCTGTTTCGTACTGCGCATTGCTTTCGTGAACATTATATCATTTTGTGCATGCTTTGTCTATTTTGATAATACCCTTTATTTAAGCGCGTTTGAAGGGGATGATTTTATTGTTTGACTGCATTTTGACTGCATCATAATAAGTTTCCAATTTATCAATTTCCACATCCGCATAACCAAACTTGTATGTGGCGGGTAGATGTTGTGAAAATACATACCAGCAGTATCCAAAAAAAGATTATCAAAGTATGAATCTGGCGGAGAAAATTGGAGAGCTGGAAGCTTGTGAGGGGGATTGATATGGCAGATCAGAATGAAATGGAGAAGATCGTCACTCCTATGATGGAGCATGTGTGTGATCACTTGTGCCGGTTTCCGTTAGAGATTGAGTATGAGGACGATTTGGGAGAATGTTGTGCTAATTGCAGGATGTGCAATTATGTAGGGGATATCCGGAATACATACAACGCTGCCAGCCAACTTCAGAACGCGGCAGGGATAGTCAGGAATGAACTTATGAAGAAAGAGGATTGGTACGATGCGCTGGTGGCTTCGATCCATGGTTATTTTTATGAAATGGATAAGGCAATGGCCCCTTGTGAAGTGGCAAAGGGACTAGCGGACCGGATTGTTGGAATTAAGCCGGTGGGGATCACTATTTCTTTAAATATTTGATGCAGCATAAAATTACCAGAATACAAGCAATGAATTTTAGAACTTCAGATATATAAATAAGCGATGGTAAAAATTGTATAAAGTAAATTGGCAAATTTCTCAATATGGAACACCTCATTTTATTTTATAACTAAATTATATTATAAATAATTTAAAACAATAGTAGGTTAATTATTAAGATTATTTACAAAATTAGTATTTTCATCAGAAGGAAGGAGAATCATGTACGGTAATACAGGTGAGAGGTATGTACAGATAAAAAAATTATACCGGGATGGACTGTCGATAGATAAAGTGGGTGAGGAATTTAAAATCGGAGAATATTATTCTACTCCTCATGGATTCACGGCATTAAACCATGGTGGATGTCTTATCTATGTCCCGGATGGGATCTTTGAAGAACACTTTGTAAAATGGGAAGTATATAAGCAATTTTATTGCCTAGGAGATAAAATTTGTATAAATGCAAATGGGAATCTTGGCGAGTACAGTATTGAGGGAATAGATGGAGACGGATACTATGTCACTTTGAGGTTGGAACGAGATTAACAAAACTGAAATTTTATTGTTTTCTAAAACATTATAATGTTGAATCACGGGGCTACAAAGAAAAATGCCCTCAAGATTAATATGAGGACATTTTTCTAACTAAGGTTTAAGCAGTCAACAATACTTCATTAACAACCTATTGTTATTTCCGCATTGCCATCCATAGCTTGACACCTCCGTCTATAATGATGTGTTTTTTGATGAACACAATATTATTATGAGCATAATCTATAAAAATATTATGGTAATAAACAGTAAATAAAAAATGAAGAAGTAGGCTAAAGGAAGTGGTTAAACCAGTAACTTAGGATTTCCCGGAGTACCGGGAGAAAGGGTAAATATGAAAAAAATTAAGATGCAGACCAAGATTATTCGGAGTGGGCAAGTTATTGAAGAAACATATGAAATCGACAACTCAGTATCGGAAAAGGTATATGCTGAAAATCTAATAAACAACTTCAATTCAACATTGTGGCCCAACGAAAGCCCAAGAGAATTACTCAGCGTTATTGTTATTGAGGAAAACGGAGAGAGTAGAAAGGAACACTCATGGGAGAAACAGAACCTTGTGACCATTCGAAGGGCTGGACAGTTGTATGATACTTATAAATGTACATATTGCGGGATTACCGCAAAGCGGTATGGCGTAGGCCAGATAGTACACGATAAGAGATATTCGGCTGAAAAGTACAAATATTGTAAGTGACAAAACTGAGAGTTGCCCGGCGAACTTGGAATTGCTTTTTTCTGTTCACAATAGACTTTTCAGTGCACAGGAACAGGTCCCTGTACCAAATGCGGAGAAAATATAGACTGGGGACAGAAGATACAGTATGCCGGGCGTGTTTACTGGAATTAGGATTAATACTCTGACACTATGTCATATTGATGGACTATAAAATTTTAGTTAAAGCATATGGAATGATATAATACTCATTATGCCTCAAATGTAATTTTGAATTGTTATAAAATCTTTCTGTGACTAATGCATCAAGAGTTGAATATGAATAACCATATTTTGGAGTACAGGATAAATTACAATCATTGGATTTGTTATATTTTCTATATGCCCAACAAGAGGCTGGTCGTATCTCATAAATGCTACAGCTATTAGCACTGTCGAGAAATGGACATGACTTATTTAACTCAAAATATTTAGTATTTATCTCAATTTGTTCAGTTACTGAAGCATCTGTAAGTTTTAAAGGAATATCCATTTTCTTTATTTGTTTACATATGTCCTTGGCGTAATTTTTCAGCCTAATCTTATCAGAATTGTTTAACTTTTTTAATTTGTATTTTAATACTTCATATTCTGCTGGATTAATGTAGATAGCTTGCTTACAACAGCTTGAACACCCCTTGGTGCAAGAAGTTTTTAATTTACAGTTTGCCTCAATATCATTTATGACATTATCTATATTATTTAATTCTTGCTTGTACCACGCACTTAAGGCGCTGATGCTATGTACATTAATTAATTCATTATAATAGTTTATATAATTATGTACATTTGATATTTCTACTTCTTTATTCAATTTTATAAATTTTAAATTTAAAAATATAGTATCAATAATTGACATAAAATACCAACTTTCCTTTTTAAAAAATTATAACATAAAATAAGATATTGTAAATTACTAGATTAGTTGTTTAGCGTAAAGTAAGAAACAAACAGAATTACCGAAGACATAGATCAGCCTTGGGCTGGTGTTAATCCGATAAACTGAAATTTGAAAGAAATATTGTTCTTTGATAATTGCATATTGATAGTTGGTGTGGTATAGTAAAAGAACATTAGTTCTGTTTTGGGAAAGGAGATTTTATTATGATTAGAAGAATGCCGACCCATTGTGAAGATGAGACTTGTTCATCATGCATTATTGCTGGTGATTACATTTTCCTAGCTCATCATGGAGGAGGGCAAGAAAAAGAAGATATTGTCCACCAAATGCGAAAGACTTTTGAAAGTATGACGAATACACTTTCTTCCGTTGGAGCAACACTTGATGATGTGGTACAGATAAATCTTTATCTTAGAGATATTAAAGATTTTAGATTGGCCGCCGATGTTTTTAAAGAGTATTTCAAAAATGGATCGCCAGTAAGAATGACAACTACCACGGATTTCGTGGGGCGGACTTGTCTGTGCCAAATGGATGGCATTGCATATAAACCATTAGTAAATTAAATTATACATATAACCAACTATCAACATTCGGTAGTTGGTTTTTTATTACCCAAAAGGAGGGAACAGATTGAGAAAATCACCAAAAGAGCGCCGGAATCAGTATATGCAAGCGCAGAGGATCACCACGGCAGAGGCAGCCATAGCAGTTAAGGCGCCGCCTGCCATGACCTTCTCTGCAACGATGCCGGCTTATACATATACGACCGAAGCTAAGCCGATGGATTTATCTAATTGGAGCAGTGTTATTTTAGCAAAGGATTGTCAAGGTCCTGTAGATCCTAATTGGAAACTAGATGACACAAAAACTTCTGTGACACAAACTCTTCATTCTAAAGCTACAGCATTTATAAGCGATGTAGATTGCATAAATACGAAAATAGAGGGATCTTTCAGTGTTGATACATTAGGTGATGACGATTTTATAGGATTTGTTTTTGGATATAAAGATGTAGGCCATTATTATTTGTTTGACTGGAAACAGGCAGGTGGGTATGACAATATTTTTGGAGATAGCGGAAAACAAGGAATGAGTGTTAAAGTGGTAAATACAGATTCCGCTGTTAATGAAGCTGACCTATGGTCAACATCAGGTACTGAAAATAAAATAAAACTTTTATACCACAATAATATTGCTTACGCTCATAAAACTCTTTATCATTTTGCACTTACATATACAGATAAAGGAGAAATTAATATTGTTGTAAAAGAGGGAACTAAAGTAATAGACGATATAACTATTACAGATAAGACATATCAATCTGGTAAATTTGGTTTTTATAATTTTTCACAGGAAATGGTGACTTATACAGGTTTTACCATTAAAGAAATAGCCCCAGTGCAAGTTACAGGAAATCGGGCTCTACTCGTCATTACCATGGTGACCGGCGAGCGGAAGGAGTATGAAATGACCATGGATGAAATCAACGACTTTATCACATGGTATAACAGCAAAGCGGCTTCAGGCCCAGCCTATATGATTGAAAAAGATTATAACAAAGCTTCATTCACGAGTCGAAAAGACTACCTTGCATATGAACAAATTTCTAATTTTGAAGTAAACGAATATAATAAGTAAAACAATGGCTCTGGGAAACCGGGGCTTTTTTGAGAAAAGTACAGGCGGGTATCCAGAAAATTCCGGTCCCGCCCATTCATAGAATTATATCATTTTCTGACTGCATTTTGACTGCATGATGCTTGGTTTTGACTGTTTTTAGATGGTTGTAGTTGGTGATGTTAAAAGTCTCTAGAATCTCGATTTTAAACAGAAAAGTACGCATTTAAAAGAAATTGTAAAAAGAACAGTATCATTTTGTGCATACTTTGTCTAATCTGAGATATGGATTTTCTGCCTTTTTATTTTATAATGAAAGGTAATAACAGAAGGAGGAAGCGACCATGATCGTACCCAAACATTATGAAAATCTCCACTTGCTTCATGAAAATACTATGCCAAACAGAGCCTACTACATTCCGGCTTCCCAGGCGCAGTTTGACCTTGTGGAGCACAGGGAAAATTCCGACCGGTTTAAGCTTTTAAACGGGACATGGAAATTCCGTTATTTTGACAGCATTTATGATGTGAAAGAGGAATTTTTCCAGGAAGGCTATGATACGGGAAATTATGATGATATCCCGGTACCCGGCTGTTTCCAGAACTATGGATATGACAGGCACCAGTATACCAATGTCCGTTACCCTTTTCCCATGGACCCGCCCTATGTTCCGGCTGAAAACCCCTGCGGGACTTATGTCCGCCATTTTGTCTATGAAAGGGACGAGAATGCCCCCAGGGCTTACTTAAACTTTGAAGGCGTGGATTCCTGCTTTTATGTGTGGCTGAACGGAAGCTATGTGGGATACAGCCAGGTATCCCATGCCACCAGCGAATTTGATGTGACAGGACTGATCCGTGAAGGAGAAAATACCTTAGCTGTCCTTGTTTTAAAATGGTGTGACGGAAGCTACTTAGAAGACCAGGATAAGTTCCGCATGACCGGCATTTTCCGGGATGTGTATCTTTTAAAGAGACCGGAGGAGGGAATTTTTGATTATTTTTTCACAACCTCCAGGGAAGAGAATCAGGCTCATATTCAGGCGGTAATCACCTTTTTTGGAAAAGAGATTCCGGTAAAGGCGCTGGTATATGATTCCAATGGGAAGCTTGCCGCCAGCCAGGAAGGATTCCCTCAGGATGGCAGACTTCATTTGACCATAGAAAATCCGGTGCTTTGGAATGCAGAGCAGCCATACCTTTATACCCTTGTTCTGGAGTGTGGGAATGAGGTGATCGTGGACTGCCTGGGAATCCGGGAAATTACCATAAGGGATGGAGTGGTCTATTTAAACGGGGAAAAGATCAAATTCCATGGCGTCAACCGCCATGACAGTGATCCGGTGACAGGGTTTGTCATCAGCCTGGAACAGATGAAAAAGGATTTAAGGCTCATGAAGGAGCATAATGTCAATGCCATCCGTACCAGTCATTATCCCAATAGGCCTCAGTTTTACCAGCTGTGTGATGAGTACGGCTTCTATGTCATTGACGAGGCTGACAATGAGAGCCACGGAACCAATAGCGTCTATATGGACGACAATTCCACGGAGGCTGTGCATGAACGGTGGAACAGGGCTATTGCAGATAATCCGGAGTTCACCCAGGCCACGGTTGACCGTGCAAAGCTTCTGGTAGAACGGGATAAGAACCGGCCAAGCGTGGTGATCTGGTCCATGGGGAATGAATGCGCTTATGGCTGCACCTTTGAAGCGGCTTTGGCCTGGACTAAGGCTTTTGATCCTTCCCGGCTCACCCATTATGAGGCAGCCCGTTACCGTGACAGGAACAAGACCTATGATTTTTCCAATCTGGATTTATACAGCCGTATGTATCCGAAGCTGGAAGAGATCCATGAATACATTGGAAGAAATGCAAGAAAGCCTTTTATCCTGTGTGAGTACAGCCATGCCATGGGCAACGGACCTGGCGATCTGGAAGATTATTTTAAGGTGTTTGACCAGTATGACCAGGTTTGCGGCGGTTTTGTATGGGAGTGGTGCGACCATGCCATCTATCAGGGAAGAACCTTGGATGGAAAACCCATGTACCTTTATGGTGGAGACCATGGAGAATACCCTCATGACGGCAATTTCTGCATGGATGGCCTGGTATACCCGGACCGAAGGCCTCACACCGGGCTGATGGAATTTAAAAATGTGTACCGCCCGGCAAGGCTGGTATCCTTTGATCAGGAAAAGAAGGAGCTAGTGCTTCAAAACCGCATGGATTTTACCGGACTGAAGGATTATGCGGTTATTGGGTATGAGGTGACCTGTGACGGAGAGTTCACTGAAAAGGGGATCCTTGGCGAAGGGGATTTACCGGAAATAAGGCCTCATGGCATAGAAAGCTTGACTCTGGACTTTGAGGTTCCTAAAAAGGGAAAATGCTATCTGAAGATCCAGTATTTATTAAAGCAGAATACCGCCCTTTTAAAAGCCGGAAGCCTTTTAGGCTTTGATGAGATACTCCTTAAAAATGAAGATATGAGAAACCAGACAGGGGTTTTCCTGCTAAAGGAACGGGAAACAAAAGAAGGAGAAAGGGCGTGCCCCACGGTACGGGAAGATGACCGTTACCTTTTCATAGACGGAACAAACTTTGCTTATACCTATAACAAGCTGACCGGCTGTTTTGAGGGCATGGTGCTTGAAAACAAAATCCTTCTGGAACGTCCCATGGAATATAACATCTGGAGAGCGCCAACGGATAATGACAGATATATAAAGAATAAGTGGATGGAGGCCCATTATGACCGGGCAATATCCAGGGCTTATGAAACCTCCTGCGAGGTAAAGGACGGGCAGGTGAAAATAAGTACCGTATTGTCCGTTACTGCGGCTGTGGTCCAGAAAATCTTGATGATCAAGGCTGTGTGGACCATTGGTAAGGATGGGATTTTAGATGGAAGGCTTCATGTAAAAAGGGACATGGAATTCCCGGAGCTTCCAAGGTTCGGCCTTCGCCTTTTCCTTCCAAAGACAATGGATCAGGTGACCTATTATGGCCTGGGACCTGTAGAAAACTACATGGATAAGAGACGGGCAAGCTATCACGGGCTATTTACTTCCGGAGTAAAGGAAATGCATGAGGATTATTTAAGGCCGCAGGAGAATGGAAGCAGGAGCGATTGTGATTTTGTGACAATAAATGGCGGGGGAGTTTCCCTCTCGGCAGTCTCACAGCAGGCTTTTTCCTTTAATGCATCGGTCTATACTCAGGAGGAATTGACAGAAAAGGCCCACAATTTTGAACTGGCACCATCGGGCTTTACGGTCCTCTGCCTGGATTACCGTCAGGACGGGATCGGCTCCGCAAGCTGCGGGCCGGAGCTTCGGAAAGAATACCGGCTTGATGATGAAGAATTTGTTTTTGAAGTGAGACTGGTTCCTGTTGCTCTTTCACATATGTAAAATAAAATCTGTGTTTGTTAAATCAGGCAGGATCGTTGATAAAAAGCAGCGGTTCTGCCTGCTTTATGTTATATGGAATCATGTTTTAAAAGTCTTTGTTTTTTGACTTGTGTTTTTTGATCATTGTCCTGAACTGGCTGACAGTGATGCCCAGTTCATTGCTGGCGGTCTCAAGGGTATAGACCCGCTGCTGCCATTTTTCGTAGACAGGGTAAAATTCCTCTGGAATGGGGGTTGGAAAACGCCCCAGATGCTTTCCCTGTGCTTTTGCAAGGGCGATCCCTTCTGCCTGCCGCTGTTTGATGTTTTCCCGCTCCGCCTGTGCCACATAGGAAAGGAGCTGGAGGACAATGTCGGATATCAGGGTACCGATTAAATCTTTATTTGTTCTTGTGTCCAGAATGGGCATATCCAGGATCACGATATCAGCTTTTTTTGTTTTCACGATTTCCCGCCACTCTTCCTGTATGTCATCGTAATTTCTTCCAAGACGGTCAATGCTTTTTACAACAAGGACATCTCCTTCTTTCAATTTTCTTTTTAACTTTTGATATTGGGGCCTGTTAAAATCTTTTCCTGACAATTTGTCGCAAAAAATGTTCTTGTCAATAATGCCCCAGCGCAGAAGTTCTACCTTTTGCCGTTCCGTGTTTTGCTCTAATGAGGAGACCCTCATGTATCCATAAAAATTTTTCATTAAAAATAACCTCCTGTCATTCTTAATTATGGCATGAGGTCAAGGGAATATTCTACTATATTAGTATTTATGAAAACAAAAGCCTTCAGGTCAAAATATAAAAATGAAAACCAGACGAGTAAGTAATGTTTGTTTTGCCGGGATTTTGCATACAAAATGATAATTAATACCATTAGATTATTTGATAAAAAGGTACACCTTTTTATCAAATGAAAACAGCATAAAAATACTACGTATATTATACGCATTATTGCGACAAAATACAACATATTTTGCACATATTATTCTTATTTTCTTTACATTTTGCCAGTGATACCAAGGTGTACCTTTTTGCTACTGAGGAACATGAGCTGATTATGGGGAGGAGATGTAAAAGTGGAAGAATTCAATAATAAAAGCGATTTTAACGTATATGTCAAACGAAAAGATCCGGTTCAATGGGTAGATTACTTAAAAAAGTCTGTACAAACAGGGGTGCCCTTTCCCCTGGATAAAAAACCATAGAGACTGTCCTGATCTTTCATGACAGGCATATCCATGATGTTTTAAAATCCGTTTCATTTAAAACATCTGAATTTTCACAAAATACTGATATGAGGAAAATACACATGAAAATTGGAAAAAGAAACACGCATCGGAATAGATACAGGAGAATTTCAGAGAAAATTGCAATTGTGATCACAGCCGCATTGCTTATGGTATTTGCCATTTTAAGTATTATAACCGTCAGTCTGTCAAGCCATGAAACCAGCACGGCGGCCCGCTCTGAGCTTACGAATCTGGCCCATGCAAATGGAAACCAGGTACAGGCGATCATGGATGCCGCATCAAAACAGGCGTCAGCAATGCAGGATTATATTAGCAAGACATATGACCAGGGGACTGTGGTCATCTCTTCGTCCGAAAATGCCAGGGTAAAGAGCGCAGTATATCACACGGAAATGTCTGATTTAAACATTGAAGTAGAAAATTATCTGATTAACAGCATGTGCTCTGCCATTGTGGCAGATGAGGATATTGTTGGGTTCGGAATCTTTTTTGAACCAGGCAAGTTTGATAAAAATATAGAGGATTATGCGTTTTATGTGAGCAGTGAGGATGCTGTCAATAAAAATGTGCAGCCTTTTGGTACATACAGTGATTACAGCAATAAGGAATATTATATGCCTGTAAAAGAAACCGGCAAGCCTTATTTCACAAAGCCTTATGAATACCAGGGCGTTACCATGATCACTGCTGCATACCCCGTTATGTATAAAAATGAGTTTCAGGGAGTGATTTTAGCTGATATTGACGTTGGCCATTTTAGTAGAATAACTACTTCGTCCGAAGATTATAAGACACTTTATGTTGGTATTCTTACGGATGATTTTACAACGGTATATGACAGTGTATCTGAGGCTGATATTGGCCATAATCTGGCTGAACTTTTAAAAGATCCAAAGGATATGCAGAAGATCACAGATGGAGCAGCTTCGGGAAAAGCCTTCTCCTGTACCACTGTCCGTAAGGATGGACATAAAGAATCCCGTTTTTTCTACCCCATTGATGTGGAGGGAACCCATTGGTGGGCGCTGACCGCATTGGATACTTCTGACTTAAATAAAGATACAAAAATATTGACGGCTACGATTGTGATTGTTTCTGTTTTGTCTCTTATGGCTGTGGTCGCCATTGTTATCTTTGTTTTAAGAAAAGCACTGAAGCCAATTGACGGCGTGGTTTCTGCCGCTGCTGAAATCGCTTCCGGTAACCTGGCGATACAGATAGACGCACAAAGCAATGATGAGATCGGCGTCCTTTCCAGGACCTTTATGGAAATGGCGGAGAACTTAAGGACCATCATTCAGGATATTAAATATTTATTGGATGAAATGAGCAGCGGCAATTTCAGAATCAAAACGAAATATGAGGAAAAGTACATCGGCGATTATCGGGAGATATTAATCGCCATGAGGACCATTAACCGCAATTTAAGCGATACCCTTGGGGAAATTAATACTGCTTCCGACGAGGTATCAGCAGGAGCAGGGCAGATGTCAGACAGTGCGCAGACACTGAGCCAGGGAGCTACAGAACAGGCAAGCTCCGTGGAAGAGCTTACTTCCACTATAATGGAAATTTCTGAAAGGATCAAAAATAATGCGGACAATGCCAAGCAGGCAAGCCGCTTATCAGAAGAATCAGGAGAGGAGGTAGCGGAAAGCAACCAGCAAATGCAGCAGTTAATGAAGGCAATGGAGGAAATCACAGATACCTCCCGTGAGATCGGAAAAATTATCAGGACCATTGATGACATTGCATTCCAAACCAATATCCTGGCTTTAAACGCCGCTGTGGAAGCTGCCCGTGCCGGCGAGGCAGGAAAGGGATTTTCTGTGGTAGCGGATGAGGTGCGAAACCTTGCCGGAAAATCGGCCGAGGCTGCCCAAAATACCACCGCATTGATTGAAAGCACCGTGGATTCAATTGAAAAGGGCAGATTGCTGGCGGATAAAGCCGCCGGATCTCTTCTTACTGTTGTAGATACCTCTAAAAACGTGGAAGAAAGAATCCGGCAGATTGCGAAAGCTTCTGATGAAGAGTCTTTTGCGGTAAACCAGATTGCAGCAGGACTTGAGCAGATTTCAGCCGTAGTCCAGACCAACTCCGCAACAGCAGAAGAAAGTGCGGCGGCAAGCGAAGAGCTTTCTGGACAGGCACATATGTTAAAGAGTCTGGTGAACAGATTTAAACTTAGAGATGCAGGGGAAAGGATTTCAGCTCATGATGCCTCAGGCTCTTTTATAGAACCGGCGGATGATTATACGTCCGGCAGTAAATATTAACAGAAACAATCGACAGCAGTGCCGGTGCCTGGCAATTCCAGGCGTCCGGCACTGCTTTTTGGGATAAAACCCGTGGAAGGAGGATCCCGGCCCTCGCTCCTGTAATTACCAGAATTAATGTGGTAAAAATGTGAATGGAAAAGTTATGCCTGCCATGTTATGCTGATAATAAGGTTTTGTGGACCAAAAGTTTGAAGGAGACGGCTATGCTTTGGAAACAGTTGCAGGAATTGCTGATGCTCTTGAGTCAGGAAGAATACAGAACGGCTTTGACATTGGCCAAAGGGCTGAAGGTCAGTGTGAAGACGGTACGGCTGAGACTGAAGGATTTAAGCGGGCTGCTGGAAGGCCATGGAGCGGAAATAAGCTCAAAAGCGAGATTTGGTTATATACTTCGGATTCATGACCAGGAGAAATTTGACGCATACATAAAGGCAGAAACAGAAAATACGGAACATTTTCCGGAGAGAGAAAGTGAGAGAAGAGAATATTTGCTTGCATATCTGGTATCCAGGATGGATTATATCAAGATAGAAGAGCTTTGTGATTTTCTCTATGTTTCAAAATCCACCCTGTCCAATTCTCTTAAATCGGTGGAAGGAATATTAAAGCGCTACGGCCTTTCCATTGACCGGAAGCCTAATTACGGAATCAGGATCCAAGGTGCGGAATTTGATATCCGCAGGCTGTTAAGCGACTATTTTATCAAACGCCAAGGCTTGACCGGGGTGGATATCAGCCATCAGGAAAGTGAACTGATCCATCTGGCAGAAGTCATAAAAGACCTTTTAAAGAAGTATGGGATCCGCCTTTCCGAGATTGCCTTTGAGAATTTTGTGGAATATACCTATGTGGCCAGAAAGCGGATGAAGTCCGGCTTTTATCTTCAGATGGAAAAGGAAAGCCTGCCGGAAATAGGAGGAAAGGAATCCGCCCTTATCCGGGAGCTTATTTCTGTTGTGGAGAACCAGGAACCGATCACCTATACGGCTGATGAGGAACATTACCTCTTACTCTATCTGGCCGGAAAAAGGATGATCGGAAGCACCCTGGAAAATGACACCAATTTTGTGATCAGGGAGCAGACCGACCAGCTGGCCCTGGCCATGATGGAGCTGGTGAGCAGGGAATACGGGCTGGAAATGCATAATAATTTTGAGATACGCATGACCTTAAACCAGCATCTGGTTCCCTTTGATATCAGGATCCGGTTTGATATTCCGCTGAAAAACCCTATCCTGGAAGAAATCAAGCAAAGGTATTGCCTGGCATATCAGATATCCTATGAAGCGGTAGGAGTTCTTAGGAAACATTATAAAAAGGATATTTCCGAGGATGAAATCGGATATTTTGCCCTGATTTTCCAATTGGCCTTAGAAAAGGACAAGATGGATCCCTGTTCGGATATTCTTGTGGTGTGTAGCACGGGAAAGGGAAGCTCCCGGTTATTAAAATACAAATATGAAAATGAATTTTCCGGATATTTAAGGAATATCTATGTCTGCGATCTTCTGGAGCTGGAGCATTTTGATTTTCAGAAGATCGATTATATCTTTTCTGCCGTCCCCATCACCATGGAAGTTCCGGTGCCAATTGTGGAGGTAGGGGCGTTTCTGGAGGCGGATGATATCCAGAAGATCACACGGACCCTTAGAAGAGGCAACAGCCGGGGGATCATAAAGCGGTATTATACTCCGGAGCGGCTCCTTACAGGGGTGGAAGGGACGTATAAGGAAGACATATTAAAGTATCTGTGCGGCGTGATTAGGAAGCAGGAAAAGGTGGATGAAAATTTCTATGAGCTGGTGCTTGAGCGGGAGACCTTTGCCCAGATGGATTATGGAAATTATATCACCCTCCCCCATCCGAACCAGATCGCTTCGGAGGAAACCTTTGCTTATGTGGCGGTCCTGAAAGAACCGGTCATCTGGAACAAGCTTCCGGTCCGGATCGTCCTGCTGATATCAATAGGAAGAAAAGAGGACAAAAACCGTCAGACCTTCTATGAAACCACCGCACGGTTTGCCCTTAATAAGGAGGCGGTGAACCGGTTGATACAGGAACCGGAGTATGAGACTTTACTGGATCTGCTGGAAGAATAAGAGTACCACATTCGGACTGGAGAGGAACTGCCAGATTGAATGTGGTATTTTTTGCGTTGGAGTTTTGTCAGGTCTGATGATACCATAATGATAAATGATTGAAGGAGGAAAACAATACTTATGCTGAGAAAGGATTTTCTGTGGGGAGGCGCAGTGGCAGCCCATCAGCTGGAAGGAGCCTGGAAGGAAGGAGGCAAAGGCATCAGCGTTGCCGATGTGATGACAGCCGGAGCCAATGGAAAGGAACGGGAGATCACAGATGGAATCATAGAGGGAAAATATTATCCCAACCATGAGGGCATTGATTTTTACCACCGCTATAAAGAAGATATCCTTCTTTTTGCGGAAATGGGTTTTCAGTGTTTCCGAACCTCCATTGCCTGGACCAGGATTTTTCCTACGGGAGAAGAGTCAGAACCCAATGAAGAAGGCCTCCGTTTTTATGACAGCCTGTTTGATGAGTGCAGAAAGCATGGGATCCAGCCGGTAGTGACCCTGTCCCATTTTGAAATGCCTTATGAACTGGTGGTTAAGTACGGCGGCTTTAAAAGCCGCATCTGTGTGGAACTGTTCGTGAAGTTTGCCAAAGCATGTTTTGAACGGTACAAGGATAAGGTGGCCTATTGGATGACCTTTAACGAGATCAATAACCAGGCAGATTATGAAGGAGACTTTGGGCCATTTACCAACTCAGGACTTCTTTTTAAGGAAGGGGATGACAGGGAACATCTTATGTACCAGGCGGCCCATTATGAGCTGACAGCATCAGCCCTGGCAGTAAAGGCAGGACATGAGATAAATCCTGATTTTAAGATCGGATGTATGATGGCCATGTGTCCCATTTATCCATACTCCTGTAATCCAAAAGATATGATGATGGCCATGTCTTCCATGCAGAAACGCTGCTGGTTTGCAGATGTCCATGTAAGAGGACAATATCCGGAATACATAAAGGCGTATTGGAAACGGAAGGGTCTGGCTCTGGATATTACACCGGAAGACTTAGAGGCGCTTAAGGCGGGCTGTGTGGATTATATCGGGTTCAGCTATTACATGTCCTTTACTGTAAAGCACAGGGATGATAATCCTGATTATGATTACCGGGAGGGTCGAGACAGGGTGGAAAATCTTTATGTAAAGGCGAGCCAGTGGGGATGGCCCATTGATCCGGAAGGGCTTCGCTACACCATGAACTGGCTGTACGACAGGTACGGGCTTCCCCTGTTTATCGTGGAAAATGGCTTCGGTGCCTATGACCGGCCGGCAGATGACGGCATGATCCATGACGGATACCGGATCGAATATTTAAAGGCCCATATCGAATCAATGAAAAAATGTGCGGACCAGGATGGCGTGGATCTTATGGGATATACTCCATGGGGATGCATTGACCTGGTATCCGCAGGGACAGGGGAGATGGAGAAGCGCTACGGATTCATCTATGTGGATAAGGACAATCAGGGAAACGGAACAGGAGAAAGGACGAGAAAAGAAAGCTTTTACTGGTTCCAGAAGGTAATCAAAACAAACGGAGAGGAATTATAGGAGGAAAAGGTATGATAAAGGTTCGTTTATTTTGCAATCAGGGAATGTCTACAAGCCTGTTGGTGAGTAAAATGAGGCAGGCAGCCGCAGAGGAAGGGCTGGAGGCAGATATTATGGCATTTCCGGTTAATGACCTGGATGAAAATCTGGGGGGAGTGGACTGTGCGCTGCTTGGACCCCAGGTGGGATACTTAAAGGACAAGGTTTCAAAGACATGTGAAAGTCATCAGGTTCCAATGGATGTGATCCCCATGATCGATTACGGCATGTGCAATGGAAAAAAGGTCCTGGAGTTTGCACGGAAAATAGCCGGTAAATGAAAAGAGAAAGCGAGGGACAGTGAGAATGAAAGATTTTTTACATAATAAAGTAGTTCCTAAAATAATGGTATTTATTAATACAAAGGCTATTCGGGGATTAAAGGATGGGCTGCTGTACTCCATGCCCATGATGATCATCGGCTCTATTTTTCTGCTTTTGGCAAACTTTCCATATACGCCCTTTTCCGACTGGCTGAAGGCAGCAGGCATTACGCCGGTGTTGAATCAGGCATTTGAAAGCACCTTCAATATTATGGCTTTGATCGCTTCCGTTGGTATTGCTTATACCTATGTAAAAAATGAGGGATATAACGGGATGCCGGCAGGGGTGATTTCCCTGTGTACTTATCTGTTGCTTCAGCCTTCCCAGGTGACCAGCCAGGAGGGGGCTTCTGTGGGTGTTATTTTTAAGACCTGGACCGGCGGACAGGGAATGATCGGCGCGATCATCATCGGACTCATTGTAGGCTGGATTTATACGGTATTTTTAAAGAAAAATATCACCATTAAAATGCCGGAGGGAGTTCCGGAAGGAGTGACCACCTCTTTTACGGCTCTGGTTCCCGGCGCGGTGATCATTATCACGGCCTCTATTATCTTTGCAATTGTAAAAAACATGTTTGGCACAACCCCGATGGAGTGGATCTATAAGAGCATTCAGATTCCGCTGCAGGGATTGACGGATTCCTTTGGCGGAGTCATTGCCATGGGATTTTTGATTCCGTTTTTCTGGTTCTTCGGCATTCATGGCTCCACTCTTGTGGGGGGAATTATGGGCCCCATTCTTACTGCCAACACTGCCGCAAATCAGGCAATTATTGACAGCGGCCGGGAGCTGACTCTGGCAAATGGCGGACATATTGTTACCCAGCAGTTTCTGGATCAGTTTATAACGGTTACAGGGGCAGGGATCACCATTGGCGTGGTCATATACCTTACATTCTTTGCCAAATCTACCCAGTGCAAGCAGGTCGGCAAGCTGGGGATCGGTCCTGCGTTCTTTAACATCAATGAGCCGGTGCTTTTCGGCACACCGATCGTGTTGAACCCTATTATGGCAATTCCCTTCATGCTGATGCCCGTACTGTCGGGAATCATTCAGTATCTGGCGATTTATACGGGACTTTGCCCCATGTACAAAGGGATTCTGGTGCCATGGACGTGCCCGCCCATTATCTCAGGATTTTTAATCGGAGGCTGGAGAACGGCATTGCTGCAGGTGGTGATTTTGGCATTGTCATTCTTCGTATATCTGCCTTTTATCAGGGTGATTGACAAAATGTATGAAAAACAGGAACATCAAACCCAGGGTTGATTGTTTCTGTGCAGAGAGAAAAGGTGGAAAGATGCAGGAAATGGAACTTATTTGCTTTCAGCTGATCACTGCGGCAGGCGGAGCAAAATCAAATTATATTAAAGCAGTGCAAAAAGCAAAACAAGGAAGATATGAAGAGGCGGAAAGTCTGATCGCAGAGGGAGATGAAATGATGAAGCAGGGGCACCTGCCTCATGGGGATTTGATACAGAGAGAAGCGGCAGGAGAGCCGGTGTCTATGGGGCTTATCCTGACTCATGCGGAGGATCAGATGATGAGCGCAGAGGTCTTTAAGGTCATGGCCGAAGAGATCATTGATCTTTATAGGAAACTGGAAAGCAAATGAAACTGTCTGTTATGGCGGGAGCAGGTGATGCTTCCCGCCATAACCGGCATAATAGCTTTCTTTACAGTTTCTCGTTTTTATTTCCTTTTCGTTTCACTCAGCGGAATGGTTTCTGTTTTCCAACCGTGCCACAAAGGCCCCCGCCCCTTTCCCAGCTTTAATCCGGCCTTTAAGGCTCCGTTTAAATAGGACTTTGCCGCGCAGATGCTATCTTCCAGCCCCATGCCTGCAGCCAGTCCGCAGGCAATGGCAGAGGACAGGGTACATCCGGTTCCATGGGTATTTGGATTGTTGATCCGTTTACCTGAAAACCAGGTGACAGATCCGTTACAGCATAGAACATCGTCAGCCCCCTGGTCATTGTGTCCTCCTTTTAACAGGAAAGAAGTCTGAAATACCTGGGAGAGCTCCAAGGCGGCTTTTTCCATGTCTTTTCCAGTGCATATCCGCCGCCCTTTTGTGGATAAAAGGGCTTCTGCTTCCGGTATATTGGGGGTAACCAATGCTGCCAGCGGGAACAGTCTGCTTGTTAAAGCATTAACATCCTCTGGGTTTAAAAGAGAATGTCCGCTGGTTGATACCATGACCGGGTCCACGATCACGGGAGATTGGTTATACTTTCTCAGCTTTTCTGCAATGATTTCTATAGAAACGGAGGTCCCGGCCATGCCGATTTTTACAGCTTGCGGCGGAATATCGGTAAACACGGCCTCAAGCTGGGCGGCAAGCATCTCCTGGCCAACCGGTTCCGTCAGAAAAACACCTGTAGTATTTTGTGCGACCAGGGCGGTAACAACGCTGGAGCCATAGACACCCAGAGCCGCTGCGGTCTTTAAATCCGCCTGTATTCCGGCGCCGCCGCTGGGATCGGTGCCTGCTATGGTGAGGAAGGAAGGGAGAATCAGGCTCATTGGCTCACCACCTTTAAAAGCTGCTCTTTTAAGCGATGGACGGCCTCGGTAATATCCTTTTGTCCGAATATGGCGGAAACCACCGCGGCCCCGGCTGCGCCGGTTCCTTTCAGACTGGAGACATTTTCTGCGGTAATTCCTCCGATTGCCGTTACAGGAATAGGAACGGAGCGGCAGATTCCAGACAGTTGTTCCAGGGATAAGGGAATGGCATCCTTTTTTGTGGAACTTGGGAATATGGCTCCTGCGCCTATATAATCAGCCCCGTCTAGCCATGCCCTTTTCGCCTGGTCTATGTTTTTAGCAGTTACGCCCAGAATGCGGTCCGGCCCCATGAGCCGGCGGACCTCTGCCGGAGGTAAATCCTCCTGTCCTACGTGTACGCCGTCCGCATCGCACTTAAGGGCGGTTTCCACATCATCGTTGATAATCAGCGGGATTTTGTAACGCCTGGTAATCTGGCGGACCATAATGGCTTCTTCCAGAAATGCGTTTTTATCCATGTGCTTTTCACGGAGCTGGAGAAGGGTCACCCCGGCAGAAAGAGCTTCTTCGATCTGGGCTTCTAAGGTTTTTTCTCCTGTAAATGTCTGGTCTGTTACCGCATACAGGAGCAGCATGTCTTTATGAAACTTCAATGTTTATCCCTCCTTTTAAGGTGCTGTCATCCAGAAGGCTTATCTCATCAATAAAGCAGCAGCGGAAGCTGCTTGTACCAGCCTGGAGTGTCTCCGTTTTTTTAGCAGCCCGCTCCCCGCAAAGGCCGGCGGCAGCCGTGGCAAGAGCGGCTGCCTGGAAAACGGCGTGTTGGGAGGAGGCAGGCCCGGCGGATGCCACATAGGCGGCAATGATACCGTCCAGCATACAGCCGCTTCCCGCAATACGGGTCATTTGGGGACAGCCGTTCCTGATAAGACAGGTTTCCTTCCCGGAAGTTACGATATCAATGGCCCCGGTCATGACGGCCACAGCCCCGGTTGCAGCACTCAGTGCCCTGGCTGTTTCCTTAAGAGCCTCCATGGTATCTTCCCTTATTTCATCAGAAAAAGAAGCATCAACTCCCCGGGCTGAGGAATCAGAGCTGTTTCCGCTTTTTCCATTTTTTCCGGTCAGTTCCTTTAACAGGATCCTAAGCTCTGACGCATTTCCCCTGATAACAGTTGCTTTTACTTCTTTTAGAAGGGAAAGAGCCATTTCGGTCCTGTAACGGGATGCGCCGATTCCTACCGGGTCAAAGATGACCGGGTGGTTTCGCCGGTTTGCTTCCAGCCCGGCCTTTATCATTGCAGCTTCTGTAGTCTCTTTGGGGGTTCCTATGTTTAAAAGAAGGCAGTCGGACAGGGCGGATATTTCTGAAGCTTCTTCCGGCTGGTCCGCCATAATGGGAGAACCGCCGCAGGCCAGAATGATATTTGCCACGTCTCCTGCCGTCACATAGTTGGTGATGCAGTGGACGATGGGCTTCTTTTCCCGGACCAGCCCGGCCAGGGAATCATGAAACTTCCTATTCATATTCAACATCCTCCTATTCGTTGATGAGCCGTTCAAAATAGGAGAACAGGCCAAGGCGGCGCAGCATTGCCAGTAAGACCGCAGCCAGTATGGTCCCCGCCAGGGTGCTCATGAAAAACGGAGCTACAAAGAAAAAGACGGCTACTTCTTTTCCCATGAGAAGGGCTGCCACCGGATAGCAGAGCAGCCCACCGATGAGCCCTGTCCCAATTACTTCCCCAAGATAAGCCGGCAAAAGCTTCCTGGTCTTTTGAAACAGACAGGCCCCGAGAAATGCCCCTGCCATGCTTCCCGGAAAGGCAAGCAGACTTCCGGTTCCCATAAGATTCCGTATAAGAGAAGCGGAGAAAGCCATGGAAACGCCATAGATGGGTCCTAAGAACACCCCTGCCAGGACATTAGCCAGGTGCTGTATTGGAAAGCATTTAGAAGCTCCCACCGGAATGGAAAAGCCGGAGAGGGCTACCGTAAGGGCTGTCAGCATTCCGCTGACCACCAGCTTTTTCACCCGCACCCTGGAGGCAGCAGAAGAATTGCTACAAATAGTAGGTGATATTCGATCATTCATGAAAATTCCTCCTGTTTATGTAATTTAAAAATTTTCATAAGCTATCATTCATCGTAAATATTGACGATTTCCCCGTCCAGAATCCGGTTCATATTTTTCATGGCACAGAAATTGCCGCACATGGAGCAGGTATCTTCTTTTTCCGGTTTTGACGCTGCCCGGTAGCGTCTGGCTTTTTCCGGGTCAATAGCCAGTTGGAACATGGCTTCCCAATCCAGCCGTTTCCTGGCATCGCTCATCTTATGATCCCACTCCCTTGCGCCCCTGATGCCTTTGGCAATATCAGCCGCATGGGCCGCAATCCGGGCGGCAACGATTCCTTCTTTCACATCTGCTCCATCCGGCAGCTTCAAATGCTCTGCAGGAGTTACATAGCAGAGAAATGCCGCTCCGGCAGCAGCTGCCACTGCTCCTCCGATGGCAGCGGTGATATGGTCATATCCCGGCGCAATATCTGTGACAAGGGGTCCCAGAACATAAAAGGGTGCACCCTTGCAGATGGTCTGCTGTATTTTCATATTAGCTGCAATCTGATCCAAAGGCATATGGCCGGGGCCTTCAATAATTACCTGTACATGTTTCTCCCATGCCCTTTTTGTCAGTTCCCCAAGAGTCACCAGCTCCTCGATCTGGGAAATATCAGATGCATCTTCAATGCATCCCGGACGGCAGGCGTCTCCCAGGCTTAAGGTCACGTCATGCTTCTGACAGATTTCCAGAATGCGGTCATAATGCTCATAAAAGGGATTCTCTTCACCGGTCATCTCCATCCAGGCAAAGACGATAGACCCGCCTCTTGAAACAATGTTGGTCAGCCGTTTTGTTTCCTTGAACCGCCTGGCAGTCTGCTTGTTGATTCCAACGTGAATGGTCATAAAGTCCACCCCGTCTTCCGCGTGCATTTCCACGATCCGTATCCATTCCTCAGCGGTGATTTCCCGAAGAGGCTTGTGATAGTAAACCACAGCATCGTAGATCGGAACCGTGCCAATGATAGCCGGACATTCGGCCGTCAGCTTCCTGCGGAATTTCCGGGTATCCCCAAAGGAGCTTAGGTCCATAATGGACTCTGCTCCCATGAGAACTGCGTCCTTTACTTTCTCAAGCTCCATGTCCAGGTCATTCAAATCCCTGGAGGTTCCCAGATTCACATTGATCTTTGTACTCAGCATGGAGCCGATCCCGCTGGGCTTTAAACAGCTGTGGTTCTTATTTGCCGGAATGGCGGCTTTTCCTTCTGCTACCAGCTCCCGGAGCTTTTCCGGCTCCCATTGCTCGTGTTCAGCTACTGCCGTCAGTTCCTTTGTCAGAATGCCTTTTCTTGCGGCATCCATTTGTGTGGTGTAATTCATTTTTGTTCCTCCTTTGTCTCGTAAGCGGAGGGATTGTAAGGGCTCATTGCGCGCAAAAAGAGCCTATACCAACAGGTATAGGCTCGGAACTATGCAATCATCCTATATGAATCCCTACGTTGGCATTACCCAAATCAGGTTATAAAGGTCGAAGTTGATTACTTCCTCTCAGCCCGCCTACGAGCTCCCTCTTGTGGCACTAGTGTAGCATTCCCCTTTCTGCTTGTCAAGGAAAACCTCCCGGACCGGCTGTCAGCCGGAAATGGCGGCCTTCATTTCCTTTACATAGTCGCAGACAGGTCCTATACAGTCTTTTCCATATTTTGCGGCGATTTTCACAATGGCGCTGCCCACAATGACTCCGTCCGCATGTTGACTCAATTCCCCTGCCTGCTCCGGTGTGGAGATGCCAAAGCCAATGGCGCAGGGAATATTCTTTGTCTCCTTTACAAGAGAAACCATTTCCCTGATGCCTGTGCCTAGTTCATTTCTCACACCGGTCACGCCCATGGAAGAAACGCAGTAGATAAATCCTTCCGATTCTGATGCAATGGTCCGAATGCGTTCCTTTGAAGTGGGAGCGATGAGAGAGATCAGTTCGACCCCGTATTTTTTGCAGAAGGGCAGCAGTTCCTCCCGTTCCTCAAAGGGCATATCCGGCACGATCAGGGCGTCAATGCCGCTTTCTGCCGAATTTTTTATAAACCGTTCACTTCCATAGACGAAAACAGGATTGATATAAGTCATAAAAGCCAGAGGAACATCGGTTTTTTGGCGTATCCGTTTTACAGAATCAAAAAGCTTATCCGTAGTGGTTCCTGACGCCAAAGCCCTCATATCGGCTTCCTGGATCACGATCCCTTCTGCAATCGGGTCAGAAAAAGGGATTCCAAGCTCAATGAGATCTGCTCCGGCTAAAGCCATGGCAGGAACCAGCTCCTCTGTGGTGGCAAGGTCAGGATCTCCAGCCGTGATAAATGGGATAAATGCCTTTCCCCTTAAAAATACTTCACTTATTCTACTCATAGATTTCAACCCCCTTATAACGGGCAATGGCTGCCACATCCTTGTCGCCCCGCCCGGATAAATTGATGACGATGACCTCATCCTTTTCCATGGAAGGAGCGATCTTTCTGGCATAGGCTACTGCATGTGCGCTTTCAATAGCCGGAATGATCCCTTCCAGACGGGATAAGTATTCAAAGGCTTTCACAGCCTCCTGGTCCGTAACAGAGACGTAGGCGGCTCTTCCCGAATCATGAAGTGCTGCGTGCTCCGGCCCTATGCCCGGATAGTCAAGTCCTGCGGAAATGGAGAAAACAGGGGCGATCTGGCCGTACTCATCCTGGCAGAAATAGGATTTCATGCCGTGGAAGATTCCAAGAGAGCCTGTGGAAATGGTAGCCGCGTGCTTTCCTGTCTCAATGCCGTGCCCTGCGGCCTCGCAGCCCACCAACTTCACGGAAGGTTCATTTATAAATTCATGGAAGATTCCCATGGCATTGCTTCCTCCGCCCACGCAGGCGATCACCATGTCAGGAAGCTTCCCTTCTGCTTCCTTTAGCTGAGTGCGGACCTCTTTGCCGATGATGCTCTGAAAGTCCCTGACAATGGTGGGAAATGGGTGAGGGCCCATGACTGACCCTAAGACATAATGGGTGTCAGCCACCCGGTTGGTCCATTCCCTCATGGTCTCATTGACCGCATCTTTTAGGGTCTGGGTGCCGCTTGTTACTGCGTGGACCTTTGTGCCTAAAAGCTCCATACGGAATACATTTAAGGCCTGACGGTCCGTATCCTCTTTTCCCATAAAGACCTCGCATTCCATTCCCATGAGAGCGGCGGCGGTAGCAGTGGCAACGCCGTGCTGCCCGGCCCCTGTTTCAGCGATGACCCGGGTCTTTCCCATCTTCTTTGCAAGAAGGACCTGGCCCAGGGCGTTGTTGATCTTGTGGGAGCCGGTGTGGTTTAAATCCTCCCGCTTTAAATAAATTTTCGCTCCGCCTAAGTCTTTCGTCATCCGCTCTGCGCAGTAGAGCAGGGAGGGCCTTCCCGTATATTTTTTGTGAAGCTCCTGAAGCTCTTTTAAGAACTCCTCGTCATGGCTGTATTTCTCATAAGCTTCTTCCAGTTCATTTACTGCATTCATCAGCGTTTCGGGGACAAACTGTCCGCCGTGCTGTCCAAACTTTCCTTTTGACATGGCTGTTCACTCCTTACTATTTGTATGATTTCTTTTATTTTCCCTGGGTCTTTTTTGCCCTCTGTTTCCACAGAACTGCTTAGATCCAGGCAAAAGGCCTTTGTTTTCATGGCCTGCTTTATGTTTGAGGCATCGATGCCTCCGGCCAGGAACCAGGGCTTTTTTATGTCCGGTACCATGGACCAGTCAAAGGTCTTCCCGCTGCCGCCATAAAGTCCTTTTGTATAAGCATCAAAAAGCAGGAAGTCTGCGGGAAGGTCCTCTGCCTCCTTCATATCCTCTGCCTGCCGGACCCGTATGGCCTTTATGACAGGAAGGCCGGGGGCCAGGCGGCTTTTTAGTTCCATCATATAATCCCGGTCCTCATTGCCGTGAAGCTGTATAAGGTCAATGGTTCCACTCTCTGCAAGGGACAGGATATCTTCTATGGGGCTGTTTACGAAAACGCCTACTGCAGGTATCTCCGGCAGCATCAGCTCCTTAAGCATCTTTGCCTCTGGTCCTGTAAGGCGGCGCTTTCCAGGAGCAAATACGAAGCCAGCGTAATCCGGCTTTAAGGCGTTTACTGCCAGAATGTCCTCCCTGCGGGTCAGGCCGCATATTTTGATTAGTTTTCCTTTGGAAATCATTGGGCGGCCCTCTTCAATCCACTTAAGATTTCTTTTTTGTCAGGGGAACGCATCAGGCTTTCCCCGATCAATACAGCATTGGCCCCGGCTTCTGACAGGAGCCTGATGTGGGCCCCGCTTTTGATCCCGCTTTCCGCCACGAAAAGCACGTCAGAGGGTACCATGCTCCTTAAGCGGAGGCAATTGTTAAAATCCACCTCAAAGGTTTTTAAATTCCGGTTATTCACTCCGATGATCCTGGCTCCTGCGGTCAGGGCGGAGTGGACCTCCTCTTCGTCATGGGCCTCCACAAGGGCGCTTAAGCCAAGGCTTTTGCACAGCCTTAATCCTTCTTTCAGGGCTTTTGTATCTAAGAGAGCGCAGATGAGAAGAACTGCGGCCGCGCCTATGGCCTTTGCCTCATAGATCTGGTAGGGGTCCACCGTGAAATCCTTTCTGAGAAGGGGAATATTCACCTCATGGCCGATCTCTGTTAAGTAGCTGCTGTTTCCGAGGAAATATTCCGGTTCCGTAAGAACGGAAATGGCATCTGCCCCGGCAGCTTCGTAATCCTTTGCAATCTCCACATAGGGGAATACCGGGGCAATGAGGCCCTTTGACGGAGAGGCACGCTTTACCTCGCAGATAAAGGAAATGTCTGGAGAGGAGAGGCTTTGTTCAAAGGAAAGACCTCTATCCTTTGTTGCTTCAAAGGCTTTCAGTGCCAGTTGTTCCATGGTCTTCATGGAGATTTTTTCTTTTGCCGCCTCCGCCCTTTTTTTAGAGGAGGCAGCCAGGACGTCAAGTATCATAAAGCCACCTCCCTGGTCATTTTTACAAACTCTTCAAGCTTTCCGGCAGCTTTTCCTGAATCAATGAGGTGAGCCGCCTTTTCGATGCATTGGGAAATGGTGCAGTCATCGATTCCCAGGTACAGGCTTAAGGCAGAGTTTAAGATGACGATATCCCGCTTTGGCCCATGGAGCCTACCATTTAAGATATCCCTGGTGATCTGGGCGTTTTCTTCCGGTGTGCCGCCAACCAGCTCAGAAAGACTGCATCGCTTTAAGGAAAACTGCTCCGGTGTGATCTTATAGGGAGTCAGCTTCCCGAAGCGGATTTCGCATACATGGCTGGGACCTGTGACCGTGGCCTCATCAAGTCCGTCATCTCCGCACACCACCAGTCCCCGCTTTACTCCCAGATTGCTTAATACCTGGGCCAGGGGTTCCACCAGCTTCCTGTCATAGACCCCTAAAAGCTGCATGGTGGCTCCAGCCGGATTGGAGAGAGGACCTAAGATATTAAAAATGGTACGTACACCAAGCTCTTTCCGCACCGGTCCGGCATATCTCATGGAAGAATGGTAGGCCTGGGAGAAGAGAAAGCACATGCCTGTTTTCTTTAGTATTTCCCCGGACCGCTCCGCCGTAAGGTTTAAATTCACCCCAAGGTGCTCCAGCACATCGGCAGCCCCGCTTTTGCTGGAAACGCTGCGGTTGCCGTGCTTTGCCACAGGAACTGCCCCTGAGGCCACTACAAATGCGGTGGTGGTGGAAATGTTAAAGGTCCCGGCCTCGTCGCCGCCTGTGCCTACGATATCAATAACAGGAAAGTCCGGCTCCAGCCTTAAGGCCTTTTCCCGCATAACCGTGGCACAGGCAGTGATCTCGTCAATGGTTTCCCCCTTCATCCGCAGTCCCGTTAAAAATGCGGCCATCTGGGCCGGGGTGGTTTCCCCGCTCATGATCTCGTTCATGACCTCTTTTGCAGCCTCAAAGCTTAAATCCTGTCCTGAGATTACTTCATGGATCGCCTGCTGAATCATTTAATCTGCCTCCTTTATATGAATGGATAAGAAATTTTCAAGTATGGTAATCCCATTTGGCGTCAGGATGGATTCCGGATGGAACTGAAGCCCGTAAAGGGGATAGTCCTTATGCTTTACCGCCATGATTTCCCCCATGTCATCGGTTCCAATGACGGTCAGGCAATTCGGAAGGGAATCTTTTGCGGCAATGAGAGAGTGGTACCTGGCGGCCAGGATCTGTCCAGGAAGCCCGTGAAAGATGGGATCAGAAGCATCGATGGTAAGGAGGCTCTGTTTTCCATGCATCAGCTTCCTGGCGTGGGTGATCTCTGCCCCGAATGCTTCGCAGATTCCCTGGTGCCCCAGGCATACCCCAAGGATAGGGATTGCTCCGGAAAGCTGCTTCGCCACGTCCTCGCATACTCCAGCAGCCTTTGGATAGCCGGGACCCGGGGAGAGAATGATGTGGCTGGGAGACATCTCCCTTATTTCTTCCACGGTCATCTCATCGTTTCGTATGATCCTGATATCAGGATTTAAGCTGCCGGCCATCTGGACTAAGTTGTAGGAAAAACTGTCGTAATTGTCAATTAAGAGAATCATCAGTCATTTACCTCCCCTGCAGTTTCAATGGCCCGGATCACGGCCTTTGCCTTGTTTTCCGATTCTTCGTACTCCCGTTCCGGAACGCTGTCTGCCACGATGCCGCCTCCTGCCTGAACGGATACCTTTCCCTGGCTCTTTACCGCCATGCGTATGGCAATGCAGGTATCCATGTTTCCGGTGAAATCAATGTAGCCCAGTGCTCCTCCGTAAATGCCCCTTGGCTCTGTTTCCAGCTCCTCGATGATCTCGCAGGCCCGGATTTTCGGAGCACCGGAAAGGGTGCCTGCCGGAAGGACCGCCTCTATGGCATGAAAGGCATCCCGGCCAGGGGTAATGTCCGCTTCCACCTGGGAGCAGATGTGCATGATCCGGGAATAACGGTGGATCATTTTATATCCTGTCACCTCTACTGTGGAAAACGCTGCGATTTTCCCTAAATCATTTCTTCCTAAGTCCACCAGCATGTTGTGCTCCGCCAGTTCCTTTTCGTCCGCCAGAAGTTCTTTGGAAAGCTTATTGTCCTCCTCCTCATCTCTTCCTCTTGGCCTGGAACCTGCCACAGGAAAGGTGGTGAGCCGCCCGTTCTTTAAACGGACCAGGGTTTCCGGGGAAGTACTTATGATTTCCGTATCATCCATGTGGAGATATACCATGTAGGGGGACGGATTGGTGGTTCTTAAGACCCGGTAGGCATTGAGAAGACTGTCCTTATAATCGCTTGTAAACTGTCTGGAAAGCACTGCCTGGAAGATGTCTCCGTCCACGATATAATCCTTTGCCCGTTCTACCATGGAACAGAATTCCTCTTTGGTCACGTTGCACCGGAACTTGGGACGGCTTGTAACTGCGGATTTTTTCAGGGGGATATGTTCTCCGATCATGGCAGCCATACTTTGAAGCCTTGTGCAGGCTTTCCCGTAATTTTCCATGACCCGGTCGGTTTTCATATTGACCACAAGGCTGATTTTCTGTTTCAAATGGTCATAAGCGATGACCGTATCAAAGAGCATTAAGTCAAAATCATTGCAGGCCCCTTTTTTTATGGACAGGACCGGTTCCGCATAGCCGATCATGCTGTAGGCAAAATATCCTACAAATCCTCCGGTAAAAGGAGGAAGTCCGGGAAGCTTTGGGGAGCGGTAATCCTTTAAAATATCCCGCAGCACATCATAGGGCTTCCCTGTATGGATCACCTGGTCTGCTTCCGGCTGGTTGTAATGATGTATTTTTACCGCATGATCCTTTAAGGTGACTTTTAGGACCGGATCATAACCAAGGAAGGAATAGCGTCCCCATGTTTCGCCTCCCTCAATGCTTTCAAGCAGATAATACCGGCTGCTTTTTGCTGCGATCTTTCGCAGCAGGGTAATGGGTGTGACAATGTCTGCAAATATTTCCCTGCAGACCGGGATGATGGGATAGGAAGCGGCAAGGGCTTCGATTTCCTTACAGTCCGGCGTGATGTTCATGGTTTATTACGCTCCTTTCTTAGTTATTACTCATGTTTTTTGCCTGTTGGCCAGCAGGCACCCCATAGCAGGCGGTGAGGAATTTGCCCCCTGCAGCATTTGCCGGATTCAGGAATTTAAGTATTCCTGTGCCTGGCTCATTGTCTGCAGAAATAAAAAAAGCCTCCGTCCCTCCTCCATACTGCTATGGATAAGAGGGACGAAAGCCTGATAATTACGGTTCCGTGGTACCACCCTGATTGGAGAAGATAGACTTCTCCCGCTTTATAGCACACTAACATGTGCCTCCCCTTGGTAACGGATAGGAAACCCGTCGACATCTACTTCCGGTAATAAAACCGGTTTCAAGCCGCCCTCGCAGGTCCATTCAGACCAGACATCAACGCTTCCTCACACCAACCGGAAGCTCTCTGTGCATGATGAAAAGATCTTACTTACTCCTGCTCGACAGTTTATCATTTTGTTTTGCTACAGTATATGAGATTAAAATTAAAATGTCAATAGAAAAATTATTTTTTTGCGGCAGACAAAAATTATGACCCATTATGATAAATGGAGGGAGCCATTTCCGGCGCCAAAGGGTTCCAATGCAGGAAACCATGGAAAGCATGCTTTGGCAGAACGGATTGAGGCTCTTCCTGGCTGCGGGATTTGTTGAAGTTTTGATATTGAGTATTTTCCTGTAATCATTTATGATAGACATAGGGGAATTTGTACGAAAAACAGATGCGGATCTCATTCGGAAGAAGGGGGCCGGATCATATCCGTCAATCAGAAAGAATTCCATGATTGACATTTGAAAAAATGGTGCTAGAATGATGCTGATTAATTGCTGATTTCAAAACATAAGCAGGAGGAAGAGATTATGGCGAAAATAGGAATCATCGGAATCGGAAATATGGGTTTTGCAATATTAAAGGGATTATCAAAGACTTATGGGAAGGAAGACATCATTTTTACTGATGTGAATAAAGAACGGTGCGCAGAGATCAGTTCGGAAATGGGCGTGGCCCATGCAGAAACCAATGCCCTGTGTGCTGCCCAGGCAAAATACGTGGTATTGGCTGTGAAGCCCCAGTATTTTGCCCCGGTGCTGTCTGATATCCGCAATGAGGTAACAGAGAACCATGTGATCATTTCCATTGCGCCCGGGATCACAACGGCCCAGCTAAAGGAAAAGCTGGGACAAGAAAAACGGGTGGTCCGCGCCATGCCAAACACCCCGGCCCTCCTTGGGGAAGGAATGACAGGAGTCTGCTACGATGAGAAAGCTTTTTCCCAGGATGAGAAGGAGACAATCGGTGATATTTTCCATTCTCTGGGAAGGATGCGGCTGGTAGAAGAGCGGCTCATGAACGCGGTGGTCTGTGCCAGCGGAAGCTCCCCTGCCTATGTTTACATGTTTATCGAAGCTTTGGCAGACGGGGCGGTAAAGTATGGCCTTCCAAGGGAGGCTGCCTATGAGATGGCGGCTCAGACAGTTCTTGGCAGCGCCAGGATGGTCCTGGAGACAGGGGAGCATCCAGGAGCCTTAAAGGATAAGGTATGCTCGCCGGGAGGCACTACCATTGCGGGAGTATCGGCCCTGGAGGAATTTGGATTCCGCAATGCGGTCATAAAGGCAGCGGATGCCTGCTTTAAAAAATGTGAGGAACTATAATGGAGGTAAGACAATGGAACAGAAGCCTGTAAAACGACTTGACAGAGAATTAAAGTATGAGGGAAATATTATAAAAGTATACGAGGACACGGTAGATGCTAACGGCCATCTGGCCCGCTGGGATTTCATCCACCATAACGGAGCAGCGGCAGTGATCCCTGTAACAAAAAGCGGGAAGCTTCTCATGGTGCGCCAGTACCGCAATGCTTTGGACCGATATACATTGGAGATCCCGGCCGGAGCCCTTGACAGCCCCGATGAGCCAAAGCTTGACTGCGCCCACAGGGAGCTGGAAGAGGAGACAGGCTATAAGACGGATAAGGAGAAGATGGAGTATCTGATCAGCGTCAACACAACGGTTGCATTCTGCGATGAAGCCATCGATATCTTTGTTGCAAGGGAATTAGAGCCTTCCAAACAGAACTTGGATGAAGACGAATACATCGAGGTGGAGGAATGGGAGTTAAGTGACTTGGAACAAAAGATATACCGGGGAGAGATTACCGACGGTAAGACCATTGCGGCAATCATGGCCTATGGAAGAAAGTACGGTGTAAAATAGGGAAGAGCCTGTAAAACAGCAGTCCAGGCCCGTTGTCTTTCCAAGAATAAATGTCCCTTTTCAGGCATAAGGTTGAAAAAAGACGTAAGGGGATTTTTTATGGCCGGATTGTTTCGTACGTTTCGTTACCGTTTGAGAAGAAGGCCGGGACCAGGGGGAATGTACACTTCCCTGGAGCGGAATCTAAGGGCAGAAGACCGCTATCTCATCTGCTTTTTTGCCGGGCTTATTGCTGGTACCTTCATGGCAAATTTCTGGTATCCGTCATTTATGGAGGAAGCCGTATATTATCTGGGCCTTTTGGACAGAAATGTGAATCTGGACAAAGGGGAGCGGGTGCAGCTTTTTTATCAGGTGTTAAGACAGCGGGGGATCGAGGTATGGATCGCATGGCTCATCGGCCTGACCGCTTATGCACTTCCTCTGTATTGCCTGCTGACGGCAGGAATCGGTTTTTCCATGGGATTTGTCCTTTCCGTCATAACGGTCCAAAAGGGGCTTATGGGACTCCCCGTATTTCTTATGACAGTCACGCCTCAGGGTCTGTGTTATATTCCTCTTTGGTGTATTCTTCTTTTGTGGGCCATGCAAAATGGACGGCGTTTCCGGATCCCGGCCTTTTTGCTGCTTTTGTTCCTGGCTGCTCTTGGGAGCGCCTGCGAGGCCTGGATCAATCCGATTTTCTTAAAAATGGTTCTTTAAAGAGAAAGTATTAAAAAAAATAAAATGGTTCATTTCCCCATATCTTGCGAAAAAGGGTCACTCATTACCAATATCTTGTACATATTATGTAAAGTACCCTTGAAATGTCTTAACGGCAGGAAAAATGTGTTTGATTTTATCGAAAATAGTCTATATAATGTTAGGAAGAAGCCTTATTTTAAGGCATTTTTGAAGCCGAAAGGTCAGGAGATATGGAGATGGTAGCAGAGATTAATCATTTTATCATTTATTTAAGAGAGATAAAAAAAACATCAAAGAACACAGAGGTATCTTATCAGAGGGATTTGATGCAGCTGGCTTCTTTTTTAGGGAAGCAGGGAATCACAGAGGTGGACAAGGTGACAAAGACCAGTCTTAATTCCTATATCCTGCATCTTGAGAAAGAAGGGAAGGCTACTACTACCATTTCACGCTGTCTGGCTTCCATGAAGGCATTCTTTCATTACCAGTGCATGGAAGGGAGAATCCAGAATGACCCGGCAGAGCTTTTAAAGGCGCCAAAGGTGGAAAAAAAGGCGCCGACCATATTAACGGTGGATGAAGTGAACAGCTTATTAAGCCAGCCTGGCGGCGAGACTCCAAAGGAGCTTCGGGACCGTGCCATGCTGGAACTGCTTTATGCCACCGGGATCCGGGTGTCGGAGCTGATTCATCTAAAAAAAACCGATGTAAACCTGTCCATTGGATATATTACCTGCAAGGATGAACACAAGGAACGTATGGTTCCTTTTGGAAAGGTGGCCAAGCTGGCCCTTTCGGCTTATATGGAACGGGGCCGGGAATATTTGCTGAGGGGTCAGGAATCAGAGTGGCTTTTTACCAACTGCAACGGGAAATCTATGAGCCGCCAGGGATTTTGGAAGATTATAAAATTCTATGGGGATAAGGCAGGGATCAAGGCTGACATTACACCTCATACCCTTCGCCACTCCTTTGCGGCACATCTGCTCCGCAACGGAGCGGATATTCATGCGGTACAAGCCATGCTTGGCCATTCCGATATGGCTACGACACAGATGTATATGAATTATACTCAGGGAGAAAACTTACGCCGCGCCTACACGGGCGCCCATCCAAGAGGATAAGGGAGTCTCCATGGATACAGACTATGACAATACGAGGTATGACAATGAAAAGATTAGAAGACTATGTCACAAGCATTCCTGATTTTCCGGAGGAAGGAATCATTTTCAGGGATGTGACCACCATTCTGGAGGATCCGGACGGGCTTTGCCTGGCAGTGGATGGCATAAGGGATATGTTAAAAGGAGTGGAGTATGATTCGGTAGTGGGACCGGAATCAAGAGGCTTTATCTTTGGTGTTCCGGTGGCCTATGCAGAGCATAAGAGCTTTATTCCGGTGAGAAAGAAAGGCAAGCTTCCAAGGGAAGTCCTGTCTGCCGATTACGAGCTGGAATATGGCACTGCAACTATTGAGATCCACAAAGATTCCATCAGACCAGGGCAGAAGGTGGTCATCATAGATGATCTGATCGCTACAGGCGGTACCATTGAAGCCATCATAAAGCTGGTCGAGGAGCTTGGCGGCGAAGTGGTGAAAATCTGCTTTATCATGGAACTTGCAGGATTAAATGGCAGGAAAAAGCTTGCAGAATATGATGTGGAAGCCATGATTACTTACGAGGGAAAATAATTTTATAAACAAAGAATCCGGGATAGCGGTGTTTGGAGATATTCTTCCGCCCTTATCCCACGGATTCTTTTTTTATTTCTGAAAACGGCAAAACACCCATAATTCGATATATTTTTGACAAAATTTATTTTTTTCTGTACATAAAAGCTGCCTATTGATTTTATTATTTTGAGTGTGATATGATGTGAAAAATAAAAATAAAACTGTATACAGTATGCAAATACAGAATCATTGAGATAAAATACTTCAGTAAATCATGCCACAGAACAAGAGAGGAAGATAAATTATGGCTGTTCATGTAATTGATGAAGCAAACAGATGCTTAAACTGTAAGAAGCCCTTATGCCGGCAGGGCTGTCCCATCCATACCCCTATCCCCCAGATGATTTCGGCCTTTAAAGAAGGCGGTTTAAATAAAGCAGGAGAAATGTTATTTGAAAACAATCCCATGTCCCTGGTTTGTTCCCTTGTGTGCAATCATGAAAGTCAGTGCGAGGGCCACTGCATTCTGGGCAGAAAGGGACAGCCGGTGCATATCAGCAGCATAGAAAATTATATCTCTGATACCATCTTTGACAAGATGAAGGTAGAGTGCAAGCCGAAAAACGGGAAGAAGGTTGCGGTAATCGGCGCAGGTCCGGCTGGGATCACCATTGCCTTTCTTTTGACCAAGGAAGGCTACAGCGTGACCATTTTTGATGCCAAGGATAAGGTGGGAGGCGTTCTCCAGTATGGGATACCGGAATTCCGCCTTCCAAAGACCATTTTAGGACGCTATAAAAAGAAGCTTCTGGAAATCGGGGTGAAGATCCGACCCAATACGGCTATTGGGACAGCCCTGGAAATCAAGGATCTGATCCGTGACGGCTATCAGAGCATCTTTATCGGAACCGGAGTCTGGAGGCCGAAGACCCTGGGCGTAAAAGGGGAATCCCTGGGAAATGTCCATTATGCCATCGATTATCTGGCCAATCCCGATGCCTATGATCTGGGAGAGACGGTTGCTATCATTGGCGTTGGGAATTCCGCCATGGATGTGGCAAGGACCGTGATCCGCCACGGAGCCAGGAAGGTGACCCTTTATGCCAGAGGCTTATCCAGTAATGCCAGCCATCACGAAACAGCCTATGCAAAGCTTGATGGAGCTGACTTCCAGTTTGGGAAACAGATCGTGGAGATTACGGATGATGGTCCGGTGTTTGAAAATATCCGGTATGATGGGGAAGGAAACCAGATCGGCATTGATGAAGAGCGGGAACAGATTTTTGCAGATTCCACCATCATTTCCATCAGCCAGGGGCCCAAAAGCAAGCTGGTGAATACCACCAGGGGCTTACTGGCCAGCCAGAACGGGCTTTTGATGACAGATGAAAAAGGCCAGACAACCATTCCGGGCATATTCGCTTCCGGAGATGTGGTTCTGGGAGCAAGAACCGTAGTAGAAGCAGTTGCCTACTCAAAGACAGTGGCTTTGGCCATGGATGAATATATGAAATCCAAAGAAAAGAGTTAGGCAGGACTTTAACCTCCCTGTAACATCATTATTCATTTTTCACCGGGTTTCATCTGGATATTTTAAATGTTGTTAAAAACATGGCTGTAACAGCCTTAGAATTTGTGCCTTTGCAGGTCAGAAATGTCTTATATTTACAGACTTTCTGACCTGTTTTTTGTATGGAAATCTTTTAATGGGCTGCCTGCTGTGCAGGTGTGGCCACGGCAGCTTCAGCTTCAAGAAAACCACATAGTATTTATGCCAATCATTTTTATTCATAAGTAGTACTTAAGTGGTTGAAACCGAAATATAATTATACAGTATGATATATATCCTGGATTTTAACTGGTTTAACGCTTCCAAAGTAGTATTTTCCAAAGATTTTGGACATGCCGTCGCCTTCACGGGCTTTGCAGTGTGTCGTCATTGCAGCTTAAGTATAATAAAAATAAACAGGACGAAAGGCGTACCGTAAAAATGAAAAGTAAAAAAACATTCTTTATAAAACTTATAGCCTCATTCCTTTTCTGTGCGGTATTTATAGCAATTCTCATATGGATCAATAAGCCGCTGCCAGGAGAAGTGCCAACAGCGGCAAGCAAGATAAAATTTGCCAGGGCACATGTGACGAAAATCATCAGTGACGAGGCGAAAGCAGAAGAGTGGACAGAGGGGCTGCGTATAGGCGTACAGGAAGCCTATATACAGATAGACAGCGGTGAGGACAAAGGTAAGATATTGCCGGCAGTCAATTATATGAGTGTATACAACAATGTGGACTTAAAAGCAGGTACAAAAGTAATCGTCAGGATGGATATAGATGTCAATGGACTTTCATACATAGCATCCATATCCAATTACAACAGGGGTCCGGCATTGCTTGGACTGACGGTGGTATTCGTGCTGTCTTTAGCTGCATTCGGGGGAAGAAAAGGGATAGCCGCTATACTGGGGCTTGCATTTACTATTGTGGGTATCTGGTTTTTGCTCATCCCCATGATAAGGCACGGCCTCAATCCCATCTTGTCATCCATTGTCATAGCAGCCGTAACCACAGCAGTTTCATTGGTATTGTTAAATGGCTTATCGATGAAAACTTTCTGTGCAACCATTGGGTGTGTGGGCGGTGTGGCGCTGGCAGGAGTGGCAGCAGCTCTCACGGCAGCTGTTACGCCGATAAACGGTTTTAATATGTCGGAGGCGGAAGAATTAATTCTCCGTACAGGTGGGACAGGCCTGAATGTCAGCGGATTGCTGATCAGTGCCATACTCATAGCGGCACTTGGCGCAGTTATGGATGTGGCTATGACAATTACGTCTGCAGTATTTGAGGTGCATCAGTTGAATCCGGAACTAAACAGACAAAAGCTGATTCAGTCAGGTATTAATATAGGCAGGGATGCCATGGGTACTATGGCTAACACACTGATATTGGCATTTGCTGGTTCGGCACTCAATATGCTGATACTGTTCAGAATCTTTGATTATCCATATCTGCAGATATTTAACAGCGACATGATGGCGCTGGAGATTATACAGGGTATATCGGGCACTATAGGTATTGTAATGACTGTGCCATTAGTAGCATTCTTAAGCGCGTTTATGTGCAGCAGGACAAATGCGGAGGAAAGAGTAGTCAGGCAGGTTGATGATAAACATAAAAAGTATAGAAAAAAATAGTGACGATATTCACATATTTTGCTTTAAAAGTATATCTTGGTTTGGTGCTTTTTTCCAGTTGGTAATAATAAGATTTAATTAAGTGATACCATCAAAAATGGAAGGAGAAAAAAGAAATTATGAACTCAAGGAAGCTGTTAAGTCTGTTTCTGTCAGTCGCCATGTGTCTGAATATGTCAGTCGTACCTGGTTTTGCGATTGAGGCAGACTTTAACCCGCCAAAGGCCTATGAGGCAGAAGGTTCCAGCAGGGGAGGGGATAGAGCCAGCCCCAGTGAGGCGGACAAGGACACGGATGCAGACGTTCCCGATAAAATTGAAAAAGGAACGGGCGATAAGGGGGATACCGGAGATAAAGGAGATACGACCGATAAGAAGGATACGGGAGAAGAAAAGCCCGAACTCCGGGACAGCAGCCTGGCAGACCATGTAGTGATCAGCCAGGTATATGGTGGCGGAGGTAACAGCGGCGCTGTATATAAGAGTGATTTTATTGAGCTGTACAATCCCACTGATGAAGATGTGAGCCTGGATGGGTGGTCAGTGCAGTGGCTGGCTAAGAAATCGTTCAGCACTTATGACGGTAAGGACTTAACGAAACTTTCAGGTACGATCAAAGCTGGCGGTTACTATCTGATTAAGGAAGCAGATGGGGAGAATAAAGATGGTGCGCCGGAACTTCCGGAACCCGACGCTGTAGGTACTATCGCAATGGCTAAAAGTGAAGGGGCAGCAGCATTGTCCAGTGACAGCGAGAAGCTATCAGATAAAAACGATAAGAACCTTATTGATTTAGTAGGCATTGGCGGAGCGCTGGAGTATGAGACAAAAGCTGCCGCTGCAATGTCAAATTCTACCGCCGCTATCCGCAAGGACCCGGCAGTGGATACGGACAATAACTACGCCGATTTCAAGATCGGAACACCTGAGGCGCACAACAGTTCCTACGAGGAAGGCGGCGGGAATCAGCCGGAAGAAACAAAATGCAAGACGCCTGTTGCGTCACCGGCTGCCGGACAGGTACTGAAAGGTACGCAGCTCATATTTTCCACGGCAACATCAGATGCTGTGATAGAGTATAATACGGAGTCAAAGTCCGGAGAATGGATAACATATTCAAGCGATGACAAGCTGGTGATTGATGAGCCGGTCACATACTATGTGCGTGCAGTTAAGGAAGGGCTGGAGGAAAGTGAAATAGCTGAGTTTTCCTATACAGTCCGTGAAGCCGGCCAAGTGATGACGATTAAAGACGTGCTGGCGCTGGGACAGAACACGAAAGATGTGACTGTTACAGGGGAATTGTCATATCTGGCCACTACATACGGAAATCCGGTGCTCCAGTCCGAGATAGATGGCAGCCAGTACAGTATCTATATTTATGGAGCGGCGCCGGATGACGCCAGGATCGGTGATATACTGGAAATCACGGGAGATTACCAGATCCGCTATGGTATGCCCCAGATAACATCCTTGAAAGATAAAGCAAAAGTCGCTGTTAAGCAGGATGAGGCATCGATACAGCCTGTGAAGTATACCATCAATCAGATAAAAGCCATGGCAAATACCGCTGATATAGAGAAAAGCGGACTTATTAACAGAGTTGTACTGATAGAGGATGTCAAACTTGGCAAGCTCAATACATCAGGCAGTACGCCTGTAACGGATGCAACCGGCACGATTAATATTTATCAGGCAGCTCCGTATCCGGAAGGCGTCGAAGAAGGAGAAACAGTGGATCTGACTGCCATGATAGGCAGATTTAATCAGACGATTCAGCTATACACCGGCACAGAAGAGAAAAACGGTTTTCCAGTCTATTTTGTGAAAAATGACACCAAACCACCAGTCATTACCTTAGGCACCTATATTGATGCAAGGCCGGATCAGGAATATCCCATATCCGTCCAGGTCAGGGATAATGTGGGCGTGGCAAGTGTGGAGGTTCTTTTCGGTCCTTCCGAGAATACGCTGGGCAAGTCACTGTCCATGACATTTAATCGGGATACCAACAACTATGAGGCTGTCCTCCCGGCAGAAAACTTTGCTAAAGGGCAGCAGGCCTTATACATAAAATTCAAGGCAAAAGATAAAACTGGCCTCGAAGCAGAGAGCAGGATTGTTTCTATCGTTATCAATGACAAGCCGCAGGTACTGGCGGTTACTCCTGATAGAAATAAAGCAACAGGAGATGTGAAAGCGCCTGAGATTTCTATCAGACTGACTAATTGTGGAAATAACCCATCGGTGAGCCTCACTCTTAATAAGGCAGATGGCACTGCCATTTATACAGAACAGGCTATGAATCTCAAAGAGACAACAGCTGACGGCGCAACCTATGCTTTTTCACCCAAGGTGCTGGAAGACGGCAGTTATAACGCACAGGTGACGGTTATTCGGGAAGACAAAGTGTCCCATACCGAGAATTGGAAGTTTACCATAGGAAAGTCCGCTTTTACCGCGTATTTCGGACAGCTTCATGGACACACCAATTATTCGGATGGTTCCGGGTCTGTCAAAGATGGTCTTAATTATCTTGCCAGTATACCGGAAGAAGACAATGTACAATTTGTATCCTTTACAGATCATTCCAACTATTTTGATACAAAAGATGCTCCCAATCCGAAAGAGGCGCTTAATGACCCGGCTCTTATGACACCTAATAGCAGGGCGGTATGGGAGGAATACAGGGAGCAGACCGCAGCGTTTAATGAAACCAATTCCAGAAAGGCGTTATCCGGTTTCGAGATGACCTGGTCCGGCGGTCCCGGCCACATCAATACATTTGGCTCATCAGGACTGGTCAGCCGCAACAATACCACGCTCAATGACAAGAAAAATGATGCTGGTATGAAGGCGTACTATGACATTCTGACTGCGAATCCAGACCCGTTGGCGAATCTTTCACAGTTCAACCACCCGGGCAAGACCTTTGGTACATTTTCAGATTTTGCATACTATACACCGGCCAGAGACGCTAAAATGGTCTTAGTAGAAGTAGGTAATGGCGAAGGATCTATCGGTTCAGGCGGATATTTCCCAAGTTACAATGAATATACGAAAGCACTGGATAAGGGCTGGCATTTAGCGCCCGCCAATAATCAGGATAACCATAAAGGACGTTGGGGCAATGCCAATACGGCCAGGACAGTGGTCATCACAGACGATTTGTCAGAGACAGGGATTTTAAATGCGCTTAAAGACAGACATGTATACGCCACAGAAGATAAAAACTTAAATATCATGTATACGTTAAATGATGAGCTTATGGGAAGTATCCTGGATGTGTCGGATGATGTGAAAACGCTGAATATTTCTGTAAGCGTAGATGACCCGGATCCGTCCGATGTTATTAAAAGTGTAGAAGTAGTGACAAATGGCGGCGCAATAGCAGGAAGAAAAGAAGGCACCGGAAATAGCGGAGAGTTCACATTTGAGCTTCCTGCGAAGAAAGGATATTATTACATACGTGTGACTCAGGCGGATAAAAATATTGCCGTAACAGCTCCTGTGTGGTATGGCTCCGCTGCAAAGGCAGGCATATCTTCCTTCACCTGCGATACAGAAGTACCAGTGACAGGAGAACCGGTGAAGTTTACAGTCACAGCTTTCAATAATGAAGAATCAGATGCCACACTTACCAGGCTGACGTTTAAAGCTGGTGATAAGGTCCTTGAAAGCGAAGATCTGAACGTGAGTTTGAAGTCATTAGGAATTTATACTGTAAACAAACAGTTTATACTTGATAAGGTAGGAGTAAATGAAATAGAAGTCACAGTTCAAATGGAACTGGAAGGAGAAAAAAAGACATTCAGCTTTGCTCTGGAAATAGAAGTACGAGACAGTTCGAAGATGAAATATTTTGGTATAGATGCCAGTCACTATAATGAATATGTGAATGGAAACTATAAGGACAGTATGGGGAATTTCACCGCCCTGGCGGGGGATTACAATATCAGAACGGTCACGCTTAATACCAGCCAGGAACTGATAGCCGCTTTAAAGGACGACAAATATGTCGGGCTTTTGTTAAATGCGCCTTCCAGACGGGATGGTACGAAGCTGCGGGAGGATTATAAGAACTATTCAGAGGAAGAACTGGATGCGGTCAGAGATTTTGCTGAAAAGGGCGGTAAGACAATTATGGTCTGTGCCTGGAGCGATACCTATGAGGCGTATGATGGTTTCAAAGGTGATGAGTCTAAGGCAGAGGATCATATGTCGGCTCAGCAGAATAAGATTCTGGAAACTCTTGGAAGTGCATTCCGCTTTGCCGATGATGAGTTACAGAGCGATTCCAGCAATGACGGCAGAGTGATTGGTATCCTGGGTACCGATTATAATAAGCAAAACCCATATATGGCCGGAGTGGATGCAGGGCTTAAATTCAACACCTATGGCAATGCAGACATTTATGCAATGGATGAAGCTGGAAATCCAATCAGTGAAAGTGCCATGCTTCCGTCAGGAGCATCAGTTCTTGTATACGCACCGAAAGATACGAAAAGTCTGGATAAAGACGGCGTAGGATTATCAGGAGACGCATTGACGAAATTAGATGGGCGTTTTGTATTGGCAGCTACTCAGGAACTTTACTTTAGCGACGGCGAATCATCTACGCTGTATTTATCAGGATGTTCCACCATGAGCAATTTCCAGCTGACATTTGACAGCGCGTCCACCAATGATTACAGCAACTACCAGATTATGCAGAATTTGTTAGATAAAACAAATCAACTGCAGATCACTCCTATTAAGGAAGTGCAGGCGGCCGGTGAGGGCGAGCGGTTTGTGATTGAAGGCATAGCTACATCAAACGCTTCTGGTTATGATAAAGATACTGCTTTCTTCGATAGCATATATGTGCAGGATAAGACTGGCGGAATTAATCTGTTTCCTGTATCCGGAGATATAAGAGCGGGCCAGACCATCAGGGTATTTGGAAAAACTTCTTCTTATCAGGGAGAGAGGCAGCTGGCAGTAGAAAAGATTATGGTAACGGATACGAATATAAGGGAACTTCCAGAGCCTGTTAAGGAAACTACGAAAGAAGCATATGAGGGCAAAAACCTGGGCAGTTTAGTCACGGTAAGCGGCAAGGTTATTTCCATTGATGCGCCAAATGACCTGGTAGAAACGATTATGCTGCAGGATCAGTCAGGTAAGCCTGCAAGAATATTTATCGACGGATATATTACGAAGGATAAGGTGATAAAGGATCTGGAAATCGGTGCATATATGTCTGCGGTAGGACTTTCATCCAGAACTGTCATAGGTGACTCTGTGGATTCTGTAGCCCGTATACGAATTCGTGACAGAGACGATGTGAAGCTTACAGAAGAACCAGACAATCCTGAAAAACCAGAAATTCCCGAAAAACCAGAAATCCCCGAAAAACCAGACCGTCCAAGCGGCTCAGACAGAGATAGAGATTCCGGCAGCATAGTTACAAATTCCTATGTAAAATGGAAACAGAATACCAGAGGCTGGCAGGCGGTTAAGAAAGATGGAACATATGCGAAAAATGAATGGTATCAGTGTTTATATGATGACCAGGTGTCCTGGTATCGTTTCGACACAGAAGGGTATATGATTTCTGGCTGGTATCTGGACGGAGATGGCAGTTGGTACTACATGAGCGAAAATCATGATGGCTCATTCGGCGCTATGGTCAGCGGCTGGAAATGGATCAACGGAAAATGTTACTACTTAAATTCGGATATTCGGGTCACACAGTACAAATATGGCGCAATGTTCAAGAGTACCGTCACCCCGGACGGATACACTGTCAACGAAAATGGAGAGTGGATCGTGGATGGAGTAGTACAAATCAGATAATACAAATGGTCCCTAATAAAAGCACAGCTGTAACTGCCTGAGAATTTGTTGTTCTTGCAGGTCAGAAATGTCTTATATTTGCAGACGTTCTGACCTGCCTTTTTGTAATGTGAACGTGTTGAAGCAGAGGCAGTGATTGCTTATAGTGATCAAAATCCGGATAAAACAGATATGTTGTTGATGAGAAAAGGATTTTGGACAAATTGCAATAATAAAAAAGTGCAGATAAAATAAATAATGGAAAAAACGCATAAAAATCATCAATAATAATGGTATTATTTAATGATTTATTTCAAAGGCTGAAACAAAATTTCATAATAACGGAGATTCATTGACAAGAAAGTGCACAAAATGTATCATGAAATTAACTGGGGAGGAAAACATCGTGATGGAGGCCGCTGGCTGCAGCCGGAATGAGGTGCAGGAAGCGCTGGACTGTGCAGACGGCCATGCAAAGACAGCGATTGTATCCATTTTATCGGGATGCAGAGCGCAGGAGGCGAGGGAGAAGCTGGCAAAGGCACATGGACATGTGCGTTATGCGATAGAGCAGATATAAAAATAATGGAGGGGATAACATGAAAAAAAGAAAACTATCCGTACTATTGACAGCAGCCATCATGGCCAGTACACTGGCCGGCTGCCAAACTGCCACAAAGGGCACTGCGGTACAGCAGAGCAATGAAAAAGACATTGTTAAGGCATTGCTGCCGCCTGTTTCCGCATCCTATCAGGATAAACTGGTGGAATATGCAAAGGAATTTAACGAGGCCAATCCAGAAATGGAGCTGCAGATCACAACGGCAAGCTGGGAAGACATTACACAAAAGCTGGATGTTCAGGTAAACGCTGGATCTCCGCCAGATATTGCATTCATCGGTTCTAACGGGGTCACGAAATATCTGGACACGGAAATGCTGGTAGACATTTCCCAATATGCGGATAAGGATATGATAGAAGATTACAACCCGGACATTATTAACTATTTCAAAAACGGCGACGGGCTTTATGGATTCCCTGCCTATGTGGAGGTGCAGGCAATCGGCGGAAATAAAGCCATGCTGGAGGAAGCAGGAATCGACTGGAAGGGAATTCAGGAAAATGGCTGGACCTATGAAGAATTTCGGGAAGCCATCAAAAAGGGCGTTGTAAAGGACGGAGGCAGCTATTCCCGGTACGGCTTTGTTTTTGCCTGCTCAGGCGTAGCGGCAAAGGATTATTTTTCGATCTTTGTAAAAAATGCAGGTATGCCATCCGCCTTTAATAAGGATTTGAAGTATACATACACCAGCAGTCAGCTGGTTCCGTTCTTAAAGGACATCAGAGCCTTAATCGATGATGGCTCCATGCCGAAAGAACTAAGCTCCGTTGATGCGGGGAAACGATGGAATATGTTCTTGACCGGGCAGACCATGATCACCGGCAAGGGACTGTCGGTTTTTGAAAAATCTGCTACCGATAATAATAAAAAGCTGGCAGCAAATGACGGAAGTGCAGTAGAAGGAAGCCAGGAGGTGGAATACATTGTATTGCCGGTTCCTACGTTCCAGGGAAATACCCAGCAGGCTCAGGGAGCGGTAGATGGATATGTGTGCTTCCGCAGAAAAGATGAACCAAGTCCGGAGCATTTAAAGAACGTGGCAAAGGCTGCCTATTTTCTGGCAAGCGGAAAAAGAGCGGCAGAAACCTGTCAGGAACTTTATATCAGCCCCATATGCAAATCCGGAGAGGAAGCATTTGCAGCCCTTCCCCCCATGGAAAGCAAAAACGAGAATAATACAAAAGCAGTTAAAAATCTTGCCACCCAGGTTGCAGAAGCCAGACCTGACATTCCGGCTGATTTAGGGGCAAAGGCCATAAAAATTGAGGAAGAGGTTATTCTTCCAAAGTTCCAGGGATTGTTAGCTGGAGAAATTACTCCGGAGGAGATGCACGAAGCCATTAAAAAGGCTGCAGTGGAAGCTTTTGGCGAGGAAGGCTGTGTCATGGATTAATGGGAAATGAGGGCATTGGTAATCGTAACAGGTGCCAATGCCCATTTCTTATCTGTAGGATCATTATGTTTTTAGAAAGAAGGGAGAGGGTAATGAGTATGCAAGCAGCAAAGAAAAGAAAACGATTAAACAATGACGCCAAATGGGGGTATGCCTTCGTGCTCGTGCCCATTTTGTCATTTATTATTTTTACGTTATATCCGGTTATACAGGCAGCGATTGTAAGCTTTCAAACTTATAAGCCTTTAAAAACAGAGTTTGTGGGATTTGCCAATTACAGTAACACATTAAAGAACGGACTTTTCTTTAAATCCATCTGGAACACTGTGGTGTATACGGCCGTAACGGTACCCGTCTCCATCCTCGTGGCGTTCATCATCTCTATTCTGTTAGTCCCCTTTAAGAAAAGGAGCCAGTCATTTTTTAAAGCAGTATTTTATCTGCCCGGGATTGCATCGGGAGTAGCCCTCTCCTTTGTGTGGAAATGGATATTTGATCCTCTGCCAAGCGGCCTGCTGAATTCCGTGATCCGGTCATTTGGGATCCAGAATCAGAACTGGCTGGGCAGTTCTCAAACGGCCATGCTGTCGCTGATCATCATGACAATATTCTCAGGTATCGGTTCTACGGTTATTATTTATGTGGCCGCATTGCTTGGGATTGATCCCACCTATTATGAGGTTGCCAATATTGACGGAGCGACTTTTATACAGAGAATCAAATACGTTGTATGGCCTATGGTCAAGCCGACCACTGTTTTTCTTACCATAACAGGAGTGATCAATGCGTTTCAGGCATTTCAGACGTCGTATCTAATGACAGGGGGCGGGCCGGATAATGCCACTACTATGGTGGGATTATTGATATTCAACAATGCCTTCAAATATTTTAATTATGGGGAGGCATGTGCCCAGGCATTATTATTGGCAGGATTCATCGCGGTCTTTGCAGTCTTACAGTTTAAGGTAATGGCTGGGGACGTAGAATATTAGGAGGGCTGGTATGGGTTTATTCAGACAATATGGAAACGATCAGAAATATAAATTAGTATTCAGAACTGTGATAATGACAGCAATCCTGCTCATCTTAGGTCTCCTGACCCTGTTTCCGATTTATTACATGATTATCTCTTCTTTTGGGGCGCCAAATGAGATTGGGGCAGCCAGTTATACTCTGATCCCCAAATATTATACATTGGATTCCTATAAATTCTTTTTTGGATTCAGCAAAAGCTCGTTGCGGTGGATCGTAAATTCCATGATCGTTGCAAGCACCGTAACATTAAGCAATGTGGTTTTTGCCGGAATGGCAGGGTATGCCTTTGCAAAAATAAGATTTCCCGGAAGCAAAATATTATTTTTCCTGCTGCTGTTTGCGATGATGGTGCCCTATCAGGTCACACAGGTTCCGCTTTACATCCTGGTAGCCAATGTACTGAAGTTGACAGATACTTATACCGCATTGATCGTGCCGTCTCTGGTCACTTGCTATAACGTATTTATGGCAAAGCAGTTCTTTTCTTCTCTTCCCACCTCCATTCTGGAAGCGGCAAGAACAGAAGGCTGCAATCAGTTTCAGATCCTGATAAAAATAGTCATGCCTATTTCAAAAACAATTTTATCGGTTATGGCGATCATGACCTTTATGGGCAACTGGAACACCTTCTTCTGGCCGTTTCTGGTATGCAACAACGAGCAGATGCAGACCATTCAGGTGGGGCTTAAAAATTTCAGTTTTGCAAATACCACTTACTTTTCACCCATGATGGCAGGTGCAACCATCTCAGCATTGCCTATGTTTATTCTGTTCTTTGCCTTGCAGAAATATTTTCTGGAAGGAGTAACGGTTGGTGCGGTGAAGGGATAAGAGAAGGAAGAATGGAGGAAATAAGTTGAAAGAATCATTTGTGATAGGAATGGATGGGGGCGGGACTGCCACCACCGTAATGGCTGCCGGACTTGATGGCGGACTTATGGCAACATTCCGGTTAGGGCCTTTAAACATCAATGGACAGTCCCGGGAAGCAGCGGAAAATACCTTGGCAGAGTTAAAGGCAGAGCTGGAAAAGTCAGGCTTGAATATGAGAGACTGCAGAGGGATCTGCATTGGTGCCGCCGGAATCAGCAACCGGGATACGGCAGAACTGCTGACCCGCAATTTAAAAGAACAGGGGATGCAGGGAGTGATCAGGCTGGTGGGAGACCATGAAACTGCCCTGGCAGGCGCTCTGGAGGAACCGGCAGGCGTTATTTTAATTGCCGGGACCGGTTCCATCTGCTGCGGGATCCATGAGTCCGGGGCTAAGTTCCGGGCCGGCGGCTGCGGCCACATCATCGATGACGCCGGAAGTGCCTATGCCATTGGAAGAGATATATTAAAAGCAGTGGTGAGGGCAGAAGATGGCAGAGCAGGCCGTACCATATTAAAGGAAAAAGCATTCCGCTTCCTTAATGCGGATTCCGTGGAAGATCTGATCACCTGGCTGTATAAGCCTGGAAGAAGCAAAAAAGAGATCGCTGCCCTGGCTCCTCTGTTGGAAGAGGGGATCAGGGAAAAGGATCAGGCTTCCATTGAGATTTTGGATCATTGTGCCAAGGACCTGGCGGAGCTGGCCGGAGCCGTACTGATTCATTTTGATTTTCCGGTTTCCCTGGTGGTCAGCGGAAGCGTATTGATGAAAAATAACGAGATATACCACCTGTTCTGTGAAAATGCGAAAAAAAAATTTCCCCGGCTGGAAATTATGAAGATGAGGGGAGAAGCGGCCCAGGGAGCTATCAGGATCATATTGCGGGAGATGGGAGAAAGGAACGGATATGAAACAATACCTGGCAATTGATATAGGAGGTACTTACATAAAGTACAGCCTTATGGATCCGGAATACCGGGTTCTTCATGAAGGAAGGGTGCCAACGGAAAAACAGCCGGCCAGGTTTCTCTGGCAGTTCATGGAGATCGTGGAAACCTATGTGGATCACATAAGCGGCGTTGCAATCTGCATGGGCGGCTTTATCCATCCGGTGACAGGAGAAAATACGGATTTCAGTGTTGGAGCCAATTTCAGGGCGTATCGTTTAAACGAGGAGATAAACAGAAAATATCCGATTCCCGTAGCACTTGAAAATGACAGCAATTGTGCCGCATTGGGAGAAATGGTCCGGGGAGCAGGAAAGGGCTATGAGGATATTTGCATGGTCACCTTTGGAACCGGGATCGGCGGTGCCATCATCATAAACCGGAAATTACACCGGGGCAGCCACTTTAAATCCGGTGAGGTGGGTTTTACCGGAGTGGGTCTTCGGGCTGTGGACGGAAAGCCGGTGGCAGAAGGGGCAGGAGCGACCTCTCTTCTGGTGAGAAAGGTATCGGAAGTCCTTGGCAGGGAAGTGGACGGATCGTATATTTTCAACCATCTGGACCAACCGGATATCCGCCGGATATACCGGGAATGGCTTTACAAGGGGGCAATGGTGATCGGCAACTTTGCTGTCACGGTAGATCCCCAGATACTTCTGATCGGCGGGGGAATCAGTGAAAATGAGATATTTATAAAGGATATGAAAGAAGCGGTATATACCCTGTATCCCCATCTGGAACCCTATACGGCCATAGAGGCCTGTGAGCAGGGAAACATGGCAGGGAGAATCGGCGCCCTGTATTTATTGCTGCAAAGCAAAGAAGGAGGCATTCAGTCATGAAAAAAGGTGTGAAAATCGTGGCAATCGGAGGAGGGTCCAGTTACACACCGGAGCTGGTGGACGGATTTTTAAAACGATACGAATCACTGCCTGTGGAGGAACTATGGCTGGTTGATATTCCTGAGGGTGAAGAAAAATTACGGATTGTAGCCGAACTTGCAAAGCGCATGGTAAAAAAAGCAGGAGTTCCAATGGAAATCCATACGACCCTGAACCGGAGAAAGGCCCTTCCTAAAGCTGATTTTGTAGTTACCCAGCTGCGGGTCGGACAGCTTCAGGCCAGAGTGAAGGACGAAAGAATCCCCTTAAAGCACGGGCTCCTTGGCCAGGAAACCAATGGTGCAGGCGGTCTGTTCAAAGGGATGAGAACCATACCGGTCCTGTTGGATATCTGTAAAGACATGGAGGAGCTGTGCCCGGAAGCATGGCTGATCAACTTTACAAACCCGGTGGGCATGGTCATGGAGGGATTGAACCGATACAGCAGCTTCCGGAGGTTCATCGGACTGTGCAACATACCTTATGGCATGCATAAAGCAGTGGCGGATCAGCTTGGTAAGCCCATGGAAGAGGTGAAAGTCACCATGGGCGGCTTAAATCATATGGTTTATGTGACCAGAGTGGAAGCGGATGGAAAGGACATGACGGAAGACGTGATCAGCCATTGGGGGGAAGGCGGCGCTGTGAAGAATATAAAGGCAGTCACCTGGGACAATGATTTTGTAAAAGAGCTTGGAGTGCTGCCATGCTCCTATCACAGATATTACTATATGGCAAAAGATTATCTGGAAGAAGCCCTGGAAAAATATGAAAAGCATGAGACCAGAGCAGAGCTTGTGGAACAGGTGGAAGAAAAGCTGTTTGAACTGTATCAGGATCCGGAACTAAATGAAAAACCGGAATTGCTGTCACAGCGGGGCGGTGCCCATTACAGTGATTCGGCATGCAATCTGATCCATTCCATTTATAATGACAAGGGAGATATTCAGGTGGTAAACACTGTAAACAGAGGTGCCATAAAAAATTTCAAGGACAATGAGATCGTGGAAGTAAGCTGCAGGATCACAAAGGAAGGACCGGTTCCGGTAAATGGCGTGGAACTGCCATGGACGGTCAACGGTCTTTTGCAGCAGATCAAATCCTTTGAAATCGCAGGATGCCAGGCGGCGGTGACCGGAAGCCCTCAGAAGGCCCTGCTTGCCCTTATGATCAATCCCCTGGTTGGCTCCCAGAAAGAAGCAAAGGCTGTGCTTCATGAGCTGTTGGAAGCCCATAAAGAATACCTGCCTCAGTTCTTCGACCATAAGGAGTAAGTTGTATGAAATTTTTGGATCTGAACAAAGAAAATGCAGGGATTGCCTATGAATTGTTTGAAGATGCGGTCAAGACAAAAGAAGTATTGTTCCGGCTATTTGAAAACCAGAACGCCTTTTGCACATTTTTTATGGAGGACCAGGCAGATGAGGTACATAAGATCACCATTCTGGAGGAACATGGATGGGGATTTGCATCCGGCTGCTTTTTAAAGGGCGAGGACAGGGCTTATCTATCCATGATTGTTGTGAAAAAAGAAATGCAGGGCCAGGGAATCGGAAAAGCAATGCTTACCTGTCTGGAACACAGACTTCGGAAGGAAAGCGGAGCTTCAAGGATCGAAATTGTTTTCTTTAATCCCATGGCGTTTTCCTGGCATATTCCAGGGAAAAAGACGGCGGATCATCCCAATGCCCCGGGAGTGGATGTGGGGAGCAATGCCTATCTTTTCTTTAAAAATTGCAGGTACCGCGATTATGCGATGCAGAACAGCTATTATCTGGACCTTGATGATTATCTGGTGCCGGATTTTGCAGCAGACCTCATAGAAGGACTGGAAAAAGAGGGCATTACAATAGAAGCTTATGATTCTGACAGGCATTACGGCATGGAGGAGATGATACATAAGTTCCATAATCCTTTGTGGGAAAGAGATATTCTGGGAGAAACGGCAGAGGGAGAAAACAGCCGTCCCATTCTGATTGCAGCACACAATGGCAAAGTGATCGGCTTTACAGGGCCTTTGGATGTGGAAAAGAGCGGCAGGGGATTTTTTTGCGGAATCGGCGTGGATCCTGATTACCGGGGGAAAAAGATATCAACGGTCCTGTTTTGCAGGCTATGTATAAGCCTGAAGGAAATGGGTGCAGATTTTATGAGTCTTTTTACCGGGGAAAATAATCCTGCAAGAAATATTTATGAAGCCGCCGGATTTCGTATTGTAAGGACCTGGGCAGATATGAGGAAGGAATGGAAGGACCGATGAACGGGGAAAGAAAGTGCATCATGGCAATAGGTGGCCATGTGGGGGATGCAGAGCTGACAAGCGGCGGATTTCTGGCTACTATGGCATTAAAAGGCTGTCAGGTCGTTACCGTAGCATTGACCGGCGGGGAAAGAGGCAATCCCCCTGGCATGCCGGTGGAAGAATACAGAATACAAAAGGAAAAGGAAGCTTTTTCCTTTGCCCAAATGCTGGGAGGGGAGGCAGTGGTATTTCCTTACACAGATGGAGAGTTGCCGGACAATGACGAGGTGAGGTTTCAGCTCTGCGATATAATCCGCCAATACCGGCCCGCTGCATTGCTGACCCATTGGAAGAACAGCATGCACAAGGATCATGAAACAACCCACAGAATCGTAAAGGATGCCCAGTTTTTTGCAGGACTTTCCGGGCTTGAGAGGAAAAACAGCGCTCATTTTGCCAAAGGACCATATTATGCGGAAAACTGGGAAGATTCGGCTGGCTTTGAAAAATATATTTACCTGGAAGTATCAAAAGAAGGATTTGAACTATGGAAAAAGGCCATTGACACCCATTGGTTTGCCGTACACAGCCCATCTTTTCCCTATAAAGAGTATTATGAGCATCTTATGAGGGTAAATGGCTGTCTGGCAAGAACCGGGTATGCGGAGGCATTTGATTTGGATCAGGAACAAAAAAAGGTTGTATTATCGGAAGTGTAAAACCACGTCCGATAATCGATTCATGCCAGTGATTAACTGGATATACAGGTATATCCGCTTAATCCGGCAGGAGGCAGATTATGGTGAAAAATGGGATCGATTGTGTGGACCGCTGGCATAAGGTCTTTGACGGGAAACGTCTGGGTCTGATCACTTCTATTTCAGGCGTTGACAGGAATTTAAATTCTACCATCGACATACTTCATAAAAAGTACCGGCTGACGGCCCTGTTTGGGCCTGAGCACGGAGTCAGGGGAAATATAGGAGCAGGCGGAGATGTTGAGGATTACATGGACCCGGATACCGGATTGCCGGTATATAGCCTGTACCGGAGAAATTCCAAGAGGCTGACCAGGGAAATGCTGGATCTGGTAGATGCCGTTGTATATGATATTCAGGATCTGGGAGTCAGATATTACACCTTTATATCAACCATGATCTATGCAATGGAAGAGTGCGCAAGGTATGAAAAGGAGCTTATTATCCTGGACCGCTATAATCCTCTGGGGGATCTGGTGGAGGGCAACTGCTTAAAGCCCGGATTTGAAAGCTTTGTAGGGGCATATCCTCTGTGTATGCGCTATGGGCTTACAGTGGGAGAACTAGCCCTTATGGTAAATGCGGAGAAAAACCTTGGCTGTCATCTGACGGTAATTCCCTGTGAAGGCTTAAGCAGGCATACCATGCATCCGGAAACCGGTCATGTGTGGGTGATGCCAAGTCCGGGAATGCCAAAATATGAGACTGCACTGGTGTATGCAGGAGCCTGTCTTTTTGAAGGAACAAATATTTCGGAAGGAAGAGGAACTGCGGCACCTTTTGAGATAATCGGTGCGCCATTTATAAATGCAGGTAAGCTTGTGAAATATATGACAGGGAAAAAGCTTCCCGGCGTGTTGTTTTCTCCGACTTATTTTACTCCGTATTTTTCAAAATTTAAGGGAGAAGCCTGCGAAGGAATCCATATCCACGTTACGGACAGCCGGGCCTTCCGGTCTACGGTCTGCGGTCTGGAGCTTCTTGATGCAATAAAGACCATTTATGAAGAACGCTTTGCTTTTCTTGATCCTTATGAGGGAAGCACCAGAAGAATGGAAGATCTTTTGTTCGGCTCAGACCAGCTTACAGAGAAAACAGCTTCAAAAGAAGAATTGCTGGCTGGTTTTGAAAGGGATTCAAAAGCGTTTGCTGAACGCAAAAAGGCATATCATCTTTATGGATGAAAGGGGTGACAGGAGTATGGGCGAAATGACATTAAAACAGAAGATCGGACAGATGATGGTGGCAGGTTTTCCAGCCGGGGAATTAAGTGAAGAAATGATAGGGCTGGTAAGAGAGCATAAAGTTGGGAACGTTATATTGTTTTCCCATAACATTAAAAGCAGGGATCAGCTAAGGGCGCTTTGTGATTCCATTCAAAAGCTGGTAAAAGAAGAAACTGGAGAATATGCCTTTATCACCATCGACCAGGAGGGAGGAGTTGTAAGAAGACTTCCGGAAGGATCGGTCAACATACCGGGAGCAATGGCTCTTGCACAGACCGGAGATAAGAAAAATGCATATGAGGTGGCACTGCTTACGGGGCAGGAATTAAGAGAGCTGGGGATCAATTTCAATCTGGCTCCGGTCCTGGATATTAATAACAATCCGGATAATCCGGTGATCGGCGTGCGAAGCTTTGGTCCAAACAGCACCGTAGTAACCGAATACGGCTGTGAAATGGTAAAAGGATATCTGGATTCCGGAATCATGTGTTCGGTAAAGCATTTTCCGGGACATGGGGATACGGCGGTGGATTCCCATCTTTCCCTGCCCTGCATCGGAAAATCCTATGAAGAGCTGGAAAAGGAGGAACTGATTCCGTTTAAAGAAGCTTTCTGTAAGGGAGCTCCGGCGGTAACCCTTGCTCACATACTGTTTCCAAGAATTGAAAAGGAAAATTTGCCGGTAACCATGTCAGAGACCATGATCCAGAGAATATTGAGAAAAAAGCTGGGCTTTCAGGGACTGGTGATTTCGGATTGCCTGGAGATGAATGCCATCAAAGAATATTTTGGTACTGCTTTCGGAGCGAAAAAGGCCATAATGGCAGGCGCTGATTTAATATTCATTTCCCATACGGCAGGCCTTGCGGCGGAAGCGGCAAGGGAAATAGAAAAAGCAGTGGAATCCGGCGAGATTCCTATATCCCGGATAGACGACGCCGTGGAGCGGATTCTTGCATACAAGAAAAGGTATGCTTCACCCAATGCAGATACAGGAAAAAAATCCGGAAAAGAACCGGGGCAGTTTGTAAAGTTGCTGTTTCGCGACAGCATACGGTTTACAAACCGGGAAAGGGGGTACGGTCATCTGCTGGGAGAAAATCCTGTATTTTTAAGCTGTTATGCCTATCGTTCCACTTTGGCCTCCAGCCGTTTAATGGATGATCTGCTGTTTGCAGCATTTATGCAGAAAAGGTTTGGAGGAGATGCATATTCTTTTTCCATAGATCCGGATTCCGGAGAAATAAACGAAATACTGGAAAAGGTAAGAAGTAAGGGATATACAAATCTTGTGCTTGGCACCTACAATGGACATTTGAACCGTGGACAGAGTTCTCTTGCAAAAGAACTGGAACAATTAAAGATACCCATGGTTATGGCAGCGTTCCGTAATCCCTACGATCTGGACGAAGTCGGGGATGGGGTTGATAAAATAGCGGCATATGAATACAGCATACAATCCTTTGAGGCGGTTGTGCCATTATTTAAGCAGTGAAACTGTAAAAGAGGAAATTTCATGGAACCGCATATGGCATTCTGCTGGCTGACATGGTACTATCCTTTTTAAGGTATGGTTTGCGTGCCCTTTTTTAATGGGGCACGTTTTTTTCATGAAAGTTCTTTGTTTTGAGCAGGATAGTAAAATAGTCTGCTCAAAGAATAATTGTTACTTTTCCCGTAATATGGTAAGATGTTTTTATTGACTAAAGGAGGAATCGTTATGAAATTACTGGAAACAGACCTCCATCTGCATTTGGACGGCTCCTTGACCATTGAAACGGTAAGGCTGCTTGCCCAGCAGATCGGATATGATTTTGAAGGACAGGGCGGAAGAAAAAGCCTGGTGGCAGGGGATAACTGTGAGAGCCTTGTGGATTATTTAAAGTGCTTTGACCTACCGGGAAAGCTGCTTCAGACGGAAGAAGCTCTGGAACTGGCTGCCTTTCATTTAACGGAGCGGCTGGCCTCCCAGGGCCTTATCCTCAGTGAGATCCGTTTTGCACCCCAGCTTCATAGAAATAAGGGCCTGACAATGGAACGGGCAGTAGAAGCGGTAATAAGAGGGGTGAATAAGGGAACAGGCAAATCCCCTTTGAAGGCAGGGGTCCTTCTTTGTGCCATGGTAAACGGGCCTGACCGGGAAAATGAGGAAACCTTTGAGATTGCCAGGGCTTATCTTGGGAAGGGCGTTGTTGGGGTGGACCTTGCAGGGCCGGAAGGGATGATCCCCATGGAGCATTTTGAGCCTTTATTTAAGAAGGCCGGCAGAAACGGCGTTCCCTTTACCATACACGCAGGAGAGTGCGGAGATTATGAAAATATTATAAAAGCGGTTCATTACGGAGCAAAAAGAATTGGACACGGATGTGCCGCAATCAAGTCAGAAGCATGTATGGACCTTTTAAAAAAGGAAAAGATTACCTTAGAGATGTGTGTGATCAGCAACCTTCAGACAAGGGCTGTTCCCTCCATTAAGGAGCATCCTTTAAAGGCCTTTTATGACAGGGGAATCCGGGTTACCTACAATACGGATAACATGACTGTTTCAGATACCACACTGGAAAAAGAAGCTGAGCTTATTAAGAAACACATGGGATTTACAGAGGCGGATCTAAGACAAATGAACCGGTATGCACTGGAAGGAGCTTTCCTTGAAGAAGGAGAGAAAGAAAAAATATTTGCATTTTTCGACAATAATAATTATAATGAATGATAACTACGTTTAAAAATAGGTGAAAACCAGGAATGCTACAAAAGGGTGACGGCATATGGCAGATAGTCCAATAATGGAAAAGAATAATTTGGCGGCTTTGGAAAACGAACGTCCGGAGAAGCGGAAGGTGGATGTGGATCTGGAGGCTCCGGCTGATTTTACCAGCCCGGATGTGCTTTATGAAGAGCTGGTCCACAGCATAAGGAGATATCACCCTTCCGATGATATCACCATGATAGAAAAGGCATATCATATTGCGGATGAAGCGCATAAGGACCAAAGTCGCAAATCGGGTGAACCGTATATCATTCACCCTCTTTGTGTTGCCATTATTCTGGCAGATTTAGAGATGGATAAAGAAACCATTGCCGCAGGGATCCTTCATGATGTGGTAGAGGACACCATCATGTCCTTAGATGAGCTGAAGGCGGAATTCGGGGAAGAGGTGGCTCTTTTAGTGGATGGCGTCACCAAGCTGACCCAGATATCCTGGTCCATGGATAAGATGGAGATCCAGGCTGAAAACTTAAGGAAAATGTTTTTGGCCATGGCAAAGGATATCCGCGTCATCATCATCAAGCTGGCGGACCGCCTTCATAACATGCGGACCCTTCAGTACATGAAACCGGAAAAACAGAAGGAAAAGGCAAAGGAGACCATGGAAATCTATGCTCCCATTGCCCACCGCCTTGGTATTTCCAAAATCAAGATCGAGCTTGATGATCTGTCCTTACGATATCTGCAGCCGGAGATATATTACGAGCTGGCTGAGAAAATATCTTTAAAAAAGGATGCCAGGGAAACCTTTGTAAAGAGCATTGTAGATGAGGTGCAGGAACATTTAAGGACCGGAGGCATTGAAGCCAGAGTAGATGGCCGGGTGAAGCATTTTTTCAGCATCTATAAAAAGATGGTGAACCAGAACAAGACTCTTGACCAGATTTATGATCTGTTTGCAGTGCGTATTATCGTTGAAAGCGTAAAGGACTGCTATGCTGCCCTTGGAGTGATCCATGAGATGTATAAGCCCATTCCCGGCCGTTTCAAGGATTATATCGCAATGCCGAAGCCCAACATGTACCAGTCCCTTCATACCACTTTGATCGGAAACAATGGGCAGCCCTTTGAGATCCAGATCCGTACTTATGATATGCACCGCACTGCAGAATATGGAATTGCCGCTCACTGGAAGTATAAGGAGAGCGGAAGCGGACAGGTGGCAGCAGGCAAAGAGGAAGAGAAGCTAAGCTGGCTGCGCCAGATCCTGGAATGGCAGAAGGACATGTCCGATAACAAGGAATTCCTAAACATGGTAAAGGGAGATCTGGATTTATTCTCCGACAGTGTTTACTGCTTTACCCCATCCGGGGATGTAAAGAATCTTCCTGCCGGCTCCACGCCCATTGATTTTGCATACTCCATACACAGTGCGGTAGGCAACAAGATGGTGGGAGCCAGGGTCAATGGTAAACTGGTAAACATTGAATATGTGATTGAAAACGGCGACCAGGTGGAGATCATCACTTCCCAGAACAGCCGGGGCCCCAGCCGGGACTGGCTGAACATCGTAAAAAGCACCCAGGCCAAGAACAAGATCAACCAATGGTTTAAAACAGAACTGAAAGAAGATAACATCCTTCGCGGCAAGGAAATGGTGGACCGCTACTGTAAGACAAAGGGAATCAATTATCCTGAGATCAGCAAGCCGGAATACCAGGAAAAGGTCATGAAGCGCTATGCGTTCCGTGACTGGGAATCTGTTCTTGCATCCATCGGACACGGGGGCCTGAAAGAGGGCCAGGTCATCAATAAGATGGTGGATGAGCGGAATAAGAAGCTTAAGAAGGACGTTACAGATAACAGTATCTTAAATGACATAGAGGATATGGGCAACAGGCTGCCGGTCAAGAGGCGTTCCGGCAGCGGAATCGTGGTAAAGGGAATTCACGACCTTGCGGTCCGCTTTTCCAAGTGCTGCAGCCCGGTGCCGGGAGATGAGATCGTAGGCTTTGTGACCCGGGGACGTGGGATTTCCATCCACAGGACAGATTGTGTCAACGTCTTAAACCTGCCGGAGGACGAACGGAACCGTCTCATTGACGCAGAATGGCAGGAAGCAGAGGGCGAGGACACCAAGGAACGATATTCCGCGGAAATCAAGATATTTGCCAATAACCGGATCGGCATGTTTGTGGACATATCCAAGGTGTTTACAGAGAGGCAGATCGATATCACCTCCATGAACTCCAGAACCAACAAGCAGGGCAAGGCCACCATTACCATGACCTTTGATACTCATGGCGTGGAAGAGCTGAGGAAGCTGGTTGACAAGCTGAGACAAATCGAAGGAGTCATAGACATTGAGAGGACTGCGGGATAACGCAGTTTTCTCTTTTTGCGCCGGCGGTGAGCCCGGTGGATAGGCTTGTACCAGGGTTACATAAAGATAATTTCAGTTAGGAGATAAGAACATGAGTGATTTCAGAATAAAGACCTTTCCTGTGGGCCAGATTGGAACCAACTGCTATATTATATACCGGGAATCCCTTAAAAAGGCAGTAATCGTGGATCCGGGCGCAGACGGACCACATATCCTGGAGGTGTGCCGGGAGCTTTCCCTGGTTCCGGAGGCGATTTTACTGACCCATGGGCATTTTGACCATATTTTGGCTGTGAAGGATTTAAAAGAGGCATTTCCTGAGATGAAAATTTATGCCGGAGAAAAGGAAAAAGAAATGCTGACAGATCCGTCCGTTAATTTGTCTTCTTCTTTTGGTAAGGCTTATACGGCTCAGGCAGACAGATATGAGGAGGATGGAGCAATCCTCTCTCTTGCAGGAATAACCTTTCAGGTTTTGTTTACCCCAGGTCATACCTCTGGCTCGGTCTGCTACCTGATCGAGTCGGAAAACATCCTCATAAGCGGCGATACCCTCTTTTTGGAGTCTTTGGGAAGAACCGACTTTCCTACGGGGAACCAGTCCATGATCTTAAGTTCCATAAAGGAACGGCTTTTTGTCCTGCCTGACCATACGATTGTTTATCCGGGCCATGGCGAGGCGACTACCATTGGTCATGAGAAAGTGTATAACCCGGTGGCATCATACAGAGGATAGGAAGTATTAAGAGGAAACCATATGATAGGATTAATATTAGACGACCAGTCCTTTGAGCAGGATATCAGGGAGCTGTTGATGGCATTTTATCCGGGAGAGGGCTTTGTCCACAAGGAAAGCCCAGAAGAGACATACCGTCTTCTTGTCCGTGGCAGGACGGGAGAAGCTGTCTTTGAGCTGATGATCCAGGATTTAGAGAAGGGGACTCAAAGTTCTTCATCCACAGAAGTGGATTTTACCGACCGCTTTGAAACCAAGAACCGGATCAAGCGGATGCTTTATGGCATGGTCAAGGAGCTTACGGGAAAAGAACTTCCCTGGGGCACTTTAACGGGAATCCGGCCAACCAAAATAGCCATGACAAAGCTTTTGGAAGGATATACGGACGGGGACGTCCGCAGATACATGAAGGATACCTATTTGACCAGTGACGGAAAAATAGATTTAAGCCTGGAGATTGCCGGGCGGGAGATGGAACTCATTTCCGCCATTGATTACAGCCACGGTTACAGTCTGTATGTAGGCATTCCATTCTGCCCTACCACCTGTCTTTACTGTTCCTTTACTTCTTTTCCCATAGGACAGTGGGAAAAACGCATGGAACAGTATCTGGAAGCTTTATTTAAGGAAATGGATTATACGGCAAAGAAAATGGCAGGAAGGACCCTGGATACGGTCTATATCGGCGGAGGTACGCCGACCTCCCTTTCCGCCCTTCATCTGGATAAGCTGATAACCAGGCTGAAAGCGACCTTTGATTTTACCGGGGTCAAGGAATTTACCATAGAGGCCGGACGCCCGGACAGCATTACCATGGAAAAGCTTCAGGTTCTAAAAGACCATGGTGTGACCCGCATATCCATCAATCCCCAGACCATGAAGCAGGAAACCCTGGACATCATCGGACGCCGACATACCGTAGACATGGTAAAGGACCGGTATTCCATGGCAAGGTCTTTGGGCTTTGACAACATCAACATGGACTTGATCATCGGCCTGCCGGAAGAGGACATGGAAGATGTGACCCGTACCATGGAGGAAATAAAGGCTCTTGGGCCGGATGGCATTACCGTTCATTCCCTTGCCATCAAGCGTGCGGCCCGCCTTAACATGTTTAAGGAAAAATACGGGGATTTAAAGATCACCAATACCCAGGAAATGATAGATCTGACTGCTTCCTATGCAAGGAGCATGGGGCAGGAGCCATATTACCTTTACCGCCAGAAAAACATGGCCGGTAATTTTGAAAATGTTGGCTATTCCCTTCCAGGCAAAGCCTGTATCTATAATATTTTAATTATGGAAGAAAAGCAGACCATTATAGCTTGTGGGGCAGGAACCACCACAAAGGTGGTATTTCCATCAGAGAACCGCCTGGAACGGGTGGAAAATGTCAAGGATGTGGAACAGTATATCACCAGAATCGACGAAATGCTGGAAAGAAAAGAAAAAATGCTTGCAAAATTGGAAATGTAATTTACAATAGAGGCATGATTTCATAATTCCAGCCCATGCTTTTTGGGCATAAAGGGATACCGAAGGGTATTTCCTATATACCCGCAAGGAATTTCCCTATAAAATTAAGAAAATAACGGAGTGAACGAAATGGCATTAAAAAAGAAACCGGTTACCGGAATGAAGGATATTCTTCCCGCCGAGATGCAGGTACGGGAATATGTGATGAACCAGATACGTGAAACCTATGGCGGCTTCGGCTTTCATTCCATCGAGACTCCCTGTGTGGAGCACATCGAGAACCTGACCAGTAAGCAGGGCGGAGATAATGAAAAGCTGATTTTCAAGATCATGAAACGGGGAGAAAAGTTAAATCTGGAGACAGCACAGGCGGAAAATGATCTGGTCGACAGCGGTCTCCGGTATGACCTGACCGTTCCCTTATCCAGATATTATTCCAATAACGCTGCGTCCCTGACCGCTCCCTTTAAATCGCTCCAGATGGGAAGCGTATGGAGGGCAGACCGTCCCCAGAAAGGGCGTTTCAGACAGTTCGTCCAGTGCGACATCGACATACTGGGAGATTCCACCAGACTTGCAGAGATCGAGCTTATCCTGGCAACCACAACCTTGCTTGGAAAGGTTGGTTTTAAAGGATATACCGTAAGAATCAATGACCGGAATATCTTAAAGGGAATGGCTGCCTTCTGCGGCTTCCCGGAAGAAGCTTATGACCAGGTGTTCATCATTCTGGATAAGATGGACAAGATCGGTATGGATGGCGTGGCAAAGGAACTGGCAGAAGCCGGTTATGATGAGGAAAAAATCAAGAAATATCTATCCCTTTTTGAATCAGTGACGCCCGATGCTGCCGGAGTGCGCAGTCTGGGCACCGTCTTAAAGGATGCGATGGATCAGGAACAGGCAGAAAACCTGGCCGCTATTATTGACAGTGTGAGCCAGATTTCCACCAGCCAGTTTCACATCGTGTTTGATCCCACCCTGGTGAGAGGAATGTCTTACTACACCGGAACCATTTTTGAGATTCAGGTAGACGGTTTTCCAGGCTCCGTAGGGGGCGGCGGCCGCTACGATAAGATGATCGGAAAATTTACAGGCATGGATACGCCTGCCTGCGGTTTTTCCATTGGATTTGAGCGGATCATCACCATCCTGATGGATGAGGGCTTCACGGTTCCCGGAAAGGAAGAAAAGGTTGCCTTTTTGATCGAAAAGGGTGCAGGTGATGATGTGATGAACGGAGCGGTCAAAGAGGCCATGGAAGAACGGGCAAAGGGTGTGACCGTTCTGGTTTCCCAGATGAATAAAAATAAGAAGTTCCAGAAAGAAAGCCTTCAGAAGGAAGGTTATACGCTGTTTAAAGAGTTTTACAAGGAAGTTCGATAAGCAATACACTTTAAGTAAATATATCAGGAGGAACGCCCTAAGGGCATAGTTATATGCCCGGAAAGCTTGGGGCAGGAAAGAGGAAATTATGGCAGAGTCAATGTTAGGCTTAAAAAGATCCCATAGATGTACAGAGGTTACAACAGCCAATGTGGGCAGTGAAGTAACGGTTATGGGCTGGGTACAGAAAAGCAGAAACAAGGGAGGAATCATTTTTGTGGATTTAAGAGACCGTTCCGGAATTCTGCAGATCATTTTTGAGGAAAGCGATTGCGGAGCTGAGAGCTTTGCAAAGGCTGAAAAATTAAGAAGCGAGTTTGTCATTGCAGTGACCGGAGAAGTGAAAGCAAGGGCAGGCGGTGTTAATGAAAACCTGGCCACAGGTGCCATTGAAGTGCGGGCAAAGAGCTTAAGGATCCTTTCCGAATCCGAAACACCTCCTTTCCCAATCGAAGAGAACAGTAAGACAAAGGAAGAACTGAGATTAAAATACCGTTTCCTGGATCTTAGAAGACCGGATATCCAGAAGAACATCAGGGTGAGAAGCCAGGTTGCCACCTTAACAAGGGCATTTTTGGCAGAAGAAGGCTTTTTAGAGATCGAAACACCGACCCTTATTAAGAGCACACCGGAAGGCGCCCGGGACTATCTGGTTCCAAGCCGTGTCCACCCAGGCTCTTTCTATGCACTTCCCCAGTCTCCCCAGCTTTTTAAGCAGCTATTGATGTGTTCCGGTTATGACCGTTATTTTCAGCTGGCAAGATGCTACCGCGACGAGGACCTCCGTGCCGACAGACAGCCGGAATTTACCCAGATCGATATGGAGCTGTCCTTTGTAGATGTGGAGGATGTGTTGGAAGTCAATGAAAGGCTGTTAAAGAAATTATTTAAGGAAATCTGTGGATTTGATATCCAGCTTCCAATTACGAGAATAACCTGGAGAGAAGCCATGGACCGCTTTGGTTCCGACAAGCCGGATATGCGTTTTGGGATGGAACTTAAAAATGTTTCCGATGTAGTAAAGGATACGGAATTTGCAGTATTCAAGGGCGCTCTTGAAAACGGCGGTTCTGTCCGGGGTATCAATGCCGAAGGACAGGGAGCCATGCCTCGTAAGAAGATCGACGCCCTGGTGGAATATGCAAAGGGCTTTGGTGCAAAGGGTCTGGCTTATTTAGCTGTCAATGAAGACGGTACCTATAAATGCTCCTTTGCAAAATTCATGACAGAGGAAGAACTTCACACTCTGGCAGATGCAATGGGGGCAAAGCCGGGAGACTTGCTTTTATTTGCGGCTGACCGGGATAAAGTGGTATTTGACGTATTAGGCAATTTAAGACTGGAGCTGGCAAGACAGCTTGATCTTCTGAAAAAGGATGACTTTAAGTTTTTATGGGTAACGGAATTCCCGCTGCTTGAGTATTCCGAAGAACAGGGCCGTTTTACTGCAATGCACCACCCGTTTACCATGCCAATGGATGAAGACTGGGCGCTTATTGACAGCAATCCTGGCGCTGTCCGTGCAAAAGCATATGACATCGTGTTAAATGGTACGGAGCTTGGCGGAGGTTCTGTCCGTATCCATCAGAGTGATATCCAGTCCAAGATGTTTGAAGTGCTGGGCTTTACAAAGGAACAGGCTCAGGATCAGTTCGGCTTCCTTTTAGAGGCGTTTAAGTATGGAGTTCCTCCTCACGCAGGGCTTGCTTATGGTCTGGACCGTGTGGTCATGCTGATGGTAGGTGCAGACAGCATCCGGGATGTAATCGCATTCCCTAAGGTAAAAGATGCTTCCTGCCTGATGACAGAGGCACCTTCCGTTGTAGATTCCAAGCAGCTTGTGGAACTGGGGATAGAAATTAGTGAAGAAAAAGAATAATTGAGTCATGAGGGATGCCCCTCTGCCAAAAGTGTCAGCTTAAGGCGGAGAGGGCATCCCTTTTCTATGTTTACAATTTCCATACTGAGAAGAAACCTGTGAAAAGTAATAAATTATTTTAAAAAATCAAAAAGATTATATACTATTTTTACATTTATCTGATATAATAGAGGAAAATGTACTTTTCAAAAGGAGGGTTTTAAAAATGAAAGGAAGTAAGACAAGAAGGTTTCTGTCATTATGGCTGGCACTGCTCATGGTCCTCTCCCTGACAACCGGCATATCCTTTTCCTCTCTGGCTGCAGACCGGGATATTGTGGTTCTCTACACCAACGATGTCCACTGCGGCGTAGACGGCAACATAGGATATGCGGGACTGGCTCTTTATAAGAAAGAGATGCAGGCCCAGACACCTTATGTGACGCTGGTTGATGCAGGAGATGCCATTCAGGGCGCGCCTATTGGAACGCTGTCGGACGGAGGATATCTGATCGACATTATGAATAAGGTCGGTTATGACTTCGCAGTGCCGGGCAACCATGAGTATGATTATGGGATGCCCCGTTTTCTGGAACTGGCAGGTAAGTTAAGCTGCGGCTATTATTCCAGCAATTTTATGGATTTAAGGACTGGCTCCACGGTATTTGCTCCCTATAAGATGTTTACATATGGAGATACCAAGGTTGCGTTTGTGGGTGCTACCACACCGGAAAGCTTTACCAAATCCACACCAGCTTATTTCCAGGATGGAAACGGAAATTACATATACGGTTTTTGTGAAGATGAAAATGGACAAAAACTCTACAACCAGATTCAGTCGGCTGTAAACAGTGCAAAAGCGGAAGGGGCTAATTATGTAATCCTGGTAGGCCATCTGGGCGAAAACGGGACAACAGACCGCTGGACCTCTGACAATGTAATTAAGAATACCACAGGTATTGATGCATTAATCGACGGCCATTCCCATGAGGAATATGGAAAGTACATAAAGAATAAGGATGGCCAGGATGTGCTTCTTACCCAGACAGGTACAAAGTTAAAGAACATCGGAAAGCTGACACTTCACACAAATGGAACGATTTCCAGTGAACTGGTTACCCAGGTTCCGGCAGGAGCAGGTACCAGCGCTTATACAGTAAAGAATGGAGATTCTTTAAGCCGGATCGCAAAGAGGGAATTAGGCTCCTATAACCGCTGGAATGAAATCTATGAAGCAAACAGAGACAAGATCAAGGACCCCAATGTCCTGGCTGTTGGTATCCAACTGGTGATTCCTGGAAAGAGTGCTGTCACAGCTGACGGAAAAGCCATTGACTATGATACAGACAAGTTCATTAAGGCAATCCAGGCTCAGTACAATGAGACATTAAAGACTGTGATCGGCCATACGGATGTGGAACTTACGGTCAATGATCCGGCAACCGGAAACCGTGCGGTCAGAAGCGCAGAGACAAACCTTGGTGATTTATCTGCAGATGCATACCGCTATGTTCTTGGAGCAGAGATCGGCCTTTCCAATGGCGGCGGCATCAGAGCCAACATTAAGGCCGGCAACATTACCTACAATGATACCCTTACTGTATTCCCATTCGGTAATATGGGATGCGTTGCAGAGGTAACCGGCCAGCAGATCAAGGATGCCCTTGAAATGGCTTCCCGGAACTGCCCGAAGGAGAACGGCGGTTTCCTGCAGGTATCCGGTCTTACCTATACCATCGATACCTCCAAGACCTCCAATGTCCAGGTGGATGAAAAAGATAATTTTGTGAAGGTAAATGGAGCATACCGGGTATCCGATATCATGGTAGGCGGCGCTCCTCTTGACGTGAATAAGACTTATACCGTAGCCTCTCATAATTACATGTTAAAGTCTGGCGGTGATGGCATGACCATGTTTAAGGGAAGTAAGGTAATCCGGGATGATGTCATGACTGATGTAGATTTGCTTTCCACTTACATCCGCAGCAATTTAGGCGGCAATGTTGGTGCTGATTATGTGAATCTTACAGGTCAGGGCAGAATTACCATTAAATAAAATGAAAAGCAGCCTGCTCTGGTAAGAAGGAGCAGGCTGCTTTTCATTGCTTCTTTTCTCAGGAAATGTTACACTTAAAGAAAGAAACAATTATAGATAAAAGATTAGGAGATTGATATTATGTTATTAAAGAACCCGCAGACCCGTTTTGAGGAAACATACCGGATTTATAAGGAGTCATTTCCTGATATTGAGCGCCGGACAAAAGACGATCAGAAAAGGGTTTTCGGTAATCCCTGTTATAAAGTCCGGGTAATAGAGGAGGACGAAAAGATTGTGGCCTTTCTGGGATACTGGGATCTTCCAACCTGTGTTTTTATGGAGCATCTGGCCACAACGGAAGTATGCAGGGGAAAAGGATATGGAAAACAGTTGGTGGAAGAGGTTGTGGAAGAGTCAGAAAAGCCTGTGTTTCTGGAAATAGAGCCAATCACTGAGAAGAATCCCATGACCAGAAGCAGGGAAAGATTTTATGAAAGGCTGGGATTTCATTCCAATTCCTTTTACTATGAGCAAATGCCCTTAAAGCCTGGGGACAAGCCCATTCCCCTGTTGATTATGAGTTATGGAAAACTTATGGCGGAAGAGGAATTTAAGCCATATAAGAAAGAAATCTATGAACTGGTATATGGCGTGGAGGTTGAGTAAAGGTTAAAAATGCAGCCATGGACTGCCAGAGAAGCCGGTGTCATGCCGGCTTTATACGGCAGGGAGTGCTTTTATTTATTAAAGTGCTGGAGGTTCAAATGAAGAACATTCCCAACTTGATTACCATAACAAGAATGTTAGGAACTGTGGTTTTATTGGTTATTAAACCATTCTCAGGACAATTTTTCATTATATACCTTTTATGCGGGATCAGTGATGTTTTAGACGGAATAATTGCGCGGAAGATGAATGTGGTAAGCAAAAAGGGTCAGATTCTGGATAGCATTGCAGATGCATTCATGGTTGTGGTTTTGTTGTCCATATTTGCTCCCAGCTTTCAATTGCCTTTGTGGAGCATATGCTGGATAATTATGATTGCTGCTATACGCCTGGCATCCTTAGGGCTTGGTTTTATACGATACAGGCAGCTTGCCTTTTTACATACGTATGGGAATAAGGCAGCGGGGATCGTTTTATTTTGTTTCCCCTTTCTCTATATTTGGTTAGGATTATATGCAGCAACCATTTTGGTTTGTTTTATTGCAAGCATTTCGGCGGTAGAAGAATTGATCATCAATATTATTTCTAAAAAGTTATGGAGAGATATTAAATCCATATTTTCATTATGCTATAGCACAGATTCATTTGGAATTAAAAGGTGATTTGGATATGGAAGAAAATTTATTAGCAGAAATCATAAAAGAACAGACATGCCGTGCCTTATGGGAGGTAAAAAATGTGATCGATTGTGTTCCCGATGAGTTATGGAGCAAAGCTTATTGTGAAATGCCATGCTGGAAACACATTTATCATATGCTTCATTCCTTGGATCTATGGTTTATAAATCCAAGAGATAAAGGGTATGCAGAGCCTGATATACATGAAAAGGATTTAAACAGCTTAGAGGTAAGTCCAGGCAAGTATCTTTTAAGAGAAGAAATAAATCATTATTTTGTTGATATTGATATAAAAATAAAAGCCTATCTTTCAGCATTAACGGATAACCAGCTATTGGATACTCCCACGGATTGCGAATATAATAGATTTACTTTGATTTTAGCACAGTTCAGGCATTTACATAGCCATATGGGAATGATCATGGGTTTTATTATTGATGACACAGGCTTATGGCCAAGAGTATTGGGATTAGAGAGTCATTTTCCAACTGGAGAGTACAGTAAATATTTTTAACTTTAAATAAAAAGTCATTTGACCAGCAGGATTTATCAAACTTGAGAAGCTGATGAAACATCTATACAATTAATGAATAGAAAAATAGAGGGCGTCAGAAAATGGCTGGACATGGATTCTGTAACTGTTTTTTGCTATATGTTCATAAGTGTTTACCTTAAGGAGATATTGAATTAGTATAGGAAACACAGAGAATATAATATAAAAATACAGCACTGAATATTTATAACTTATATTCAGTGCTATATCTGAAAATTGACTTTATCGCAGTCTATAGCCGGCATTATGCCGGCTTTTTCTTTACTTATTTCTAAGTTACTCTAAATGGAAGTCATATAGGCTGGCTTTCATTTATTATTTCGCCAGATCTAAGATTTCCATCACCTGCTCTTTCCCCAGAGGGACATAATGGCCGATTGTACCGTTTGAAGTCGCCCGATCCGCCATTTCTTCAAAATGTTCACTGTTGATTCCCATCTCTGTCAGGGAGGTTCTTAAATTGAGAATCCTGAAAAATTCCTTTAAACGGCGGCGGAGTATCATGACCATCTCTGATATGGAATGGTCATGATAATCTGCGTGGAAGATACGGTTTGCAAGTTGTGCCGGTTTTTCCGGTTTTACTTTTTCCATATATTTTAACCATGCCAGAAGCACCACTGCCATTCCTTCCCCGTGTGTAATACCGTATTGAGCGCTTATTTCGTGTTCGATGCGGTGGGAACCCCAGTCAGCCACCCGCCCGGTATCCAGAAGATTGTTATGGGCAATGGAGGCGAGCCACTGAATCTCGGCCCGTGCATGATAGTCATCCGGACGGGCCATTAAGCGTTCTCCGTTTAATAAAAGAGCCTGTACCGCTCCTTCAATCAGAAAATCCGTGGTATCTACAAAGGGGACGTCGGTAAAATACCGTTCCAGCAGATGTGACAAAATATCTGCGATTCCGCAGCTTGTCTGATAAGGCGGAAGGGTTAAAGTAAAGGCAGGATTCATAATGGCAAAGCGTGGAATGATGGCGTCACTTTCAATTCCAAGCTTGTGAAGTCCGTTTGAAATAATGGAACAGTTGGAAGTTTCGCTTCCGCTTGAAGGAAGGGTGCTGATAACGCCCATAGGAAGAGCAGTACAAAGAGGGGCCTTTCCTTCGAAAAAATCCCAGACATCTCCGTCATATGGGATGCCCGCTGCCACGGCTTTTGCTGTATCAATAGAGCTGCCTCCTCCTACTGCAAGGATAAAGTCGATATTTTTCTCTTTTCCAAGGGCGGTAAGCTGGCGGACCAGTTCTATTTTTGGATTTGGAACAACCGAACCGTTTTCAAAAAACACGATGTTTTCTTTTTCGCAGGCATCTTTGACCGTGTCAAAGATACCCAGGGTCTTGATGAAATCGCCGCTGTAAACAAGCAGGAGCGAATGAACGTTTAAATCGTGAAGCAGAGCCTGGACTTCTTTTTCGGAATCTTTTCCAAAGATAATTTTTGCCGGGTTGTGATAATTAAAGTTTTGCATAATCAGTCTCCTTTTTGATAGGCAACTTACAAATACTCTAAATGAATTTTTTTGTTTATGCATTCGGCTTCCCATCTTGGCGGCAGAGGCTTGTCTGTAATAATTGTATCCACCACCGACAGGCCGGCGATCAAAACAGAGGCATTGCTGCTGAACTTGGTATGGTCGGCAATCAAAAAGCGTTTTCTGGAATGATCGATCATCCCTTTCCGCACCATGGCTGATGCCAGATTGTTGTCGGTCAGTCCGAAGGTCATGTCGATGGCAGGGCAGCTTATGAAAGACTTGTCCGCAATGTATTCGTTAATCTCATTGGTAGTTTTATAGCCGATGAAGGAATTCGTCTTTGCATGAAGTTCTCCTCCTAAGCAGATGATGCGCGGGGCAGCATTGGGCTGCTCATTAAAAATATAACATATTCTTAAGGAATTGGTGATAATAGTAATGGGAAGCCCTGCTTCCAGAATTGCCTGGGAAAGCTTTAAGCAGGTAGTGCTGGCATCCAGCATGATGACATCTCCTTTTGAAATAAAGCTGAGAGCATGCTCCGCCATTTGCCGCTTCTCCATCGGAAAGAAGGTTTCCCTTAATTTGGCGGGAACTCCTAAATCATTTTCTTCTGGAAGAAAAGCTCCTCCGTAAATACGTTGTGCTTTTCCTGCTGCTTCCAATTCTTTTAAATCCCGCCGTATGGTTTCCATGCTGCAGTCAAGAGCCTGACATAAATCAGAAATAAGAACGCTTTTATTTTTCTTTAATTCATTTTCAATATAAGCTTGTCGCTCAATTTTAAACATATTAATCTCCGGTCTTTTTTGATAGAGGGCTATGCCCTTGTAAAAAACGCAACATAAAGTTTGTTATCATTTTTTCATTATAGCATCTATACAAACAGAAGGCAAGTAAAATGTGGTTTTTTGAAATGTTGTGAGATGTTAAGCTGTATTATGAGAGGTGTAGAGGCTGTTTGATGACAAAATGTATAAAAAAATAGACTTATAATAAAAAAATATATGCAAATATTATTGACATATGTGGTTTTGTGATGTATCTTAAGAGGGACAAGCAACATCCCACACAAAAACGGTCTTTTTATCAGGTGTGGAAAATATACGCCTGGATTTGAGGAAATGTATGGGAAGGCTGGTCGGAAAAAGCGTACGCATAAAGTTGACAATCATTAATATGTTAGGAGGAAAAAGTTATGTCTGAAAAGAAAAAAGGAAGTTTTATAGGTCTGATGCCATTGATTGTATTTTTGTCGCTGTATCTGGCTACAGGTTTTGTCTCCGGCAGTTTTGATAATATGCCGCTCATGATTGGTATTTCCATCGCATGTTTTGTGGCATTTCTTCTGCAGAATCCAGGGGAAGAAAAGGTGAGCTTTACAGATAAGGTTACCATATTCTGTAAAGGCGGGGGAGATGATACCCTGATTTTGATGGTCATCATTTTCCTTCTTGCCGGCGCATTTTACAGCGTGGCAAATAATATGCATGCTGTGGATTCCATCGTAAACATCGGCCTTACCATATTGCCGACCAGAATGCTGCTTCCCGGATTGTTTTTGATAGGCTGTATCTTAAGCTTTTCCATGGGAACTTCCATGGGAACTGTTTCGGCTCTGATGCCAGTGGCGATTGACCTTGCTGCAAAAACAGGTGTCAACGTTGCGCTTATCGGCGGTGTAGTGGTTGGAAGCGCTATGTTCGGAGACAATTTATCTTTTATTTCTGATACTACAATTGCTGCCACCCGTACCCAGGAGGTCAGCATGAAGGACAAGTTCAGGGCTAATTTCCTTATGGTACTTCCTGCTGTCATTATTAACCTGATCTTATTGAGTTTAGTTCCCATGGGGAGGGAAATTGCAGCCCAGGTATATGATTTCAATGTTATTAATATTGTTCCTTATGCGGTTATCATTGTTTTATCTTTAAGCGGTATGAATGTTATTCCGGTTATGGGCCTGGGCATTTTAAGCGGCCTTGTTATTGGCATGATGCATGGTGATTTTACTCTCTTACAGTCTCTTGGCATTCTGCATGAAGGTATGACATGGATGGAAGATATGTCCTTGATTGCGGTATTGGTTGGAGGCATGGTGGCGCTGATGAAGTATTTCGGCGGTATTGATTATCTGCTGGAGAAGTTGACGAAAAAAACAAAAAGCGCCCGTGGCGGGGAGCTGAGCATTGCGGCATTGGTTTCACTGCTTGATATATCAACAACCAACAATACAATTTCAATTATTGCTGCCGGTCCGATTGCAAGGAATATTGCAGATGCCCAGGGAATCGACCGCCGCCGTGTGGCCAGTATTTTGGACCTGTTTTCTTCTGCTTTTAATGGTTTGCTTCCTTATGCAGGACAGCTGCTGGTAGCAGGTGGCCTGGCAGGAATCAGTCCTACCGCCATTATGCCATATGTATGGTATTGCCTGTTGATGCTTGTTTTTGGTGTACTGTTTATTGTAACCGGATTTCCCAAAAAATTTGGCAGCAGCAAATAATTTACGAGGAGAATAGGGATGAATACAAAATATACGGAACATTTTTTGATGAAGCTTGAAGACGTTAAGGAGTATGTGGCAGAGGTTATCTGTTTTTTTGGACCGGAAGCAGAGCTTACAGTTTCTGAGATTGGCGATGGCAATATTAATTATGTTTTTCGGGTATCTGAGAAAGCCACAGGCCGTTCCCTGGTTATTAAACAGGCGGATAAGGTGTTAAGGGCATCGGGACGCCCCCTGGATTTACACCGTAATAAAATAGAAGCGGAAATACTGAAAATACAAGGCAAACTGGCACCTGATTATGTGCCCAGGGTCTATCGGTATGATGAAATTATGTGTGCTTTGTCCATGGAAGATATTTCTTCTTATAAAAATCTTCGCAAAGAAATGCTTTTAGGGAAAACATTTCCCTGCCTGGCGGAAGATATTTCTTCATTTTTGGCGGATACACTGCTTCCTACAACGGACCTTGTTATGGACAGAGGGTTAAAAAAGGAATGGGTTAAATTGTTTACCAATGTGGAATTGTGTGATATTTCCGAGGATCTTGTTTTTACTCAGCCTTATTATGACTTAAAAGGACGCAACTGCAATATTGTTACACCTGGAAATGAGGCGTTTGTGGAATCCTACCTGTATTCTGATGAGGAACTAAAGGGAGAGGTGGGAAAATTACGGGATGACTTTATGAACCATGCTCAGGCATTGATTCATGGAGATCTTCATTCAGGCTCGATCTTTGTAAATAATGAAGGAACAAAAGTCATTGACCCGGAATTTGCGTTTTATGGTCCTATGGGTTATGACATTGGAAATGTGATTGGCAACCTTTTCTTCGCATGGACGAACAGGGCTTATCTTGACCCGGAAAATAGAGAATTTTTAAAGTGGATTGAAGAAACGGTCATCCAGTGCTACGATATGGTAAGGGATAAAATAGAAAAAAAGTATGATAAGGTTGTTTCGTTTGATATGTACAGAAATTCCGGCTTTAAAGATCATTATATTCGTAAGATAATGGCTGATACCCTGGGATATGCAGGCACGGAAATAATCCGCCGCGTTGTGGGGGATTCGAAGGTAGAGGAAGTAAGCGGCGTGGGAAATGTGGAAAAACGAATTGAAATAGAGAGGGCCTTGATTTTAACCGGTATTGTTTTGATTAAGCAGCGGGAAAAGATTTCGCAGGGAAAGGAAATTGCCGATCGGTTTCATGAAATTATTGAACATCAGGTAATTGGAAAGATGTAACCTTTGTGATGCTTTTGTTGGTAGTCTGGCCTGTACTGGTAGTAGAAAGGAGAAAGTAATGAAAAGAGGAGACGAAGGCTTGGCATTTATGCTGCGCTATGAAAATGTTGCATGGTATGAAGATGGAATGGTGCGCATTTTAGACCGGCGCATTTATCCGGTGAGAACGGAATATGTAGTGTGCAGAAAGCATGAAGAGGTGGCTCAGGCCATTGCAGATATGGTTACCCAGAGCGCAGGTCCTTATACTGCGGCTGCCATGGGAATGGCACTTGCTGCTTATGAAGTTATGAAGAGCGGCAGGGCAGATGTGGAAGAATATATGGAACACGCTGCTTATACGCTTTCCCATGCCCGTCCGACAACCGTGAAAGCTATGGTGAAAATCACCGATGGAGCGATGGAAGTCGTAAGGGAGAAAGTCCGGGAGGGAGAAACCGGGCAGAAGCTTGTGGATGCCATGCAGGAGTATGCGTTTCATTATATAAATAATAACTATCTGAAATACTGTAAGGTAGGTTCTTATCTGGCTGACCAGATTCCAAAGAATGGTACTGTTATGACCATCTGTTTTGCAGAAACAGTCATTGGAACAGCACTTCGGGAATGCCGTAACAGAGGGAATGAAATTAAAATGATATGTGCAGAGACACGTCCGTATTTTCAGGGAGCGCGTTTAACAGCCAGCGTTGCCTGTGATATGGGGTTTGATGTAACGGTTGTGTCTGATAATATGCCCGGATATGCTATGAAGGAAAAAAAGGTTGACGTATTTACTTCTGCTGCGGATGTTATTACCATGGATGGCTATGTAGTCAACAAGGTGGGCACATTTCAAATGGCACTTATGGCAAATTACTGGGGAATTCCTTATTATGCGACAGGAGAGCCTAATGAAGCTCATAAGACCATAGATACGGTCAGGATTGAAGAACGCGATCCGGAACAGGTTCTGGAAGCCATGGGGACCAGGGTCACTATGCCGGGTGTGAAGGGGTATTATCCGGCTTTTGATATTACTCCGCCCAAGCTTTGTGATGGCGTGGTAACGGACAAGGGGATTTTTGCTCCGTTGAATTTAAACGCATATTTTAACCAAATCAAGTAAGTCCCCCCACTGCAAGTGCGAAGAGCACAGTGTGACCCAGTGTTCCCGCCCCTTAGAAGCGGGAACACGAGGTTATTAAGTGGTGGGTAGGGACTTGCCTCAATCAGGTGGAGTATAAGCCCCACCTGACAAGCAGCGATAGCTGCTATTCAGTTATGCCTGGAGGAGCGGGGTACGCTGTGAGTAAGCAGGGTCGCGGATTGCGAATATCCGCTTGGCATAAAGTTTAGAAAGACCGGGGAGAGGGCTGATTTAAGGAGGATAAAAATGTTATTACAAGATGAAAGAGAATTAATTGTTGAATATGGAAAGAGAATGAGCCAGGAGAAACTTTCGCCGGGAACAAGTGGTAATTTAAGCATTTATAGTGAAGAGAAAAAATTGATGGCTATTACGCCTTCCGGAATAAATTATATGGATCTTTGCCCGGAAGACGTGGTGATTACGGATCTGGAAGCTAATATCGTTGATGGAAGCCGTAAGCCATCCAGTGAATGGGCACTTCACTCGGTTTTTTACAGAGATAAACCGGAAGCCCGCGCAGTGGTTCATTCCCATTCCATGTATTGCACAGTCCTGGCGGCTTTAAATCTGCCTGTCAAGGCAATTCATTACGTCATAGGCGATGCCGGCACAGCCGAAGTGCCGTGCGTGCCGTATCACACATTCGGAACGGTGAAGCTGGCTGAGGAATCTATAAAGTACTGTGGAAAAGGCAAAGCAGTACTTCTTGGAAATCATGGACAGATTGTATGCGGCAGCGATCTTAAGAGCGCTTATGGGCTCGCGTGCAATCTGGAGTTTCTGGCAGAAGTCCAATATAAAGCAATGTGTCTGGGAAATCCTGTTATCTTAAATGGGGAACAGATGGAAGAAGTGATGGAGAAATTCAAGACCTATGGTCAGACGAATCATTAAAACAATTACTTAGGGGGGGATGCAGTGATGCAGCCTCCCTTCTTCACAAGATAAGCTTCAGGATGCATATACTGAATTTAGTAGAATAAATATAACGATTAAAAACGTCTAAAGGAGTCGGTAGAAGTGAACCAATATAAAATTTGCGTATATGCAATCAGTAAAAACGAAGAACAGTTTGTAGATCGTTGGATGGATGCCGTATCCGAAGCTGATGCTGTCATTGTGACAGATACAGGCTCAACCGATCATACGGTTGAAAGACTTCGGGAAAGAGGAGCTATCGTTTATGAAGAGACCATATCGCCATGGCGGTTTGACACGGCCCGCAATGTGGCATTGAGCCATGTCCCTGAGGATGCGGATATCTGTGTTTCAAACGACTTAGATGAGGTATTTGAGCCGGGATGGAGGCAAAAGCTGGAAGACCTATGGAAGCCGGAATATACCCGTGCACGATACTTATTTACATTTGCCTGTAATCCTGACGGCACCCCCCAAAAACAGTACCCAATGGAAAAGATCCACATCCGGCATGGTTACCGCTGGGTACATCCGGTGCATGAGGTCTTGGAATACGGTGGTGCTGGCCCTGAACAAACCGCATGGATTCGTGGAATCGTTCTTAATCATTATCCGGATTTATCAAAGCCAAGAAGCCAGTATCTTCCCCTTTTGGAATTATCAGTTGAGGAGAACCCGCTTGATGACAGGTCTATGTTCTGGCTTGGAAGAGAATATGTATATTATAAAAATTATGATAAGGGGATTGAAACACTGAAAAGACATCTTTCCCTTCCAACGGCCAGATGGAACGAGGAGCGAAGTGCATCCATGCGCCTTATAGCCCAATGTTATGAGGAGAAGGGAAATATGAAAGAAGCCAGATCATGGCTCTTCCGTGCTTTGGCAGAATGCCCGGATGCCCGTGAACCATATCTGGCACTGGTAAAATCAGCCTATAAGGAAAAAAACTGGCCCCTGTCCTACGCCATGGCAGAAAAAGGATTATCGATCACGGGAAATTCAGGCAGCTATCTGGTAGAACAGGAATGTTGGGGATTTGCTTTGCATGATTACGGCGCCATCGGTGCTTATAACATGGGGATGTATGAGAAAGCCAGGGACTATGCCCGGAAAGCCTTGGGGCTGGACCCTTCCAATAAAAGGCTGCAAAATAACCTGCTTATGATTGAGGACAGGATCAAAAAACAGGAAAAGTCGGAGGGATCCTCATGAGACTAAAAATCTGTGTTTATGCCATTTGTAAAAACGAGGTTCAGTTTGTAGATAAGTGGATGGACTCTATGAGTGAGGCTGACCTGATTGTGGTCACTGATACCGGTTCTGATGATGGTACCGTTGAAAAATTGAAAGAACGGGGAGCGGTTGTATATGTGGACATAGTAAAGCCATGGAGGTTTGATGTGGCGCGGAATATTTCTCTGGATCATGTCCCGGAGGATGTAGACATCTGCGTCTGTACGGACTTAGATGAATTGTTTGAACCAGGCTGGCGCAAGAAGCTGGAGGATGCGTGGCTTAATCAAGGTCCGGGAAGTTCCAGGGAGACAGCAGGAATGGGAAGATACCTTTATAACTGGAGCCTTAAGGAAGACGGTACTCCTGACATTCAATTTTATTATTTTAAGGTCCATAGCCGGCAAGGGTTCCGCTGGAAATGTCCTATTCACGAATTTATCCAATATACGGGAAATTTGCCCGTTCAGACCTTATATATTGAAGGAATGATCCTCAGCCATTACCCGGATACTCAAAAATCCCGGGGTTCCTATCTTCCCCTCCTGGAGCTTGCTGTGAAAGAGGATCCGGAGGATGAGAGGATGCGGTACTATCTTGGAAGAGAATACATGTATAAGAGCCAGTGGCAAAAATGCATTGATACACTTAAGGAATATCTTGCTTTGCCGGCTGCCGTATGGAAAGACGAGCGATGCGCCGCAATGCGCTGGATTGCAAAATCCTGCTATAAAATAGGAGACCTAAAAGGGGCATATGCCTGGTATTATAAAGCGATTGCAGAAGTACCGGATATTCGTGATCCCTATGTGGAGTTCTCTAAAATGTGCTATGAATTAAAAGATTGGGCAATGACATATTTCTTGACAAAAGAGGCTTTGAAGATCAAGGAGAAATCAAGGACCTTTGTCAATATGGGGTATTCCTGGGATTATACTCTGGATGATTTTTGCTCCATAGCTGCTTTTTGGCTGGGTATGCCGAAGGAATCCCTGGAACACGCAAAGAGTGCTCTTAAATATGCTCCCGATAATGAGCGGCTAAAAAGCAATTTTAACATCGTTGCTGCCGCACAAAAATGAAATGTTCCTTAAAAGATGGAACGTATTATTGCTGACATTATAATATGTTCCTTTAGGGATTTTCAGAAGGGGTGTCATAAGATGGAGAATGCCAGTGATAGTTATGAAAACAACCCGGAGTTGGTAAAACAGGAATGTTCAGAAAAAGGTTGCAGATGTAACCGGGGATGTTGTTCCATGGGGCCTACAGGTCCTACCGGCCCTAAAGGGGCTACAGGGCGTCCTGGTTCGAAAGGTGAAACAGGTATGCAAGGACCCAGGGGGCCCAGAGGCTGCCAGGGTTCAACGGGTCCAACTGGGCCACGGGGGGCAATGGGACCAAGGGGCTGCTCTGGTTCTATGGGACCAACTGGGCCAACAGGTCCAACAGGTCCGAGGGGAGTGACAGGTCCAACCGGCCCGCAAGGAGCTACTGGTGCAACGGGTCCACAGGGAGCTACAGGTCCAACTGGCCCGCAGGGAGTGATGGGTCCAACTGGCCCACAAGGAGTTACGGGTCCGACCGGCCCGCAAGGAGTTACCGGCCCAACAGGTTCACAGGGGGACACTGGTCCAACCGGCTCGACGGGGCCAATCGGTCCACAGGGAGATACTGGCCCAATTGGCCCGCAAGGAGTTACAGGTCCAACCGGTCCGCAGGGAGTTACAGGCCCAACCGGTCCGCAGGGAGTTATGGGTCCAACGGGTCCGCAGGGAGATACGGGTCCGACAGGTCCGCAAGGAGACATAGGCCCAACGGGCTCGCAAGGAGATACAGGTCCAACGGGTCCGCAGGGAGATACGGGTCCGATTGGTCCGCAAGGAGATATAGGTCCAACGGGTTTACAGGGTGACACAGGCCCAACGGGCTCGCAAGGGGTTACAGGTCCAACGGGTCCGCAGGGAGTGATGGGTCCAACTGGCCCGCAGGGAGTGATGGGTCCAACTGGCCCACAAGGAGTTACGGGTCCGACCGGCCCGCAAGGAGTTACCGGCCCAACAGGTTCACAGGGGGACACTGGTCCAACCGGCTCGACGGGGCCAATCGGTCCACAGGGAGATACTGGCCCAATTGGCCCGCAAGGAGTTACAGGTCCAACCGGTCCGCAGGGAGATACGGGTCCGACAGGTCCGCAAGGAGACATAGGCCCAACGGGTTTACAGGGAGACACAGGCCCAACGGGCTTGCAAGGAGACACAGGTCCAACCGGCCCGCAGGGAGCTACAGGTCCAACCGGCCCGCAGGGAATTACAGGTCCGACAGGTCCACAAGGAGACACAGGTCCAACCGGCCCGCAGGGAGCTACAGGTCCAACCGGCCCGCAGGGAGCTACAGGTCCAACCGGCCCGCAGGGAATTACCGGTCCAACCGGCCCACAAGGAGACACAGGTCCAACTGGCCCACAGGGGGACACAGGTCCAACTGGCCCACAAGGAGACACAGGTTCAACGGGTCCGCAGGGGGATACGGGACCAACGGGTCCGCAAGGAGTTACGGGTCCAACAGGTCCGCAGGGGGGCACAGGTCCAACGGGTCCACAGGGAGATACGGGACCAACTGGCTCGCAAGGAGACATCGGTCCAATAGGTCCGACAGGTCCGCAGGGAGAAACAGGAGATACGGGTCCGACAGGTCCGCAAGGAGACATAGGCCCAACGGGCTCGCAAGGGGTTACAGGTCCAACGGGTCCGCAGGGAGATACAGGTGCGACTGGCCCGCAAGGAGAAACAGGCCCAACAGGTCCACAAGGAGACATCGGCCCAACAGGTCCGCAGGGGGACACAGGTCCAATCGGTCCGCAAGGGGTTACGGGTCCAACCGGCCCGCAGGGAATTACAGGTCCAACAGGTCCACAGGGGGGAACAGGTCCGGCAGGTCCGCAGGGAGATACAGGTCCAACTGGCCCGCAAGGAGAAACCGGCCCAACAGGTCCACAAGGAGACATCGGCCCAACAGGTCCACAGGGGGACACAGGTCCAACTGGCCCGCAAGGAGATATGGGTCCAACGGGTCCGCAGGGGGACACAGGTCCAACCGGTCCGCAAGGGGTTACGGGTCCAACAGGCCCGCAGGGAATTACAGGTCCAACCGGCCCACAAGGAGATACGGGACCAACTGGCCCGCAAGGAGATACAGGTCCAACCGGCCCACAAGGAGACATAGGTCCAATCGGTCCACAGGGGGGAACAGGTCCAACCGGCCCACAGGGGGAGACAGGTCCAACAGGCCCACAGGGGGAGACAGGTCCAACTGGCCCGCAAGGAGATACAGGTTCAACGGGTCCGCAGGGAGTTACGGGTCCAACAGGTCCACAGGGGGGCACAGGTCCAATGGGTCCACAGGGGGATACGGGACCAACTGGCCCGCAAGGAGACATCGGTCCAATAGGTCCGACAGGTCCACAAGGAGATACTGGTCCAACCGGCCCACAGGGGGAGACAGGTCCAACAGGCCCACAAGGGGAGACAGGTCCAACTGGCCCGCAAGGAGATACAGGTCCAACCGGCCCACAAGGGGACACAGGTCCAACCGGCCCTCAGGGAGACACAGGTGCGACTGGCCCGCAAGGAGATATGGGTCCAACGGGTCCGCAAGGGGTTACGGGTCCAACCGGCCCGCAGGGAATTACAGGTCCAACCGGTCCACAAGGAGATACGGGACCAACTGGCCCGCAAGGAGATACAGGTCCAACCGGCCCACAAGGGGACACAGGCCCAACCGGCTCGCAAGGAGATATGGGGCCAACGGGTCCGCAGGGGGACACAGGTCCAACGGGTCCGCAGGGAGATATGGGACCAACGGGTCCGCAAGGAGTTACGGGTCCAACAGGTCCACAGGGAATTACAGGTCCAACCGGCCCACAAGGAGACACAGGTCCAATCGGTCCACAGGGGGGAACAGGTCCAACTGGCCCGCAGGGGGATACGGGACCAACGGGTCCGCAAGGAGATATGGGTCCAACTGGCCCGCAAGGAGACATAGGTCCAATAGGTCCAACTGGCCCGCAAGGAGACATAGGTCCAATAGGTCCGACAGGTCCGCAGGGAGAAACAGGTCCAACAGGTCCGCAGGGAGAAACAGGTCCAACGGGTCCGCAAGGAGAAACGGGTCCAACGGGTCCAACAGGTCCGCAAGGAGTTGCAGGTCCAACCGGCCCGCAAGGAGATATAGGTCCAACGGGTCCGCAAGGAGATACAGGTCCAACGGGGCCAACTGGCCCACAAGGAGCTACCGGTCCAACAGGTCCGCAGGGAGATACCGGCCCAACCGGCCCACAGGGAGTTACAGGTCCAACCGGCCCACAAGGAGATATAGGTCCAACGGGTCCGCAAGGAGATACAGGTCCAACTGGCCCACAAGGAGCTACAGGCCCAACCGGCCCACAAGGAGCTACCGGTCCAACAGGTCTGCAGGGAGAAACAGGTCCAATGGGTCCGCAAGGAGATACAGGTCCAACGGGTCCGCAGGGAGTTACGGGCCCAACGGGTCCGCAAGGAGATACGGGTCCAACGGGTCCGCAGGGAGTTACGGGCCCAACGGGTCCGCAAGGAGATGCAGGTCCAACTGGCCCACAAGGGGACACAGGTCCAACGGGTCCGCAGGGAGTTACGGGTCCAACGGGTCCGCAAGGGGACACCGGCCCAACCGGCCCGCAGGGAAATACAGGTCCAACAGGCCCAACTGGTCCAACAGGCCCACAGGGAGAAACAGGTCCAACGGGTTCGCAGGGTGAAACCGGTCCGACTGGCCCGCAAGGAGAAACCGGCCCAACAGGTCCACAAGGAGACATCGGCCCAACAGGTCCACAGGGGGACACAGGTCCAACTGGCCCACAAGGAGACACAGGTTCAACGGGTCCGCAAGGAGAAACAGGTCCAACGGGTCCGCAAGGAGAAACGGGTCCAACGGGTCCGCAGGGAGAAACGGGTCCAACCGGCCCGCAAGGAGAAACGGGTCCAACGGGGCCACAGGGAGATATAGGTCCAACTGGCCCGCAAGGAGGCATCGGTCCAACGGGTCCAACAGGTCCGCAAGGAGGCATCGGTCCAACGGGTCCAACAGGTCCGCAAGGAGTTACAGGTCCAACCGGCGCACAAGGAGACACAGGTCCAACCGGCTCGCAAGGAGCCACAGGTCCAACAGGTCCACAGGGAGATACCGGCCCAACCGGCCCGCAAGGAGATATAGGTCCAACGGGTCCGCAAGGGGTTACGGGGCCAACAGGCCCACAGGGGGATACGGGACCAACTGGCCCACAAGGAGCTACCGGTCCAACAGGTCCGCAGGGAGATACGGGTCCAACTGGCCCACAAGGAGCTACAGGCCCAACTGGCCCACAGGGAGTTACGGGCCCAACGGGTCCGCAAGGAGCTACAGGTCCAACTGGCCCACAAGGGGACACAGGTCCAACGGGTCCGCAAGGAGCTACAGGTCCAACTGGCCCACAAGGGGACACAGGTCCAACGGGTCCGCAAGGAGATATGGGTCCAACTGGTCCGCAGGGGGACACCGGCCCAACCGGTCCGCAGGGAAATACAGGTCCAACTGGCCCACAAGGAGCTACAGGTCCAACGGGTCCGCAGGGAGATACCGGCCCAACCGGCCCACAGGGAGATATAGGTCCAACGGGTCCGCAAGGAGATACGGGTCCAACGGGTCCGCAGGGAGAAACGGGTCCAACGGGCCCGCAAGGAGATACAGGCCCAACTGGCCCACAAGGGGACACAGGTCCAACGGGTCCGCAGGGAGTTACGGGTCCAACTGGCCCACAAGGAGCTACAGGTCCAACGGGTCCGCAGGGAGATACCGGCCCAACCGGCCCACAGGGAGATATAGGTCCAACGGGTCCGCAAGGAGATACGGGTCCAACGGGTCCGCAGGGAGAAACGGGTCCAACGGGCCCGCAAGGAGATACAGGCCCAACTGGCCCACAAGGGGACACAGGTCCAACGGGTCCGCAGGGAGTTACGGGTCCAACGGGTCCGCAAGGGAACACCGGTCCAACCGGCCCGCAGGGAAATACAGGTCCAACTGGTCCAACAGGCCCAATTTTTGCCACAACAGGCTTTTCTGCATTCGTATCTTCCCTGTCAGTATCAACAGATACTCAAATAACAAACTGGACCACAACTGCTCCTTATTATGGAAATGCCAGTTTTAATGCTGCAACAGGAAACTTTACAGTACCTGCAACAGGAAGATATTCTATAAAGGCAACTATTAACTACTCCACAACAGTGGCAATAACAGGTTCCATTGGAAGCAATGTAAATCCGTCCTTTGCAGTATCAAGGACATCACCCACAGCTACTACAATTGTGAGCGGGCTATTTCCCCTTTTAAACACCAACCTGCTTGTCCTGACTTTAAGGGCTGTATTAGGCAATGGAACGGTTACCCTGGCTGGCGATGCAACATTAAATAGCGGTGATGTTGTGGGTCTGTTTTATGTATCAAGCGGTTTATCCTTAAATCTCAATCTGGGAGGAGCCAATACGGGAGGAATCGTATGGTCTATTCACAGGATTGCATAGTATAAGCGGACCGTAATCTCAAATTTAATTATTTTATAAAAATTATCCCGAAGTTTAGCCAAATACTTTATATAATTAAAGTGTTCGTGCAAACTTTGGGATAACTTGTTTTTTACGAATCCCATACACCTGCCTGTCAAAAGATTTGTATCCAATAATTATCCAATCTAAATTGTATTCTTACATGGTTATGGCATAAAAAACAGGTTATATTACTGATGCTGTACAAATATCTCAAAAATTTGTCCATTTTCCAAATTATTCCAACGAAAGGAAATAAAACCCTGAATAGTTCCCCGCGGTTCTGAACAAAGTTGCATTGCACAAATTTCACTGGCGAGGTATGATATTTCATAGAAAAACTTATGCAATCATAGAGGAGGCACAGCATGGTAAAACAGAAAAGATACAGATTGCAGGTAAGAGGTAAGCTCATTTTATTTGTAAGTGTTTTGGTTTTCAGCATAATTTTCCTGTTGACGGGTATCTTTTACGTAAGCTTGAATCGTGCGTATCAGAATTGGATTGATTCAAGCTATCAAAGTTTTGATACAAATATCAAAACAGTGGTGGAAAGTCTTGTCAGTGCGTTAGAAGCCAATTATAAACGCTATGAAAACGGTGAAATCACAGAGCAGGAAGCACGAAAAAGTGCGGAAAGCATTGTGCGGGATACCCGTTATGACAATGGAACAGGCTATTTCTGGGCGGATACATCTACCGGATTGTGCACCGTACATATGAATCCCGATTACGAAGGGAAAGAGCGGTATAATGAACAGGATTTGGCCGGAGATTACTATATTCGTAATTTAATCGGAAATGGTTCAAAGCCTGGCGGCGGATATACCAATTATTACTTTACTAAGCCAGGACAGGATGGCGTATTTGCAAAGAGGGCTTATACCTTAAAGTTTGAACCCTATGACTGGTATATCAGCACAGGGAATTATATTGATGATATTGACAGAGCCGTTGCAGCATACCAAAAGCAAAAAGTATTTGAAATATTGCTGCTTCTTGGCGTTTCAGTGGGCATCTGTGTGACCGGCCTTTTGGTGCTGGCCGTACGGTTGAATCGCATAACCGCGCCACTAAGCCCCATTGCAGGCCGTCTGAAGCTTTTGGCAGCGGGAGATGTACATACGCCTCCGGTACCTGTCAGCCGGACAAAGGATGAGATGGAAGTACTGTCCCGTGCAACCGATGAGCTGATTATCAAGATGGGCGATGTGGTTGATGATATCACTATACATTTGGAGCATTTGGCCCAGGGCGATATGACACTTCCGGTGGAAAAGGAGTATTCCGGCGATTTTGCGCCGATCCGTGATTCCCTTCTTCTGATTCATCAGCAGCTTAACAGGACGCTGCGGGCTATCCACCAGTCGGCAGACCTGGTGAGCGCAGGTTCTTCCCAGGTGGCTGATGCTGCGCAGGCCCTGGCAGCGGGAACTGCGGAGCAGGCCGGGACCATTGAACAGCTTTCTGCATCAATAACAGAGGTTTCCACACAGGTGGAGCAAAGCTCTGCACATATAGAAGAAGCAACCGGGTATGCAGAACAGACCGTAGAGCGGGTAGAAGATAGCAATAATAAAATGAAACAGATGTTAACAGCAATGAATGAGATTAAAATGACCTCAGATGAAATAGAGAAAATTACTAAGGATATGGATGGAATCTCTTTTCAGACAAATCTGCTGGCGCTGAATGCAGCAGTGGAGGCTGCCCGTGCAGGAGAGGCAGGGAAAGGGTTTGCCATTGTGGCTGATGAAGTCCGCAGCCTTGCCGCTCAGGCAGCTCAGGCTGCGAAACGGACGGCTGTATTGGTTAAAAACGCCTCCAATGCCGTAAAAGAGGGAATGAACACGGCCCAGGAAAATGCGGACATTCTCATGGATGTTTCAAGCCAGGCCAGGCATGTGCGTGAACTTATGGAGTCAGTGGAAATCACATCCCGTGAACAGACCATTGCCATTAATCAGGTGACTTACGGCATCACGCAGATATCTGCGGTAGTTCAGAGCAATGCAGCCACGGCCGAGCAAAGTTCTGCTTCCAGTGAAGAACTTTCCGCGCAGGCCAATTTACTGCGTGAAGAAGTAAATAAGTTTAAAATTACTGAGCAGTAAGAAATAAGTGATTCATCTAACATTTGTTTGTTTTTTATTTAAAAATTGAATTATATGTTCTTTTTAACAATATATCCAAGAAGATGTTGAATTAAAAATCTCATTATGATACGATGAAGCTGGTCAGTTATTTCTAAATTAATTATATAAGGAGGTTTTTTATAAATGGATATCCGCTATTCTGCAAACCAGAAGGATTTCAAACGTTACACAACAGAAGAAACCAGAAATGAATTTTTAATTGAAAATTTATATATTGCCAATGAGGTAGTTGCTGTATATTCTCACGTAGACCGCATGGTGACTTTAGGCTGCATGCCGACAACAGAAACAGTTTCCATTGATAAGGGAATTGATATCTGGAAAAATTTCGGTACAAGCTATTTCCTTGAGAGACGTGAGGTTGGTATCTTCAACATTGGCGGCACAGGGAAAATCGTTGCAGATGGGGAAGAATTCAAGATGGGATATAAGGACTGCTTATATATCACCAAGGGAACAAAGGAAGTTATTTTTTCCAGTGATGATGCATCAAGCCCTGCTAAATTCTATATGGTAAGTGCACCGGCTCATAAATCCTGCAAAACTACTTTTATCCCCATTGAAAAAGCAGCAAAGAAACCTCTGGGCGCGATGGAGACATCCAATAAGCGTGTGATCAACCAGTTTATCCATCCGGACGTGCTGGAGACCTGCCAGCTGTCTATGGGCATGACCGTTCTGGATCCAGGCAGTGTATGGAACACCATGCCATCCCATACCCATGAAAGACGTATGGAGATTTACATGTACTTCGAGATTCCGGAGAATAATGTAGTATTTCATATGATGGGCGAAGGCAATGAGACAAGACACATTGTTATGCAGAATGAGCAGGCAGTAATCAGTCCATCCTGGAGCATTCATTCCGGTGCAGGTACCAGTAACTATACCTTCATCTGGGCAATGGGCGGAGAGAACCAGGCATTCGATGATATGGATACAATTCCTACAACAGAATTAAGATAGTTTTTATATTTATGATAAGGCAGATGCGTTCTTTCCGGCGCATCTGCTTTTTGCTTTGTTGGAATCGGAATATCACTCCTGGGTCAGGGGAATAATCTGGTGATCAGCTATTTCTTTTTGAATCGTGTGAAATCTCTGTGAAAATGTAGAAATTCGCATTTCCATTTGATACAATATCACTGATGAATACTTTGTGATATAAAGATCTGATTTCAGGAGGTTATATATGGAACAGTTAAAGATATTAGTAGTGGATGATGAGGCCAGAATGAGAAAGCTGGTAAAGGATTTTTTAAGTGTAAAAGGTTTTTCTGTGGTCGAGGCTTCCAATGGAGAAGAAGCTGTGGATATCTTTTTTGAGCAAAAGGATATTGTACTGATTATTCTGGATGTAATGATGCCTAAAATGGATGGCTGGGAAACCTGCAAAACAATCCGTAAATATTCCCAGGTTCCCATCATCATGCTGACAGCAAGAAGCGAAGAACGTGACGAGCTCCAGGGCTTTGACCTGGGGGTGGATGAGTACATTTCAAAGCCCTTCAGTCCCAAGATTCTGGTGGCCCGTGTGGATGCCATATTAAGGCGCAGTAATGCAGTTGCCGCAGATGCAGTGGAAATCGGAGGAATCTGTATTGACAAAGCGGCCCATCAGGTTACCATTGACGGAAAAGACATTGATTTAAGCTACAAGGAATTTGAGCTTTTAGCTTATTTCCTGGAAAATCAGGGGATCGCCCTATCCAGGGAGAAAATACTGAACAATGTCTGGAATTACGATTACTTTGGCGATGCCCGGACCATAGATACCCATGTAAAGAAGTTGAGAAACAAGATGGGTGATAAAGGAGACTATATTAAGACCATATGGGGAATGGGATATAAATTCGAAGTATGAGGAAAGGATATTATCTGAGGTGAATAAATGAAGCATTCCATCAGGGCACGTTTTGCCATAATTTTTGTATGTCTGATGGCCTTTGTCCTTACTTCCACATGGTGCGTAAACAACTGGTTTCTGGAGAGCTTTTACACCAGCGATAAGGTGCGGACTCTGGAGAGAGCCTATACGCAGATCGACAAGGTAGTAACGCAGGCGAATGAGAGCGGGAAGGGGATCATTGAATATTACAAGGATACCTATGACCCCAATTTTAAAAATGAAGGCCCGGCGCAGAAAATGTTCCGCATCATGGGGGAAAAATACAATCTGATGACAGTGCTGATCGACAGCACTACAGACGAGGTTCTCATATCAACAAACGGAGATCAGCAGTTTTTAAAAAACAGGGTGGAGGCTTATATATTCGGAAAGAATGTGCCGGAAGCCAGCATTTTAGAAAAACACGACAATTACATTATTCAGAAAACTTATGACAGACGTTCCGATTCTTATTATCTGGAAAGCTGGGGATATTTTTCTGACAATAAGACCATTTTCCTCATATCCGTTCCTCTTGCCAGCATTACAGAAAGTGTGGATCTGGCGAACCGGTTTCTCGCCTATGTGGGAGTGGCAGCTCTGGTCATAGGAAGTATATTTATATATTTTACCACAAAAAGAATTACTTCGCCCATTCTTCAGCTTGCCAGCCTGTCGGAAAAGATGTCTGCATTGGATTTTGATGCCAAATACATCGGCGCAGAGGAAGATGAGATTGGAGTGCTGGGAAACAGCATGAACCAGTTATCCAACACCTTAAAGGATACCATCGGGCAGCTGCGGGCGGCCAATGAAGAACTACAGAAGGACATTGATGAAAAGATAAAAATTGATGAAATGCGAAAGGATTTTATTGCCAATGTTTCCCATGAATTAAAGACGCCCATTGCACTTATCCAGGGATATGCGGAGGGCCTTACGGAAGGGATGGCAGAGGATCCGGAAAGCAGGGATTATTACTGTGGGGTCATCATGGATGAGACAGGTAAAATGAATACCATGGTCCGCCAATTACTTAATCTTACTGCCCTTGAATTTGGCAATGACAGCATTCAGATGGAACGCTTCGATCTGACGGAACTGCTTCGCGGCATCATTAATTCCGCAGGTATTTTGATTCAACAGAAGGATGCTGAGGTGAAACTGGAAGATTGCGATCCCATTTATGTACTTGCCGATGAATTTAAAATAGAAGAAGTCATTACAAACTATTTAAATAATGCTCTGAACCATTTGGAAGGAGAACGTAAGATTGTGATAACGGCGGAGGAAAATGGAGAGGAAGCTCTTGTAACAGTATTTAACACCGGCCAGAATATCCCGGATGAGGACTTGCCGAAGATTTGGACCAAGTTTTTTAAGGTGGATAAGGCACATACAAGGGGATATGGGGGCAGCGGTATTGGTCTTTCTATTGTTAAGGCAATTATGGATTCCCATGGGAAGTCCTGTGGTGTACGGAATGTGAAGGGCGGCGTTGAGTTTTGGTTTACTTTGGGCTGCTGCAGTGAAAGATTAGAAACAGATACATTGCAGGCCACTCGATAATTGACTGGATTTCATATTCCGGATATGATATGATTATAGTAATATGGGGTAAGTATAACATTGATCAGCGAGGGCTTATAGGCCATAGCGCCGCATTAATGGATGAGAAATTGAAATCCACGAACGATAGTCTTGAAATGTTGGAAATCAAACAGGACTTTACAGCTTGCAAACTGGAAGATATTAATTTCCGGATAACCAGTCTGGAGTATATTGGAAAAAAGAATTTAATAAATTCAATGATGAAGTTAAAGCGTAATTGTTTTCTTAGAAGCCAAAAACGTTTTGCTGAAACAGTCATAAAACAGTTTTAAAATAAACCAGTTCTTAGGGAGAGTGAAAACATGGATATTAGCGCAATGAGTATGGAGATGAGCCTTACAAGAGTGCAGCAGAGCGCTGGAATCAGCGCTGTAAAGAAAGCTATGGATTCCCAGGAAGCTATGGCAGACGGATTGCTTAAGATGGCGGAGATGGCGATTCCCAGGCAGGTACCTGCAGATGGGATCGGGCAGATTGTGGATACGAAAGCCTGATGTGGAAGGGGGGTATGGTGAAACATATCCCCTTCTTTTGATCTACCTTTTAATTTCATTGTTGATAATTCAAGGATGTCATGCAAAATCCTTTAGATGATTGTCTTTTTTCATGATTAGATATCTCTAATTATGCATTTCTTATACTTCATATTATGTGGTAACGATTAAAGATTATCAATATCTCAACTATCATCTAAAACTATAGTTCTATAGGCAAAATTCAGATTTAATAATATGATACAGTCATAAATATTGGTAAAAGTTGATGCCTGGATAAGGTATGGACTTATAGGTTTGCCTTATGGAGGGGCTATTGCCAATTGCAGTTCCATGAAAATGGGGGACAGCGAAAAGATTTTAAAATTATTGAAAAAAACACTTATCTTTTATACTGGCCGGTACGATAATGTAAATGAAAGGAAATTATATTTTATATTTCCGGAAGGCACAAGTGTCAAAATTTGGAGTCGTTTCTGCGGCTGGTACCCCGCAAGATTCCCCAACATGATTTACTTATTTTCCTAAATCAGGAAAACATATTAAGCAGGGAAATGGAATTCCCTGTTACACATTCAAGGAGGAAATATTTATGAGAATTCAGCACAATATCGCAGCAATCAATGCTCACAGACAGTTAGGCGGAAACAATACCGCAGTATCTAAGAACCTTGAAAAATTATCTTCTGGTTACAGAGTTAACCGTGCAGGTGATGATGCAGCTGGTCTTGCTATCTCTGAGAAGATGAGAGCACAGATCGTCAGCCTTGATACTGCTCAGAAGAACGCTAACGATGGTATTTCTCTGATTCAGACAGCAGAAGGTGCTATGACAGAAGTTCACTCTATGTTAAACCGTATGGTGGAGCTGGCTCAGCAGTCTGCTAATGGTATCTATGATGACAAGACAGACCGTAAGAACCTGAACGAAGAGTTCATGGCTTTACAGGATGAAATCGACCGTATTTCAGATGCTACAGATTTCAACGGAACTAAGCTTTTAGATGGTAATCTGGATTCTCGTCTTCAGATTGGTGACACATCTGATACTTTCAATCAGTTGTCAGTAGCTGTCAGCAGCGTAAGCTCTGATACTTTAAAGATTGGTAAAGAGGCAGCTGTTTATGATGCTACTGGAAAGGTTACCAACGAGGCTGCCATTAAAGGTGATGCGGATAAGGTTAGTATTGCCACTCAGGATCTCGCTTCTTCAGCTGTATCCAGAGTTAAGGGTTCCATTAACACTGTTTCTTCTATGCGTGGTAAATTAGGTGCTCTTCAGAATCGTCTGGAACACACCGTTAACAACTTAGGTGCGACTGCTGAGAATGTAACTGCAGCAGAGAGCCGTATTCGTGACGTTGATATGGCAAAAGAGATGATGGCTTATACCAAGAATAACATTCTGGTTCAGGCATCTCAGGCTATGCTTGCTCAGGCCAATCAGCTTCCACAGGGCGTATTGCAGTTATTACAGTAATTATGCCGGATTTTGATTTTCACATCCCCCGGAAAGATAATTTTCGGGGGATTATTTTATCGTAGGGCAGTGTGAAGTTTCATGTTGCCCATCACACTAGGAGGAATTGATATGAAACCTTCCGTTCGGCTGTCCCAATGCATGATTGTGAAAGATGAGGAAAAGAACATACGGCAAGCCCTTGGTTGGGGAAAGGGGATTGTTTACGAGCAGATTGTGGTAGACACTGGTTCCTCGGATAAAACAGTGGAAATAGCTGAAGAGATGGGGGCGAAGGTGTTTCATTTTCCCTGGGCACATGACTTTTCTGCCGCTAAAAACTTTGCGATTGAAAAGGCCAGGGGAAACTGGATTGCTTTTCTGGATGCAGATGAATATTTTTCGGATGAGGATGTAAAGAAGATACTGCCGCTTCTCAAGCAACTGGAAAAAGAGTTTTATCCCACCCACCGGCCCCATTTGATACGGTCGCTTCTGGTGAATCTGGGGGATGGGGGGAAAACTATAGGCACTGGAGTACAGGACCGCATATTCCGCAATATTCCCGATCTCCGATATCATAACAGGGTGCACGAGTATCTGGATCTGACAGATGGTGGCCAGCTTTATTCCTATGATGCTACAGGTGAGCTTGCCGTTTTCCATACCGGTTATGCCCCTTCAGTTGTTGAGGAAAGGGGTAAGGAGGAACGTAATATATTTATGATACGAAAAGAACTGGAGGAAGAACCGGAAAACATTCAGATGTGGCATTATCTTGGAGATTCACTTCTCCTTGCACACCGATATGAGGAGGCGGAGGAAGCTTATCTTCGTGGAGTTGAGAATCCGGCTTTGTTTGAGGATGTAATTCATCAGGATCCTGGCTTTGCTTCTTTGCTTAAGGTGAAATTTGGAAGGAATGCTGACAGCGATGAAGGATTTTTTGCCATTTACCAAAAGGCGAAAAATTGCGGTTGTGCTTCTCCGGATGTGGATTATTGGGCGGGAGAGTGGCTCTATCGTAGTGGAAATGAAAGTGGGGCGATTCAATATTACGAGCAGGCACTTCATTTGATGGAAGAGTATGAAAGTAATGATCCCCTTGCCTTGTCCGGCCGACTCTTCATGGTATATCAAAAGATTTTCTCTTTTTATGCAAAGCTGAAACGCTCTGTTGAAATGATACGATATGGGGTTCTTCTTCTCAGACTTGAACCTTACCATGCGGAGGTTTTAAAAGAAATTCTGATTCTTCTGAAACAAGAGCCTGGAGAGGAAGAAACTGCCAATGCTACCTTTGACTTTCTGTCCAAGTTTTATGACCTTTCAACTTTTAAAAATAAGCTTTTTCTGGTCAAGGTATCGAGACAGGCGAATTTTTCTGCATTAGAAAAGAAGGTTGAGCTTTTGTTGTCAGAGGAGGAGCGGAAATTTGTTGCCGAAGCAGGTGAAATTTTTAGTTAAAATACAAATAAAGGAAAAGACATGTTGGAAATTGGTGTACAGTCCAGAGGGATCATCAGAGAAAATGCAATTGAAGTAGGATATAATAGAATCAAGCAGGCTGGAATCACTTGCGTGGATTACAATATTGTAAGTCCTGAAGATAGCACAGAGAAATTGGAAGTTACCTATTTTAAGAAACATCAGGAATGCGCGGAAAGGCATGGGATACGGTTTTGTCAAGTACATGCGCCTATATTTAAGTACGAACCAAACAAACCGGATAAACTGGAATATATTCTGGAGGAAATGAAGAAAAGTATTGCAATATGCAAGCTTCTCGAAAGCCCCTATTTGGTAATGCATCCGCTGGAACTGGCATTTGAGCTGGGAAGGGTGGAAGAGGAAAGAATAAATCTGGAATATTTTGGATCATTGGCAGAAGAAGCCAGTCGGCAAAAAGTAGTGATCTGCATTGAGAATATGCCTTACCGGAGAGTTGGAAGGGTATGGGAAGGTGCTTGTTCGGAGGCTCGGAAAACGTTAGAATATATTGATATCTTGAATAAGAGAGCTGGAGAAGAGTGCTTTGGCGCTTGTTTTGACGTAGGGCATGCCAATGTGCTTGGAAAAAATCTTAGAGAAGAAGTGAAGGCCCTTGGTTCTCATTTAAAAGTACTGCATATTCACGATAATGATGGAGTCACGGATTCTCACCAATTACCCTATAGCTTTTCCGATGCCAGGACCGGGCTTTGTACTACGGACTGGAGTGGCTTTTTATGGGGACTTAGAGAGATAAGTTTTGAGGGTGTGCTTAGCTTTGAAACTTACCGAAGTTTCACAAGTTTTCCGGGAGTACTGCAAGATTCGTTGCTTCAATTCCTTTACAGGATAGGAGTTGATTTTTCTTATATCATATGTTTTAATCAAATATTAGATCAGATGGGCTCTAAAAAAAAGATTTTGTTTGGGGCAGGTAAGATGTTTGATGTATACATGGGGGAATATGGAAAAAAATATCCTCCTGTTTTTGCTGTAGATAATAATGCTTGCCTTTGGGGAACAGAAAAGCTGGGGATTCCTATTTGTAATCCGGAGGCTATATTGGAGATTCCTGAAGATGAGAGGATTGTGATTTTATGCAATGCTTATTATGAAGAAATAGCAAAACAACTGAATGATATGGGGATCAATCACTATGAGCTGACAGAAGAAATACTGAGAATGAACGGCAAACCGATTTAAATGTGGAAAAAAGCAATCAAAGGGAGAATCTATGTTGAAGATAGGAATACAGTCCCGGCTTTTGTTAGGGGATAAAGCGGAAGAAAAAGATTTTCATAGGATAAGGGTCGCAGGTTTTGACTGTATCGATTTTAATCTTGACCGTTTTTTGCCTAATAATCTTATTTATCAGGGAAAAATAAATCATTTCTTCGATCAGTCCGAGGAAATGCTATCTGTACATTTTGATGAATACTACCGTATGGCAAAAAGAGAGGGATTGGAGTTTTCTCAGGCCCATGCTCCATATCCTCTATATGTGTATGGCAGAGAAGAAGACAAAGAATATTTACATATGGTAGCGGAGAAAAGTATTCTTGTCTGTGCTGCACTTCATGCGCCATATTTGGTCGTACATCCTTTTAAATTGTCTTATCCATTGGGAAGAATGGAAGAGTATAAGAAAAATATGGACTTTTTTCAAAGTCTGATTCCTTCATGTAAGAAATACGGTGTAAAAATTTGTCTGGAAAATTTATATGATGGTTTCGGGGGAAGAATCTGCGAAGGTGTATGCGCAGACCCTTATCAAGCGGCTGAATATGTGGATAAACTGAATCAAATAGCAGGGGAAGAGTGCTTTGCTTTTTGTTTTGATACAGGCCATGCCAATATTCTCGGTAAAAATATGAAGGAGACGATCCTTACCTTGGGGAACAGAATACAGGCGCTTCACATTCACGATAATGATGGAATCCGTGACCTGCATCAATTACCGTTTACTTTCACGAAAGAATTGGCTGGAGAAGTAAGCACTGATTGGAACGGTTTCTTATGCGGACTGAAAGAAATAGGATTCCATGGTGTGCTGAGCTTTGAGACCTTTGGGGCATTGAAGTGCTTTCCTGAAGAGTTGCAGGATAGTGTGCTTAGGATGATTGCAGATATTGGAAAATATTGGACAAGACAGTTAGAGGAGGGAACAGGACGATAAAATGAAAAAGGTAATTACATATGGTTCTTTTGACTTATTTCATGAGGGACACTACAAGCTGCTTAAGAGAGCGAAAGCTTTAGGCGATTATTTGATTGTGGGAGTTACCACAGAACAATATGATGAATCCCGGGGGAAATTAAACGTAGTGGATTCTATTATAGACCGAATTGAAAATGTAAAAAAAACCGGATTTGCAGATAAAATTATAGTAGAAGACCACGTGGGACAAAAAGTGGAGGATATTCATAAATATGGTGTGGATATCTTTGCCATTGGTTCAGATTGGACAGGTGAATTTGACTATCTGAAAGATTTCTGTGAAGTGGTATATTTGGAAAGAACAAAAGAAATATCCAGTACTTTAATGAGAAAGCAAAAATATCCCATTATAAAAATGGGAATCGTGGGAACCGGACGTATTGCGGCACGATTTATACCTGAAGCGAAGTTTGTCAGCGGCATTGAAGCGGTCAGCGTTTACAATCCTCACAGGGAAAGTGCGGAACGGTTTGCGAAGCGTTTCGAGGTTCAGGCACATTGGGAGAGCTTTGAAGAATTTTTAAATCCGTTGGATGCAGTATATATTGCTTCTTTGCATCAGACACATTATGAATATGCAAAAGCAGTTTTAAGCCAGGGAAAGCATGTATTGTGTGAAAAACCCATGGCCTTTTCTAAAGCACAGGCGCAGGAACTGTTTGCAACGGCAAAAGCCAATGACTGTTTGCTCCTGGAGGCTATTAAAACAGCGTATTGTCCCGGCTTTAGTCAACTTCTGGGAGTAGCGAGAAGCGGGATTATCGGGAACATTGTAGATGTGGAAGCCTGCTTTACCAGAATTGCAGATCCGGATTCCAGGGAAAGCAAGGATCCGAATTATGGAGGTGGTTTTCTGGAATTCGGGAACCATACGATGCTTCCTATCTTTAAACTGTTAGGAACGCAGTATAAAAGTGTGAGTTTTGACAGTATAAAGAATGAGTATGGCATTGATTTGTATACAAAAGCCTCCTTTTCTTTTGAGAGAGGGATGGCATTGTCTAAAACCGGTGTTGCCGTAAAATCAGAGGGACAGTTGATTATTGCAGGAACCAAAGGATATATTCTCGCAGAGTCACCTTGGTGGCTGACAAAATCCTTTGAAGTCCGTTTTGAAAATCCTTACAAGAAGGAACAGTATACTGCCAGATTTTTGGGAGACGGCCTTCGTTATGAATTAAGTGAATTCGTATCGTTGATTCACAATGGAGAGAGAAAATCTTATAAATTCACAGAAGAGGAATCCGTTACTATGGCAGGAGTTGTGGAGAAATTCATGGAGACGAGAAAATGAGGTATCAGACGAAAATATATGGTCATCGCGGAGCAAGCCAGTATGCACCGGAAAACACCATGGAAGCATTTCAGATGGCTTATGATATGGGAGCAGATGGGATTGAATTCGATGTACAGATGACAAGGGATGGATATCTGGTAGTCACCCATGATGAGGAGATAAGCAGGGTATCTGATGGCAAAGGATATGTTAAAGATTATTCCCTGGAAGAATTAAGGGGCTTTCAATTCAACAGGACACATCCTGAATTTGAGGGGGTTAAAATTCCTTTGCTCGAGGAAGTATTGGAACAATTTGTTCCCAAAAGGTCCAAGGGTGATAAAGAGTTTTTGTTTAATATAGAACTGAAAAATAACATATTTTCCTATGAGGGTATGGAAGAAAAAGTATTGAAGATAATAAAAGAAAAAAAGGTGCTTGGAAGAACATTATTTTCTTCTTTTTCACATGCGTCTATGCTGAAGCTTCGAGAGATGGAAAATTCGGCAAAGGTGGCATTTCTTTATTGCGACGGTATCATGGATATTGGAGATTATGCAGAGAAGTACAAAATAAATACAGTTCATCCTGCATGGTATCTTTTGAACAGGAAAGGTACATTTGAGGATCTTCGTGAAAGAGGAATCGAAATAAATATTTGGACGGTAAACAGCGGAAAAGAAATACGTCGTTTCTGCGATATGGGTGTGGATGGGATTATTACCAACAAACCTGATTTGGGAAGTGAGATAAGAGATGATAAGTGATTTACAGGCGGCCTGCCTGCTTGCTTTTAATGTATGGGATGTTAATTCTGCAAAAGCGGTAGTCGATGCAGCAGCTGATCGGAAAAAGAATATCATTCTGCAGACTTCGGCGGGAATATACAGCCAAATAGATGCCAAGGAGACGAGAGCATTTATTAAGAGCTATGCTAATAAAAAGAAAATTAGCGTATGGCTGCATTTGGATCATTGTAAAGATATGAAAATAATTGAGGATGCCATTGCAATGGAATGGGATTCAGTCATGATAGATGCTTCTGATTTAAGTATACAGGAAAACATTGATAAGACAAACCGGGTAATAGAAATGGCACATAAAGTGGGTGTGCTGGTAGAGGCAGAAGTCGGACAGATAAAAGGAATCGAGGATAATATAGATATACAGGAGCACTGCATCGCAAGCCGGGAGGAAATAAGAAAATTTCTGATGGAAGCAGATGTCGATATGCTTGCTGTGGCATTTGGCAATGCTCACGGCATTTATAAAGGAAAACCAAAACTGGATTATGATATGATAGATTATGTGGCACAATTATCTGGAATACCGTTTGTCGTACATGGAGGCAGTGGGATGGCGGACGGGGAAATAAAAAAACTATCCCAAAAGGAAAATGTAAAAAAGATAAATATATCAACGGAAGTTAAACTAGCATATCGGGAAGGAATTATGAAATCTCTGAAAGATGGGCTCTTGGAAGAAGAGGGATTTCAGGCAACTCTTGTGGAAAAAACAATTTATGAAGCTATTTACCAGATGGTGTTTCATAAATTGGGAATTATCATATAGAAAAAGGACAAAAAGCAATGAAGAATGTAATGGTTATCAATATGGGGTTGAAAAGTATAAGGTGCATCGTTTTTAATGAAAACGGGATGAAGCTATTTAATGAAGCAATCCCGATTAAGACGGCTATCAGCGCGGAAAAAGTGGAACAGGATCCGAGGGAGTGGTGGCAGAGTGCGGAGAAGCTTATAGAAAAAGCAGCCTGTGAATGTAAGGATATATGTATTGATTACATAACTGTTACGGCATCTGCTTCTTGCCTTGTATGCGTGGATAAAAAAGGGACGCCGCTCATGAGAGCCTTTATGGTTTCCGATAAAAGAGCAGAAGAAGAGAGCAAATATATTTCCGAACTGGATGAATTTAAAAAGGTATATGAGGAAACATTGCTGGATATGAGTGCCAGCCTTATGCTGCCGAGAATATTATGGGTAAAAAGACACATGCCTAAAGTTTTTGATGAGACGAATAAATTTTTATCGCCCAATGATTTTATGTTGTATATGCTTAGCGGATTATATGTCACGGATTATTTTAATGCTATAAAATATCACTATAATACAGAGAAAAGGCATTACCCGGAAAATCTTTTAGATGCGTTAGAAATTTCTGGGGAAAGACTTCCGAGGGTGATGGACCCGGGAGATACCATAGGAAAAATATGCCCAGATTTGGCGGGAAGACTGGGAATTAATAAGAATGCGGAAATTGTTGTTTCATCTTATGATGCGATTTGTTCCTTTGTAGGGAGCGGAGCGGCGGAAGATGGCGAAGCAAGCGATGTGTCGGGAACCGTAACAGTATTGCGTGCTTTATCAAGAAAGAGTAGCCTTCAAAGCAATTCCTTAATCTATAATCTTCCACTTTATAAAGAGGACGCTCATATTATAGGTGGCAGCAATAATTTAGGTGGAGGCCTGATTGAGTGGGTAAAACAATGTTATTATCAAAATGAAATTTATCCTTATGAGATTATGGAAAAAGAAGCAGGAGAATCGGTTCTTGGAGCGAGAGGTTTGATATTTCTTCCCTATCTGTTGGGAGAGCGGGCGCCGATTTGGGATGATAATGCGCGAGGTGTATTTTTTGGTATAGAAAGAATGCACACCAGGAAGGATATGACGAGGGCGGTATTTGAAAGCACTGGTTTTATTGATATGGATATGATAGCTGCAATCGAACAAACGGGAACAAAGATTAATTCAGTTCGTTTATCAGGCGGATTGGCAAGAATTAATCTTATCTCTCAGATAAAAGCGGATATTCTGGGGCGGGATGTACTTGTTTTATCCGAATTTGAGACCACATCTACGGGTGCGGCGATGATGGTTCTGCTTGGGAAAGGATATTTTACAGATTTAAGAGAGGCAGCAGAAAAGTTTGTATCCGTACGTATGATCATAAAGCCCAATATGATAAATCATCAAAAATACATGTATATGTATGAGCTTTATAAAGATACCTATGAGACTGTCAAAGATTTATATGTAAGAAGAAAGAAATTAATTAAAGAGATGGTCGATGACAGAGAAGTCAGAATTGAAAATTTATGAGGTTTTACTATGAAAGGATTTACTTTAGAGTTACCCACAAAGATATATTTTGGAAATAATAATGTGGAAGAAGCCTTAAAGAAAGAAAACAAATGGCTGACCGGAAATATCATGATAGTTACAACCGGAAGAAGCCTGATAAAATTCGGATATTTGAATGAACTAAAGAATGTTCTGGACAATCTTCCGAATGTAGAAGAAACCATAATATTTGATAATATAAGCGCTAATCCAAAGCTGGAGGAAATTGAAGAAGCAGTTAAAATTGGTATGGACAGACGAGTGAAAGTGATTATCGGTTTTGGAGGAGGAAGTGCCATAGATGCGGCAAAAGCTGCTGCGGTGGGAATAGGAACTTCTGAGAACCTGGAACGTTTTTTGCTGGAGGGAATAGAACCTTCCGGGAATACGCTGCCCATAATAGCCATACCGACTACTGCCGGCAGCGGAAGCGAATTGAGCAAGGGTGCAATTATATCCAGTCAGATTCATCATATGAAGGGCGGAATAAGAGGCGCTGCGGTATTGCCGAAAGCGGCAATTGTAAATCCTGTATATACATGGACCATACCCATTGGTATTACGATGGAAACAGGATTTGATGCTTTGGCCCATGCCATAGAAAGTTATACGGCGGTAAAGGCAAATAGCTGGTCACATATGATCTCGGAAAAGGCCATCAAAACGGCAGGGCAGAATCTTCCGTTATTAATGGTCAATTTGGATAACCATGAAGCGAGAGAGGCTATGAGCTATGCAAGCATGATAATAGGAATTAACTTAGCCAGCGTAGGAACATGTCTTCCTCACCGGATGCAGTATGCGGTGGGAGCTAAGACGGATACAAGCCATGCGGCAGGCGTATCTGCATTATATCCTGCATGGATACAAAGACAATATGATGTAAATGAAAAAAAAGTGAAGGATATTATGTACTGGCTGACCGGTAAGAAGATATCAAACGGTGAGGAGGCAAGGGAAGAAATGGCTGAGTTCATGAGGAGAATAGGCGTTCTTAAAACTCTTGCCGATTTAGGAATTAAAAAAGAGGATTTACCGGAACTGACAAAACAGGTAACGGGAAATATTGGCAATGATAAATTAAGTTCACAGAAGGATATTATATCGAGCATTTATGGCGATTCATTATAGAATGGGAGAGAGTAAATATGCAGGCAATCATTATGGCAGCAGGAAAAGGCAGCAGATTAGGCAGCCTAACAGAAAATATGCCTAAATCATTTTTGAAAATTAAAGGAATCAAGATGATTGAATATAATATTTCCATGCTTCACGCGTTTGGAATTAAAGATATCATTATTGTAACAGGCTATCAAAGTGAAATGTTTGAAGAATTGGCGGAGAAGATAGACGGAATCCGTTGTGTTTTCAATCCGTTTTATGAGATGGTAAACGTATTGGGTTCCTTTTATATGGCGAAAGATTTCCTCCATGATGATTTTGTCTATTTACATGCAGATACCTTATGTGCCCCTGAAATATTTGAGGCTATGCTTCGAGAAGAGGGCGATATGATCTTACCCGTAGATTATGGTCCATGTGATGAAGAGGCTATGAAGGTAAAGGTAAAAGACGGAAAAGTCATAGAAATAAATAAGACAATGGAATGTGAAACTTCGGAAGGTGAATTTATAGGAATAGCAAAAATTAGTAAAAACGTAATTAGGGAACTGAGCAAGGCATCCGATAAGCTGATGAAAGAGAAGGCATTTACGTCTTATTTTGAAGGGGCGCTCCAAAGAGTCATTGATGAACAGGACTTACATGTGAAGCCTATACCAACACAAGGACATTTTTGGAGTGAGGTAGACTTTGTCCAGGATTATGAAAGGGCAAGCGCTGGAATACCAGACTCGCTCATTCAGATGGTGACGAATGAGCTTTAGGCTGTTTTTTGCAGTGTAAAGGAAAATATGAACAGCAAGGTTCTGGTGAAGGGCATTAACAAAGAAGCTTGATTTAGGTGAGTGAGGTAAGTGATGAAGATATTAAGCAACGAAGAAAGATATATAAGAAAGCGGAAATGGGAAGGATATCGGACAAATCTTTTCTATCGCTTGCTTCAGGTGTTTCCTGTTAAGAAGAAAAAAATTGTATTTACAACCTTTGAAGGGGATGGGGGATACTGCTGTAATCCTCGTTATATAGCGGAAGAGCTGCTGAAAAGGAATAAAGAATTTGAAATTATCTGGCTGGTTAATAACATGGAAAAGCAATTTCCAAATGGAATTAAAAAGGTGAAAAATACGTTTCTCAATAGAGCCTATCATCTGACAACGGCTAAAGTCTGGGTAGATAATAGCAGAAAGGCAGTTGGTACGGCGAAGCGGAAAAGCCAGCTTTATATACAGACTTGGCATGCGGCCTTAGAATTCAAACCTGTAGGGAAATTCAGAGGTAAGCTCTTTCCTCGTATCGCTTATCTTGTGAGTAAATATGATTCAAAGCTTGCGGATTATGTGATATCTAACTCGGAGTGGTATACAAAAGTAATTCCTGAAATGCTGCTTTATGACGGTGATATTGTGAAAACAGGTTCACCGCGTTGTGATATCTTCATGAAAGGAAGAGAAGATGCCTATAAATATATGCGAGAGAGATATCATATACAGCAGGAGGTGAAGATAGCTTTGTTCGCCCCTACATTCCGGGGAGGGAGCCAGAAAGGAAACCGGCAGGTATTCGTAGAGGAACCAACTCTTGACTTTGCTCGAATGGCAAATGCACTGGAGCAGAAATTTGGTGGCACGTGGATTGTATTTTTGCGCCTGCATCCCCAACTGGCAGCACAGCTTAGTCAGTTTCCTTTGAAAAATAGTATCCAGAATATGATTGATGTGAGTCAGGCTGATGATATGAATGAGCTAGCTGCAGCTTCGGATGTGCTGATAACTGATTACTCCAGTTCAGCCTTTGATGTCATCAATATGCAAATGCCTGTTTTTATTTATGCAGATGATCTGGAGGAATATACAGAGGAACGTGGAAGGTTGATGTGGGATATGAACTCTTTGCCCTTTTCGGTAGCCAGGGATAATGATGAACTGGTGAAGAATATAGCAGAGTTTGATGCTGAGGAGTATAAAAGGAAGGTTGATGAGTTTTCACAGGAGCATGGGGTGATAGAGGATGGGCATGCTAGTGAAAGGGTTGTGGAGTTGATAGAAAATTTTAGATAATATATTTATTTCTAATATACATCACTGAGTACAGAGAAAGACTGTTGCATGAGATTTGCGAGGAGCTTAATAATGATAGCGAAAGAGAAAAAAATGGAAGTTATTTTATGGGGACTGGGGACTAATGGAAAAAACTTGATAGATGTTTTGGATAAGGGAACGGTTGTAGCTATCATTGATACAAAAGCAGAAGTACTAAATTTAAAGTTCTATCAGGAAATTCCAATCATTGATTTTAATACTTATTTAAGCCAATATAGGGAATATTTTATCATAGTGACACCAATGATCTGTGAATCAATAGTAAAATCTTTAGAGGATAATTTTATTGAGGATTACTTTTTGCAAAGTAAAAGTTGTATGGCATTATCCGCTTTTTTAGATGTGAAACATGATACGTTTATTAATTCTCATAAGCTCAATGCAAATAACCATTATTATATATATGGTATCGATTTTTTTGGTCTGTATTTGTATAAGTATTTAATACGAAATGATTTTAAAGTGGACTTTCTTTATGCTGATAAAAAACAAAAGTTAATGTTAGAAAGATTAAATAAGAAAAAGATAATTGACAAATTTTCGAGTATAACTAAAGTTGAGGAGAACGATTTTATTATTCAGATACAAAAAAGGAGTTTCGTATATAATAGATACTTAAATATATTAGATTATAAATCACTTAATGAAAAATTTTATTCAAAGTGGAAAACTAATTTAAGAAAATTTAAAGATTCTCAAAGTAGAAAGCGAATTTTTATTATTGCAACGGGTCCGAGTCTTAGAATAAGCGATTTGGATATGCTGCAAAAAAATAATGAATTAACAATGAGCATGAATCAAATATACCATGCATTTGAAAAAACAAACTGGCGACCGAATTACTATGTTATATCAGATGGGTTTGCAATGCGTGATTATGAAAATTTAAAAGAGAAGGGAAGATGGTTTAAAAACACGGAAAAATTTTTTAGTGATAATTATTTGAAATTTTGGAATAATCAGCTTGATGATAGTTACCATTGTTTTCGACAAATGCAAAGTTCACCAGAAATAGGATTTAGTTCAGACATCTCAGATGTCGTTTACAGTGGGTTAACAGTAGTGTACTCATGTTTACAATTAGCTACTTATATGGGATTTAAGGAAATCTTTTTATTGGGATGTGATTTTTCTTTTTCTCCGCAATTTGATTCGGATAAAGATCATTTTTATGGTTCGCATGAAAGTGTCTTAACAGGAGGATATACATTTAACTATGAGTTTGTTCAAAGGGCATATGAAAAGGCAAAAGAATATTCAGAATTGCATGGGATAAGTATTTACAATGCAACTCGTGGGGGAAAGCTTGAAGTGTTTAAGCGAGTAACGTTTGATGACTTGTTTTTAGACCGTAAGGAATAGGGACGTGAAGATATTAGAAGTAATTCTAGAAAAAGATAATTCACAGGGATATCAAATAAAAATATACAGTTATTAACTGGAAAGCCGATGATTTGTTATTTATTAATAATACATTAGACTCTGTGTGTATAACAGATATTATTGTTACTAAAAGGTTTCTATAATAAGGAGATTAAAATGTTACAGGAAATTAAGGGGTTTAAAAAGCCATATGTAATAGCTGAGGCAGGTTGTAACCATATGGGGCAGATGGAAATTGCCCACGAGCTAATTAACATGGCTGCTATTTTCTGCAAGGCAGATGCAATCAAATTTCAAAAGCGATGCTCCAAAGACTTATTGACAGAAGAACAGTATAATGCACCACATCCTCATCCAGAAAACGCTTTTGGTGATACTTATGGAGCGCATAGAGAGTTTTTGGAATTTACGGTAGATCAACATGCACAGTTAAAGGAATGGTGCGAACAGGTGGGGATTACATATTCAACATCAGTGTGGGACTTGACTAGTGCAAAAGAGATAACGGGATTAAAACCTGAATTTATAAAAATCCCTTCGGCATGCAATACTCATTATGAGATGCTTCAATGGCTATGCGACAATTATATAGGAGAAATACAGTTGTCTTTTGGAATGACAACTCATAAGGAAGAGGAAAGAATTATTCAGTTGTTTGAAAAAAATAATCGTGCCAAGGATTTGGTTCTATTTAACTGCACATCAGGATACCCGGTTCCATTTAAGGATGTATGTTTGCTTGAAATTTCCCGTATGAGAGAAAGATATGAGCAGCGCGTGAAAAAGATAGGGTTTTCAGGCCATCATTTGGGTATTGCTATTGACGTAGCTGCCTACACCCTTGGAGCCAGTGTATTTGAACGGCACTATACTTTGGAGCGGACATGGAAGGGGACTGATCATGCAGCGTCCCTTGAACCCGATGGTATTAGAAGACTTGTGAGAAATCTAAGAGCTACCTGTGATGCGCTGACATACAAGAATGAGGAAATTTTGCCTATCGAGCAGGTTCAGAGAGAGAAACTAAAGTATAGGAAAGACTGACTTTAGGAATAACCAGTATTTTTCAAAAGTATACACTAAATGCGGATGCAACTATTTTGGATATTATAAAAGGAATAGTAAGAATTTTAATAAATGAGGGATGGAGAATTATAAATGAATGCAGCATATATTCCTGTGAGAGGTGGCAGCAAATCTATTCCGTTGAAAAATGTAAAGATAATTGCGGGAAAGCCTCTGGTATATTGGACAGTGGTGGCTTCATGTGGATGTGAGTATATAGATAAGGTCTATGTAGCAACTGATAGTAATGCTATTGGGGCAGTGGTTGAGAGTTTTTCAGATGAAGGATTTATTGGTTGTGAAAAGATAGAAGTAATAGACCGGTCAAAGGAGACGGCTAGCGATACTGCTTCTACGGAGTTGGCTATGCTGGAGTTTGCAGATAACTATACATTTGATAATATCGTGTTGGTTCAAGCTACATCACCATTGCTGACAAGTGCAGATCTCAATCGAGGGTTTGATACATTTTATGAAAAAGATGTTGATAGTGTAATTTCAGTTGTTAGGCAAAAAAGATTTCATTGGTCTATAGATAATGATGGTTTTGCATACCCCACAAATTATGATGTATATAGTCGCCCACGTAGGCAGGATTTTGATGGTTATCTTATGGAGAATGGAGCTTTTTATATTACCTCTAAAGCTAATCTTCTTAAAAGTAGAAATCGTGTCTCTGGCCTTATCAAAGCCGTGGAAATGAATGTAGATTCTGCCTTCGAGATAGATGAAGAAAGTGATTGGGTTATTGTGGAATCACTTATGGAAAAGAGCGGCATAGTAGCAAAAGGCAAGCTACAACATCTCAAGATGTTTCTTACTGACTGCGATGGTTGTCTTACAGACGGAGGTATGTATTATTCTGAAAATGGCGATGAACTAAAAAAATTTAATACAAGAGATGGATATGGATTAAGTTTGCTTAAAAAGCATGGCATAATTCGAGGCATTGTTACAAGTGAAAATGTGTCATTAAATCAAAGACGTGCAGAGAAATTACAGCTGGAAGTTTATGAGGCTGGATGCTTAAACAAGCTTGAGATAATCCAAAAACTTTGTGATCAATATAATATATCCATGAATGAAGTGGCCTATGTAGGAGATGATCTTAATGATCTAGAAGTAATAAAGGCTGTAGGATTAGGATGTTGTCCAGCAGATGCTCATGATGAGATAAGAAAAGCAGCAAATTATATTTCTCCTATAAAGGGTGGGTATGGTGCCATTAGGGATATAATAGAATATATTTTGCGAACAGGCTGGTGATATGATGAAAATACTTGTCTTTGGTGCAGGAGTTTTTTTTGTAAACCGAAAAGATATATTATCAAAAGAAGAAATCATTGCATTTATTGATAATGATGTAAATAAATGGAATAAAAGAATTGATAATATTCCTATTGTCCCCCCAAGTCATATAAAAGAATTTTCTTATGACAAGATAATTGTTTTGAGCAGACAGGTAGAAGCGATAAAAATGCAATTGATCAAAGAATTTGCAATTGATGAAGCATTAATATTAGATTTTGATAGATATTGTGAATACCGTGTAAAAAATCAGGTGTTATGCGAGCTAAAAGTGTACTATCAAAAAAAACAAAATCTTTTTAGCAAGAATAAAAAAAGAGTTCTTATCATTGCCAATGTATTAAACTATGGCGGAGCTTCGCTAGCTGCTTTTTATGCTATCTTAGCCTTAAGGGAAAAGGGGATTGATGCTGTAATCGTTGCCAGGAAAGCGGATAAGCGTTTAATTTATGAAATGACAAATAAGGGTGTTCCTGTATTTATCCAAGAATTGATAGGTTATTGTGTATGGGAACAAATAAGCTGGATAGAGCAGTTTAATTATATTATAGTAAATACTCTTCAGCTTGGGAGAATAATAAAGGAATTGATTTATAGGAAACCTGTTCTGTGGTGGATCCATGAATCAAGAATTGAATATGAATATTTAGATAAGGGTATTATAGAAAGTTTAGATAGTATGAATATAGAAACATATGTTGTAAGTGATGTTGCGTTTCGTACATTTCGTCAATATTTTCATAAGATAAACGCAAATATCCTTCATTATGGTATACCTGATAATAGCTATGCCAGTATTCGGTTTGCCACAGGAGTCAAAACAGTATTCGCCGTGATTGGAGCTATTGCTTTTATTAAAGCACAAGACATTTTTTTGCAGGCAATTATGCAGCTTACGCAAGAAGAACGTAATAAATCAGAATTTTGGTTGATTGGTGCATGCCCGCCAGAAAACCAATATGGAACTTCTGTTTTGAAACAGGCGGGAACAATTCCCGAAGTTAAATGGTTAGGAGAATTGAATCGTGAGGAGATTGAAAAAGTATATAAAAGTATTGATGTTGTAGTTGTACCATCCCGCCAGGAAACTATGTCAATAGTTATGACAGAAGCTTTTATGTATGGAAAAGTCGGAATTGCATCTAATGCAATAGGGATGGCAAAATATATAGAAGACGAAGAAAATGGGCTTATATTTGAAAATGAAAATGCAAATGATTTGCTAAAAAAAATGTCTTGGGTGTTAAATAATAAAAGCAAATTAAATTCCATAAGTAAGAAAGCAAGGCTAATATATGAAAAACATTTTACTTTGGAAGTATTTGGAGACAGATTGAAAACAATCATAGATGATTTAAAGTAGGTGTTCATAGGAGGTTTCATGGTTAAGGTAAGTGTTATTATACCAGTATATAATTCAGGTAAGTATATTAGAGATTGTTTAGACAGTGTACTTGATCAAACCCTGAAAGATATAGAAATAATTTGTGTTAATGATGGATCTTCTGATGATTCCCTTGAAATATTAGAAGAGTATGCTGGTAAAGATAAACGATTAATAGTCATCAATAATGTAGAAAATGCAGGAGTGACAAAATCAAGAAATATTGGCTTGGAAACTTCTTTGGGTGAATATATCTTTTTTATTGATAGTGATGATTGGATAGGTATTGATTTAATTGAAAATTTGTACAGTCTAGCTTGTGAGTTCAAGGTAGATGCGGTTTTGGGTGCAATGACCCTTGTCTGGGAAGGAAGAAGTGAAGAGCGACCTAATCGGCTTAAAGAAGGATTGTATGTAGGAGAGGAAAAAGTAAGTTCTCTTCAAAATATTTATGATATAGATAATAAAGAACAAATGTTAAAATGGAGTATTTGGGGAAATTTGTTTAAGAAGAACAAATATTATAGGCATCAGATAAAAGTAGATGAAAGGATTAAGATAGGAGAGGATATAGCGGCCCTTATTCCTTTTATCATGGATTCGAAGAGTATTTATCTTACTAATATTACTTCCTATTATTACAGACAGCATGGAGCCTCAACAATACATAGTAATAGTTCCAAAGCTATGGATTATTATTACTTGTGGGAATATTTAAAACCGTATTTAGAAAGTAAACCCATAATAAAGCGCCAGATAAAGCACATTTGCTGTGCAGGAATAGAAATTGATTATGTTAATATTCTTAATTTGAAAAAACAAAATTTTTATATGTTTCCATATGAATTGATACCGCCCCATTCGAGAGTAGTTATTTTTGGAGCGGGTTTAGTTGGACAAGCTTATTATCGTCAATTAAAAATCAATAATTATTGCAAGGTGGAATTGATGGTGGATAATAATTATGAAAAAAATGCTGATGAGAAATATCCTGTCGTTTCTCCGAGTCTTATAATAAATACTACATATGATTATATTTTAATTGCAGTATTGAACGAAGAACTTTCAAAAGAAATTTATAATCAATTATTATGTGTTCATGAAGTGCCTAAAGATAATATAATCACATATATTCCGAAGATGATAACGGACTTTATAGATTTAAGGTGGCAATGTTGATTTTCCTAAGTTTAGTGAACAAAATATAATATAGGGGAATTTCTGATGAAGGATATAAAAACGATTGCAATGTACTTACCCCAGTTCCACAGGACACCTGAAAATGATCAGTGGTGGGGAGAAGGATTCACAGAATGGACAGCAGCAAAAGGTGCGGATAAGCTGTTTGAGGGGCATTACCAACCAAGAGAGCCTTTAAACGATAATTATTATGATTTGTTGCAGAAGAGAACTATGAAATGGCAAGCGGATTTGGCATTAAAATACGGTTTGGATGGTTTCTGTTTTTACCATTATTACTTTAAAGACGGACGGAAGATATTAGAAAAACCAGCAGAAAATTTACTGAATTGGAAAGATGTTAATATGCCTTTTTGTTTTTGTTGGGATAATACATCATGGGCGCGGTCATGGAGTAAATTAGGGGATAAATTTACATGGTTTGAAAATGAAAAGGAACTCTCCCCCGAAGGGGATGGCATTCTTTTAGAACAAAAATATGGGAGAGAGAAGGAATGGGGAGATCATTTCAAATATCTACTTTCATTTTTTCAAGATAACCGTTATATCAAAGTAGACAATAAGCCTGTTTTTTTAATATACAAGACGGATGAGATGGCCTGCTTTACAGAAATGATTGATTACTGGAATAAATTAGCTAAAATAGAAAACCTGGGAGGTATTTTTGTTTTAGGAATAAATAGCAGCAATGAAAAAATTGGAATGGATGCAGTCCTTTTTAGCGGACCAAGTGCTTATTGGAATCCGATAATAAGTAGTAATCATTTAGAGTGTGAATATAAAAATGGTGTTAAATGCTTTGACTATGAAGCCATATGGAAGAATGTAATGATTGCTGGTGGAAAAAAAAGCATAAAAACGTATTTTGGGGGATTTGTAGATTATGACGATACGCCTAGGCGGGGAGGGCAGGGAGTAACTTTTATCAATACATCTATTGAGATCTTTCAAGAATATCTTTACAAGTTGGCTCAAAAGAATCTATCACAAAAAAATGAATTCCTATTTATTAATGCTTTTAATGAATGGGGAGAAGGAATGTACCTTGAACCGGATAAGAAAAGGGGATATGCCTTTTTGGAAGCACTTAAATCTGTTAAGGAGAAATTAAAAGCAGATACTCAGGAGGATAAGGTAGAATTAACATTGGTTGAGAACAGCGATAAAGGATCCTCGGTAAATGTGGAAGATATAAACGCTGATTTGTGGAAACGATATAATAAGTTTAAAGAGTATTATTATTTGTTACATCGTTGGATGCAATTAAAGGAAGAAAATGTTAATCTTAGCAGGTATTTAATGAAGCATGGTTATAATCGAATTGCCATTTATGGATTGGGTGTTATGGGCAAGCATTTGATGGAAGAATTGAAACAGACGGAAATCAGGGTATTATATGCTATTGATCAAAATACGCAAATGGTATATCCGGGTGTTGAGATAAAAAGTGTGGATGCTTGTCTGCCTCAGGTTGATGCAATCGTTGTAACAGCGACGTTTGATTATGATGTGATTTGGGCTAAGTTAAAAGAGATGGTAGATTACCCTGTAGTTTCGCTGGCGGAAATATTGAATGAAATATAATAGCATTGATTTGAATGACATGAGAGGCTGCTTGTGCGAACATTTCGAATTCGAGGTATACCCAATCTGTATATGAATACCATTAGTCTATAATAATGATACCATCGAAGAGTGACCTGGCTGACGAAAGGAAGGCAGACAAGTGACAAATACTAATATACCGAGGAATAAATTGTTAACTGTTGTTGTACCTGTTTATAATACAGCACAGTATTTGAGAAAATGTATAGAAAGTATTATCAATCAACAATATAAAAAATTGGATGTTATTTTGATTAATGACGGCTCTACAGATGGATCTGGGGAAATATGCGATAGCTTTTTGCATATGGATAGCAGGATACGTGTTTTTCATAGAAAAAATCAGGGATTAGTAGTTGCAAGGAAACTGGGGGTGGAGTTGGCCCAAGGAGATTTTATTACCTTTGTTGACAGTGATGATTGGATAGAATCTGACATGTATTCTCAGATGATGGCTGCCTATATGGAATTTGAGCCTGATATGGTGACATCTGGACTTACTATAGATAATGATAATAAAGTTAACTATGAAATGGATAGAATGCCAGAAGGTCTTTACGAATATGAAGATATAAAAAAGAAATTGATTCCACGTATGATGCATGATGATCTATTGGGAAAAAGGGCAATTACATCTTCTGTGTGTAATAAAATATTTAAAGTGGATTTACTTAAGGAGATAATTTTAGATTTAGAGGAAAGTATTACTTATGGAGAAGATGCTGCAATTACATATCTATACATTGTTAGAGCATCAAAGGTAGTAGTGCTAAATAATAGCTGGTATCACTATATTATCCATTCTAATTCTATGGTTAGGCATTATGAAATAAATTCATTTGAACGAGTTTATCAATTTTATAGTTATATGAAGAAAAAGTTTTTAGAACTTGGTTCTTGGAATCAAATGGAAATGCAGGTAAAGAAATATACGAAAGTTTTTCTCTTTCAGGCAACGCAAGATATATTTGATATTTTGGTGGAAGAACCCATATACCTTTTTCCATTTGAACTTATTGAAAAAAGAAGCCGTGTAGTGATATACGGTGCAGGAAAAGTCGGGACTTCTTATTGCGAGAGTCTTTTAAAAAGTGGATATGCAAGATTGCAGGGTTGGGTCGATAAGAATTATAAAACATTGACAACAAAGAAGCATATTATTGAGTCGCCTGATATTTTACAAGACAGAGAAGCAGACTATGTAGTAATAGCTATAGAAAATAAGGGAGTAGCTTCGGAAATTCAGGGATTTTTAGAAAGGTTAGGCGTTGAAAAAAATAAAATTGTATGGCGACCGCCGGTTCGACTGAATTAATAATCGTTGAAAATCATTCGAATTAGAATTTTCTGATTATTAGTTTTTAGGAAGTATAATGGAGGAGTAAGATGATTAAAGTTACTATTGTTTTGCCGTTACATAATTCAAAAACATACGTGGATGAATGTATTAAAAGTATAGTGAATCAGACATTGCAGGATATTGAGATAATATGCATCGATAGTGGCACGGATGAAACTTCAAATATAATACAGTCATACGCTGGGAGTGACAATCGAGTCAAATATATTTATGACAGTAATACAAGTTATGGATATAAAATCAATAAAGGAATAACCTTATCTCAAGGAAAATATATTGCAATCATTGAGTCTGATGATTATGTAAGAGACGACACGATGCAAATATTATATGAGTTAGCAGAGAAAAATCAAGTGGATTTTGTAAAAGCAGATTATAAAAAATTTATTGATATTAATGGAAAACGGGTAGAAGCAGGTGTAGAGAATATTCCAAATCAAACATTATATAATCGTGTGATAAATTTGAAGGAAGAACCGGAGATTAGAAATTATATTGGATATAGTATATGGGCGGGTCTGTATCGAAAGGAATTTTTGATTTCTAATGAGTTATTTATGAATGAAACTCCGGGAGCTTCATATCAAGATACAGGATTTGCAATATTAATAACTCTTATGACGCAAAAATTATATTTTACAGATCATCAACTTTATAGGTATAGAATTGATAATAATGATTCTTCGGTAAAATCTCAAATGAAATACAAATGCATTATAGAGGAATTTTGCTGGATAAAGGAACAAATGCAGTTTAGAAGTTTGAATAAAGTAGAAGATATTGCTTTTTATAAAAATAAAAAGCTTGTTTCATATTTTTGGAACTATCAAAGGCTGTTGCCTGAATATCAATTAAAGTTTTTAAATGAAATTCAAGAAGAAATGGAAAATGATTTTTTTTCGGAATCACCTTACATGGAAACGGTATCAACTCAGCAATTGGAAGAAATAAAAATATTGCATGGTGATGTTGCGGCAATCAATGAGTTTGAACGAAGCAGATTAACAGCACAACAAAACTTCGAGCAAGTAGTTGCAATTCTTAAAAATGAAAAAGAAATTGTTATCTTTGGGGCAGGACGATATGGAGAAGTTGTGGTAAAGTTGAGCAATATATTGAGTAAGAATAATGTTGTGGCAATTTGTGATAGTGATAAACAAAAGCATAACAAAGAAATTGCGGGATTAAAGATAGGAGATCCGCAAGAAACAGTAATAAAACATAAGAATGCCTTTTATATAATTGCAAATAAAAAGCATAGTGAAGAAATTTCATTTCAGTTAAGAAAACATGGAATTTTACAGGAAAAAATATATGCAATAAAAGAGATTCCTGGTAAATCTGCTCTATTAGAGGCTGTTTTAATGTTACCAGAAATTGTGGGAAAAGGCGTGTAAGAATACAAAAGGGGGACATAAGAATATGCGTACATTTATCAAGGAACAGCTCATAAATCTACTAGATTCTATGGGGCAATTACAAAGTTCATTACCCATGATGACGGATAAAGAACAAATAATCCAAATGCTTGCAGATTGCCAAGATGCAGCCATTGCAGTAGGAGAAGCGCTGGAAAAGGATTCATCAGATCATGAACTAATTGTCTCTCTTCTTGAAGAATACTGTGAAGAAGCCTTTTGTCTGTCGGAATCGCAAGAAGAAACAATTTGCAAAGATAAGATATTAGTATTAGATGGACACACAAATAGAGTAAAGTCCTTACTAGCGGAGACTTCTACCACTTATCATGTAGTCTTTATGCCCTACAAAGCTTCTATGTGGGATAGCTTGGAGAGCATCTGGCGTGCCTGCAGAGAGGATGAGCGGTGTGAATGTTATGTGATGCCCATACCTTATTACGAATTCAATTCAAAAACTAATAGATGGATATATCACTATGACGGGGAGCAGTTCCCGGAGGAAATTCCTGTTGTCCATTACCATGATTATTCATTGGAGCAGGATCGTCCCGATGTGGCTTATATTCATAATCCTTATGATGATTGCAATCTGATCACGAGAGTGGATTCTAGATTTTATTCTGAGGAACTAAAACAGCATATCAGAAAGTTAGTGTATGTGCCCTACTATGTCACTGGTGGATTGATTGCCGAAGAACATTTGGAATTGCCTGTTCATCGCTATATGGACTACATGGTAGTGCAGTCAGAATATGCCAAGAGCTTTTGCAAGGGTATGTACTATTATGATAAAATCCTGCCTTTGGGTTCGCCTAAGTTGGATCGGGTAATCAGGCTTTGCCAGGAAGGAAGTGATATACCTGAACAGTGGAAGCCGTTCCTGAATGGGAAAAAGATCTTGATGTTGAATACCAGCATTGGGTGCTTTTTACAGGAGGGAATTCTTTATCTGCAAAAAATTAGGAGTCTTTGCAAAGCAATAAAAAGTCAGAACAAAGTGGCACTAATATGGAGACCCCATCCTCTACTGGAAGCAACTATCAAATCCATGAGACCTCACTTGTTGGCTGAGTACAATAGCTTAAAAGAATATTTTATAGACAATAAGATAGGCATATTGGATGAAACTCCAGATATCTCGAGAGCAGTAGCCATATCCGATGGCTACATAGGTGAAGAGAGTACTTCAGTAGTTAATCTATTTGGAGCAGCAGGAAAACCAATTTTTATCCTTAATAATCACATCACAAATACTTTTGCAGAAGAGGAGAAAAGAAAAGTCCATATTGTAGATATGGGAAAACAAGGGGATAAGCTATGGTTAACAACCAACCGCTATAATGCCCTAATTTATACGGATGCCAGTATGCAGCAGATGCACTACATAGATCGTGTGAAGGAACAGCCCAAATGGTACGGTGCCTATCCTTTTTTTGCAGCGGCAGGAAATAGACTTTTTCTTTCTCCTAGTGTTGCCGGGCGTCCGGCAGTATTTGATACAGATTCCCAAAAGATCGAGCTGATTGGGGAAGAAAATATGGAAGAATGCGCGAGGCGCGGCCAAATTGTAACTTATAGCAATAAGGTATTTTATCTTCCTGTGGTAGATGATTATATCGCAGAGCTTAATACAGATACAAGGGAATGGAAATATCATACAGAATGCATACAAGAACTAAATAAAGAAAACATCGTTGGGCGGGAAGTGACGTTTCGATGTTCAGTATGCGGCAAGGACATATGGATTAGTGCTACCTATACTAATTGCATCCTTCGGTTTGACATGGAGGATGGAACATATACGCTCTGTCCTGTAGGAAATAAGGAAAATGGTTATTCTGGAATCATAGCAGAGGAGCGATGTCTATGGCTTACCGAAGTAAACAACGGCAATATCATCAGATGGGACAGGCGTTCTGGAAAGGTCAAAACTTTCCATATGCCGGAAGGTTTCCGCTCTTGGCCAGGTACCGTACAGGGCAGAAGTTTGCCTCACTTATCCTTAATAGATATGGGAAAATGGGTAGTGACTGTTCCTGGGTTTTCTAACTGCATGGTAAAATTAGACAAAACAACAGGAGAAACAACTCTTTTGATTGAAGACTTCTGGAAGAATGCGGAAGAAAAGGCGAACGGTTATAATCCGAATTTTTTCTTGTCCAGTGAGTTTGGCGCAAAAATGGACCAGGATGTTATAATAGTACAGAGAAATTGTGACGATGCCGCTGCCATAATTCATGTAGAAGATGAAACATATGAAATGTTCTATCCTACCCTTACCGAAAAAGATTTCGCAAAACTGACAGAGGGCGAAGATGGCTTTGAAAAGATGGAAAAAAAGTACGGATTTTTCCGAAGAGAAAGCAAAATATTCTCATTTGAAGGCTTTTTAGAGGATCTGGTTCATGATAGATTGAAAGATGTCCGGGTAAGGCAGCTAGAAGAATTATCCACACTGGCCGCTAATTTGGATGGAAGCTGCGGTGTAAAGGTGCATGAATATATGATGGATGTCTTGGAAAATAAAGAGTAATAAAAGGTTTTTTGTGTGGAGGCAGCTATGAATGTGGACAAGATAATTTGGGATATACCCAAAGGACTGCTTAACTGGTATGATTTTTTTGCGGAAGGAAAGGTTCTTTGCATTGAGGACAAGGAAAGCAGTATCAAAGAACTTTTACAGGAAAAGTGCAAGGAGGTTATCTGTGCAGATGGAATGGCCTCTTTATGTGAAGGATTTTTAAACCAGCATAGAAGCAGCTTTGACTATATTGTAGCAATCGGCATGGCAGAGCGCCTTGCCGATCCAGTGCAGGCTCTTTCCGCATGGAGAGGTCTGCTAAAAAACAGCGGAAGGCTGCTTCTTGGTATGGATAATCGTTTGGGTCTTCGTTATTTTTGTGGTGATAGAGACCCCTTTACCAACAGAAATTTTGATGGAATTGAGAATTACCGCAGGGTCCTTAAAGAGGATAGGAAGAATTTACAGGGGCGCAATTATTCCAAAGAGGAAATATGCAGTATATTGAATTTATCCGGGTGGACAGATCGGAAGTTTTATTCAGTTTTGCCGAACCTGGAATTGCCGCAGCTGGTTTATTCTGAGGATTATCTTCCGGCAGAAGAGTTAGACATCCGGCTTTTTCCTATGTACCACTACCCGGATTCCGTATTTCTCGAAGAAGAATTTCTATATAAAGACATCATTAAAAACGGAATGTTCCATACGATGGCCAATTCTTTTCTAATAGAATGCTCCAAAGACAATACATTTGAAAATGTAAAGCATGTGACTGTTTCCATGGATAGAGGCAGAGAAAATGCCATGGCAACGATTATCAGAGATAATAATATTGTAGAGAAACGTGCATTGTATGAAGAAGGAAAACGTAAGCTGCAAGAACTCAAGAAAAATGAGGAAGATTTGAGAACCCATGGATTAAATGTCTTGGGAGGGAAATATCATAATAATTCTTACTGTATGCCTTACATGGACAGTGAAATATCAGTTACTTACCTTCGCAGGCTGGCGAAAGAAAACCTGAATCAATTTAAAGAAGAAGTAAATCGATTTCGAGATTTCATTTTACAGTCTTCTGAGCATGTAGAGACAAATGAAACCCAGAAAGGACTGGGGATTCTGCTAAAAAGAGGATATGTGGATCTGGTTCCTCTTAATTGCTTTTATGATAACGGAAAATATATTTTTTATGATCAGGAATTCTATGAAGAAAATTATCCAGCCAACGCCATTATATTTAGGGCAATTGAAATAATTTATGCGGGTAATCCGGAGATGGAGGCAATACTTCCGAGAAATTACTTTTATGAGAAGTATGGCTTGAAAGATAATCTGGAGTTGTGGTATCGTATGGCTGTAGAATTTACAACAAAGCTAAGAAACCAAAGAGAATTAAGAAGTTTTAATGAAAAATTCCAGCGTAATATGGAGACCATTCACACAAACAGGCAAAGAATCAATTATTCTGCCTCTGAGTACCAGAAGATTTTTGTAGATATATTCCGAGATGCAGAGAAAAAGAAGATTATCCTTTTTGGTTCAGGAAATTTTACAAAGCGTTTTCTTGCACAATTTCAAAAACAATATGAAATTTATGCTATCGTAGATAATAACCAGTCCAAATGGGGAAGCAGGCTGGAAGGGATTGAGATTCTGTCTCCTAAAATCATTGAAGAAATACCGAAAGAGGAACGCAGGATTATTATATGCATAAAGAACTATGTTGCCATTGTGCACCAGTTACAGCAAATGGGAGTGGTAGATTATTGTATCTATGATACGAACGCAGAATATCCCAGAAAACAGGAAATGATACCATTATCTGTCAAAGTCAAAGATTCGCCGCCCAAAAAGTACCATACCGGGTATATTGCAGGAGTATTCGACTTATTTCATATAGGGCATCTAAATATGTTCAAAAGAGCAAAAGAACAGTGTGATTATCTCATTGTGGGTGTAGTAACGGATGAAGGTGTCAGGAAACATAAAAAAACTGAGCCGTTTATTCCGTTTGATGAAAGGATAGAGTTAGTCGGTTCCTGTAAATATGTGGATGAAGCAGTTGAGATACCACTTAACTACGGTGGAACCAGAGATGCTTATAAAATGTACCACTTCGACTGCCAGTTTTCAGGAAGCGATTATATTGATAATCCCGACTGGCTAGGAGAGAAAACTTTTTTAGAAAAACAAGGTGCTGACCTGATATTTTTTCCGTATACAGAGGGAACAAGCTCTACTAAAATAAAGAGCATGATAGAAAGATCTTTGATGTAAATTTGATACCCTGGTTTTGGCTGGACGTTCTGTTTTGGTAACAGAACGTTCCTGGCCAAAATCAGGATTTTTTTATTTGTACCACTTTCTTAAGATTGATAGAAATTTTCCTGACAACTTTCTTGACAAAATCTGCAAATAAATGTAGAATATAGTAAGAAAAATTACAGAAAAATAGGGAAAAACAAAAAAACCTGTCGAAATTTAACTGAAAAGGGGTAATTTTTTTGTAGCGAAAGACAATTCCCAGAGAACCAAAGGGGATGAAAGTGAGGAACAATCGGATGAATGGCATATTTGGGAATAGCATTTCAATGGCTGAAAAAACTTTGGATTATCTGTGGTCAAAGCAGCAGGTAACGTTGAATAATATTGCTAACGGAGAAACTCCAGGCTATAAAGCTCGTTATGTAACGTTTGAGGACGAGTTCCGAAAACGTTTGCTGGCTGGAAAAGAGGGTACGTCAAGAGACATTGGGAAGGCCATAAGCAGTTCCAGACATTATATCCATGAAACAAAGGACGAATCAGCAAGATTGGACGGGAATAATGTCAACATGGATGTAGAGAATGTGGAACTGGCAAGAACGAATCTTCAATATCAGTATCAGCTGAACGCATTGAACAGTGAAATTAGCAGGCTTCGTACTGTTATTAAAGGTTAAGACGGGAGGTATATGAGATGGAGCAGATATTTATAAGACCTATGATCCCAATGGAGTCCATCGGGAATATAGGAATGGAAAAGAAAGTGACAACCGGACAGGATGGAGGTTCGGTGTTTCGTGATATATTTAACGAAGCTATTCAAAACGTAAGAACCACGGATGAAGATTTGACGACACAGGAATACCTGTTGTCAACAGGCCAGATTGATGATGCGCATACCATACCGGCAGCGGCAGCAAAAGCCCAGTTATCTGTAGAACTTTTATCATCTCTTCGGAATAAGGCACTGGAAGCCTACAATGAGATTATAAGAATTAACGTTTAAGTAGATAACAGGGCGGATGGATGCGATGGAAAAGATAAAGGAACTTTTAGGAAAACTGAATGACAAAGTAAAAAAGGCCATAATCATCGGCGCTGTCGGCGTGGCGGTTGTGGCGGGAGCAATTGTGATAGCGCTGTCCATGCGGGAGAAGCCTTACGAGGTAATGTTTCCAAGTGTCAGCAGCGAAGAAGCCAAACAGATCATTGGAAAATTACAGGAAGATGGAATCGACTATCAGTATAAAAACGGTGACATTCTGGTACCCACGCCCCAGCTGGATACCACCAGGGCAAAGTTGGTTTCGGAAGGATATCCCAAAAGCGGTTTTACATACGATGTATTCAGAAATAATGTAAATTTGATGACTACGGATTCAGACCGGCGGCGGTTTGAGATTTATGATCTGGAAACCAGAATCGGTTCTACGATTAAAGTGTTTGATGGCGTTCAGGAGGCATATGTAACCTTAGCTTTGGGAGAACCCTCCAAATATGCACTGTCTGATGACACGGCACAGGAGCCCAGCGCCCAGGCTGTTGTGGTTATGAAGGATGGAGGATCTCCCACGGAGGAGCAGGCAAAGTCTATCCAGCTTCTCATATCCAGAAGTATACCTGGATTGGTCATTGACAATGTCTCTGTATTTGACGGAAACGGACGGGAAGTTTCCATCGGATCCGATAATGAGGACATTAACAACGGCAAGGCCGGAGAAGAGATCACCAGGCTGATCGAAGACCAGATTTCTGCAAAGGTCTTGAATGTCCTTGGACCTGTATACGGAAATGGCAATGTCAGGGTATCCGTAAAAGGCACGGTCAATATGGAAAAACTGATTCGGGAGAGTATTGTTTACAATACCCCCGAAAAGATCGATGAAAAAGATAAGACCGGTCTTACCTCCGAGGAATCCATATTCAAGGAATATTCCGGAAGCGGACAGAATGCTTCCGGTGTGGCTGGCTCAGAAGCCAATGCAGATATCCCTCAGTATAATGCAGGAGGAACAGATGCGGAGAACGCATATGGTTCCAGCAGCCTGACCAGAAAATATCTTTTGAATCAAATAAAAGAACAGGGCCAGGTCAATCCGGGAACTTTGGAAAACCTCACTGTTTCCGTAGTGGTAAACGGAACCGGATTCGGCAGCATGACCATTGACGACATAAGGGATTTAGCCGGAAATGCGGCGGGAATCCCTCAGGGAGAGCGTGCGGAAAAGATAACGGCCGTGGCAGCACCTTTCTATACTGTGGAAGTACCTCAGGCACCTGAAGCTCCTGCGGAAGCAAATACCAGCGGCATTTTGATCAATCAGTGGATTCTGATTGCGGCTCTGGCGGGAGTGCTTCTCCTTCTTCTGATTATAATTTTGGCAGTAAGGCACAGACGGAAGAAGAATGCTCTTATGGAGGCCATGGAAATAAGCCAGGAAGATGTTCCGGAATTGCCGGTTATGGCAGAACTGCTGGAAGCAAATGAAAAAGAACAGGCGAATCTGGAACCTGAAGAAGACAGGGGAGCAGAGCTGCGCCAGAGCGTCCGCGAGTTTGCAGAGCAGAATCCTGAGATATCAGCTCAGCTGCTGAAAACATGGTTGAATGGAGGCGGTAACAATGGCGATTAATCTGACGCCCGAGCAAAAAGCGGCAACAGTGGTTGTTTCACTGGGAGTGGAGAAGGCTTCCAAAGTATACAAGTACTTAACCGAAGACGAGATTGAGAAATTAACTCTTGAAGTGGCAAAACTTGGACATGTGGAAGCAGAGCAGACGGAAGCCATTTTGGATGAGTTTTATAAGACCTGCCTGACTCAAAAGGTGGTCACTGACGGAGGCTTGGAATATGCAAGAACTGTTCTGGAGAAAGCCTTCGGCGAAAGCACGGCCAACAGCCTGCTTCAAAAGGTTACCCAGTCTCTGAAATCCAGATCCTTTGGGTTTATCCGGAAAAGTGATGTAAAGAACCTGCTTTCGGTCCTTCAGCATGAAAGAGCCCAGATCATTGCCCTGGTTCTTTCTTATACAAATGAGGAGATGGCAGCTCAGATCATTTCGGAGCTTGCCCCTGAAAAGCGCATGCAGGTAGTGGAGGCCATTGCCAGAATGGAGAGCGCTTCTCCTGAAGGAATTAAAATTGTGGAAGAAGAGATCAGGAAGCGGTTCTCTGGCATCCTTACTACCGATTACACCAGCGTGGGAGGTGTTGATTACATAGCAAACGTTATGAACCACATAGACCGGAGTAACGAAAAACTCATCTTCGACGAACTGGGCAGAAAGGATGCGGAGCTGGCGGATACCATCCGCAAGAAGATGTTCGTATTCGAGGATATCATTACCATGGACAATCGTTCCATCCAGCGTTTTATCAGAGAGTGCGATATGCGTGACATGGTTTATGCTCTTAAGAATGCAAACGAGCAGATTACAACAGTTATTTTCTCCAATATGTCAACCCGTATGAAGGAAAGCATTGAGTCCGATATGGAAGTTACCGTTAATGTACGCTTAAAAGATGTGGAAGAGGCTCAGCAGAGGATTGTCGGTATTATAAGGCGTCTGGAAGAAGAGGGCGAGCTGATCATCAATAAGGGCGGAAAGGATGACGTCATTGTCTAATATTATAAAGGCTATGCAGAGGACAGATCGTGTTCTGGAGTACGGATTTACCAGGGAATTTGAAGATATCAGGGTAAATGAAAAAGAGAATCCGGAAAGGGAATCGGAGCAGGAAGACTCTGCAAACCAGGGATATGACAGGTATCTTCAAACTACCGAGCTGTACGAAGATGCCATAAAGAAGAGTCGGGTAGTTCTGGACCAGGCGAAGGCGGATTCGGAAGATATTCTCAACCAGGCAAAGGCGGACGGGGAAAAGCTCCGTGCTCAGGCCATGGAAGAAGGACGCCAGGCCGGATATGACGCGGGATATGAGGAGGGCTTTAGAAAAGCCTATGAAGCACATAAAGAGGTTCTTGAGGCGCGCCAGGAAGAATTCCTGGAGGCTATGAAAAATACGATTGAGAGCGTTACGCAAGAGAAAGAAAAGATACTGGATAAATATATTGATGACTTAAAAAAAGTCACTCTGACCATTGCGGAAAAAGTGATTCAGACCAGTCTGCGATCCAGCGGTGAGATCATTAAGCGCATGATCGTGGCTGCCGCGGGAAAGCTTAAGAAAACCCAGTGGGTGAAAATTTATGTATCCCAAAGAGATGCGGGAATGATGATACAGGGAGATGTGGGGCTGTTAAGTGAATTGTCCCACATTTCCGGGAATATCAAGATCATAGCCATGGATCATGAGGAGGACGGAGCTTGTATCATTGAGCTTCCGGAGGAGATTATTGATGTCAGCGTAAATACCCAGCTGGAAAATATTAAAGGAATACTTAATAACGCCAGACTGTAACAGGAGGAACCTGCATGTTTAAAGAATTGACGGATCTCATTACAAAAACTGAGACAATCGACCATATCGGGAAGATTGAAAACATTGTGGGGATGTCCATGGAAGCCTCTGGTGGAAGGGCCAGTATCGGAGACATTGCCTATATTTACAATGAAGACCGGCAGGAACAGATACCGGTTGAAGTGGTGGGCTTTAAGGATGACAAAATACAGCTTATGGCCTATGAAAATATGAATGGCATTGCTGCGGGCAGCTTTGTCCGAAATACAAAACGCAGGTTGAAGGTACCGGTAGGAGATTTTTTAAGAGGTCGGATCATCGATGCAAAGGGAGAACCAATGGATGGGAAAGGACCTTTTGAATCTCCCCGGTATTATTATGTAGAAAATCCTTATATCAACCCCATGACCCGTCCTCCCATTACGGACAAGCTGGAATTTGGGGTCAAGGCAATTGACGGCTTAAACACCATTGGAAAAGGTCAGCGTATTGGGATTTTTGCAGGCAGTGGTGTAGGAAAGAGTACCTTGCTGGGCATGATTGCCAGGAATGTAAAGGCAGATATTAACGTGGTGGCCCTGGTAGGGGAGCGTGGAAGAGAAGTCCGTGAATTCATAGAAAAAGACTTGGGACCGGAAGGAATGAAACGTTCCGTGTTGGTAGTAGCTACCTCAGATCAGCCGGCCATGCTTCGTATGAAGTGTCCGTTGGTTGCCACCACCATAGCTGAATACTTTAAAAATCAGGGCAAGGATGTATTGCTTATGATGGATTCCCTGACCCGTTTTGCCATGGCTCAGAGAGAAATTGGGCTTGCAATCGGTGAGCCCCCAGTGGCAAGAGGCTATACTCCCTCTATATACGCGGAGTTTCCCAAGCTGCTGGAACGAAGCGGAAACTTTGGAGAAGGTTCCATTACGGGAATCTACACGGTTTTGGTGGAAGGTGATGATACCAATGAGCCTATCGCTGATACGGTAAGAGGTATTGTGGATGGCCATATTGTGCTGACCCGAAAGCTGGCCAATGCCAACCATTTCCCGGCCATTGACGTAAACGCCAGCATTTCACGTCTGATGACCAACATCGTTTCAGATGAGCACCGGAAATTAGCTTCCCAGCTCCGGGACATGTTAAGCCTTTATGAGAAAAATGAGGACCTTATCTCCATTGGTGCTTATAAAACCGGTACGAACCCAAAGCTTGATGTAGCTATATCCAAAATTGATAAAATCAATCAGTTCCTGTGTCAGGGGATACAGGAACAGACCAGCTATGAAGAGGTCTTAAATAAAATGAAGATGATTTTAGCATAGATGCTGAAAGGGGAAGTGGAGCATGAAAAAGTTTAATTTTCCACTTAATACAGTATTAAATTACAAGGATCAGGTTCTGGACAATTTAAAAAATGAGCACGCTCAGATTGTGGATCAGGTAGTTAGGCAGGAAAAAAAGGTCGAGGTCTTGTCGGATCGTAGGAGAGAAGCATGTAACCGGTTTCAGGAGGAGATAGGCCAGGGCATTGCTGTTAGTATGATGCGGGAATATGAGACCTATATCACCTTCATGCAGCAGAAAATTCTTGCCGAGCAGGGAACTCTTCAGAAATTGAAAAAAAGAGAGGAACAAAAGCGGGAGGAAGTGGTGGAGGCCAGAAAAGAAGTGGTTTCCATCGAAAAACTGAAGGAAAAGAAGCTTTTGCAGTATAACAAAGAAGTCCTGCGCAGCGAGGAGCTGTTCATTGAGGAATTCGTTTCTAATACGACCTCGGTCCATGGAAGCAGGTAATCCTGCCGGAAAACTTCTGGCAGTTACCATAAAATCAAATGCCTGAAGGCATGAAAAGAAAGGAGTGAGAAGATGATAGAGGTAAAAAACAGCAGTGTGGATCTGTTATCCAGACAACTGACCGGCAGCAGGATAAAGGAAGAAAAGGCAGCTGACGGTTTATCCGAGTTTAAGGCCATGTTAAAAAGCGGCACTCAGAAGAAGGATAGCAAAAGTCAGGAACCAAGAGAGTCCTTTGAAGAAAATCCGCCTGCAGCGGAAGTGGCATCAGAGGCTGCTGCTCTGGTGTCTGCGGCCGCAATGGCGAAAGTCCAGGGGCTGGAGGAACAGTTTCAACTAGCCGGACAGGAACCAGAGACCCAAATTATGGAAGCCATTGGAGAGGCCCAGGCTCCGGTTTTTGTGTCAGAAGAAAGTGGAAAAATCCAGACAATGGATTCATTCCGTGCTTTGGATCAGCTTCGTTTTCAACAGCTGACAGAAAATGGTATGGGAGCAGAAAGTCTTCGCGAGGGAAATTCCATGACCTTGGCGGATAGTTCAAAAGAAAAGCCGGAGTCCATTTTCCTGAATGCAATGGCAACGCTGCAAAAAACAGGGAAAAAGGAACCTGTGATTCAGGATATAGCAGGGCAGAACACGGAGGCAGTTGTAAATCCAGATGGGAAAAAGGATATTTTATCGGAGAAGCCGCTTATGAAAGCAGCAGAGACAGTTTCCGGTTTAGCTGAAAAGGAACCGGCGGTGATTCTTCCAAAGAGCAGTTCTCAGGAAAAACCGGGCCCTGTGGAAGAAGACCAGGATAAAATCGGGAAAAACCTTCCGGAAAAGCCCTATGAGCCTGAACGTTTCTGGAACAGACACCTTGAAAAGCCTGAGGAAGTCCATACAACTGTAAGAGCAGAGAATTCGAAAGAATTGGAAGCAAAGTTATCGGAACAGATTTTAAAACAGATACGCCAAGGAAATGGGGAATTGGATATTCAATTGGAACCCCATAATCTGGGTAAGATCCGGATCAAAATTTCCTATGAGGATAATCAGATCAGTGTTTCACTTCTGTGTACAGAAAGTAAAACCTTAAAGCTTTTATCCCAGTCGGCGGGCGATTTAGGCTCCATTCTGGAATCTAATTTAGAACGGCCCTTCCAGGTCCTGGTAGACAAGCAGGAGCCGGATTACTTAAACCAGCAGCAGGAGCAGGGGAGCAGACAGGAACAGCGTGGACAGCATCAGGAAAGCCAGAGGGAAGAAACCCATGAGGACTTTATACAAAAGCTGAGGCTTGGGATTTTTGAGACAGAAAGCGCCGAAGAAAACGGCGTTGGTTACAGATAAGGAGAGAAGTAATGTCAACTGTAAATGGAGTAAATTTGTATAGTTCTCTGGAAGATTTTAAGGATAGAGCAAAAACCACCAGTAACAGTGAATTGACAACGGAAGGATTTTTTAGGCTTTTGGCAGCACAGCTTCAAAATCAGGACATGTCAAGCCCCATGGATAACTCGGAGATGATGACTCAGATGACTCAGATCGCCATGATGCAGGCTATGAACAACTTCTCCACTGCAATGGGGGATTTTGCCCAGGTCAATACAATCAATTATGGAACTTCCATGATGGGAAAAGACGTTATGGTTGCATACCACGATAAGAACGGGGCAGTTAAAAAAATCACGGGAACTGTGACAAGAGTCGATATTTTTAATGGTGTGCCAACTATTTACATCGACGACGATGAAAAGACAGGCTATCCGGTTTCCAGCATTATGTCCGTTTATGAAAAGGGGCATAAGCCTCCGGATAATGTGGGTGATACAGACAAGGACGATGGAGTCAAGGATCCGGATACAGATAATAATACCGATGGAGCTAAGAATCCGGATACAGATAACAATACCGATACCAGTACCGATTAGAATGCGCAGGTGATGATTAATGCTAGGTAAAATAAACCAGCATGAGGAACTAAGGCAGCTAAAGCTGCGGAATGCTGCCGCAATATCAAAACCAGCAGGCAGCTTTAATGAGATACTTCAAAACAGAATTGAGGAAAAGGAAGGGCTTCAATTTTCTCGCCATGCAGCAGAGCGGGTCAATCAGCGCGGAATTGAAATGTCGGATTCATTTATACAGGATTTGCAGTCCGCAGTGGAAAAAGCCCGTTCCAAAGGTGCAAAGGATGTGGTGATTATCAGTGACAAGGGAGCGTTTATTGTAAATGTGCCCAATAATACTGTGGTAACAACCATGTCCGGCAATGAAATGAAAGAAAATATTTTTACAAATATCGACAGCGCCGTCCTGTTATAGCTGGACCATTTATGGAGGCTTTTCCTGTATGTCCGATTGACAGCAGGAGGAAGGCGAAAAAAACGAAGGAGAACAATAACTATGGTCAAATCAATGTTTGCCGGTGTGGCAGGTCTTAGAACTCATCAGGCCAAAATGGATGTTATCGGTAATAATATAGCTAACGTGAATACATGGGGATTTAAGGCAGGCACCATGTCCTTTAAAGACACCATGTATCAGAACACCTCAGCCGGTTCAAAGGGCAGCACATCTGCCGGCGGTTACGGAGGCACCAATGCCAATCAGGTAGGGTATGGCGTGACGACAGGAAGTATTACCTATGACTTTTCTATGGGAAGCCCGTCACCTTCTTCCAGAGGCCTTGACTGCTATATTGATGGTACTGGGTTTTATATTGTAGGTCCTATGGTTGGAAACGGAGAGGGTTTTTCCCTGGAAGATAAGGATGTTATTTCCTCCAAGGGCTTGAGTCTTTCCAGAGTAGGAAAGTTTGATGTGGATAATCAAGGATATCTGGTTGACGATTCAGGAAATTATATATATGGATTTGAAAATACCAATACAAGCGATCTTTCCCAGGGAACATTTAATACTACTACATTGAAACCTTTAAGGATTCCTATGACATCAGAAATAGCGGCCATAGGGGATAAGAATGCGGTAAATAAGGTGGAGGCAGCAAGGAAAGAGCTTGAGGGAGCAAGAGCCAATCTCAATAAGCTGAATCTGGAGTTGGGGAAGGCAAGAGAAGAGTATATTGCGGTAAATGACGAATATGAAACCAAATATAACAATCAGGGCATCAAGGCAAAAACAGACGCTGTTTATGATCCGCAGAATGGATCTAAGGTACTCATGGAAAAAGCCTATAAGGATTGGCTGGATGGTAAAAGTGATCCGGCAAAGGCTGGTGATTTGTTGACCGCATATAATGATGCGAAAATAAAATATGAAGAAACTGTAAATGATTTGATCGTAGCACAGGCGGTGCTTCGGAATAACTCGACAACCAGCGCTAGTGACATTGCTGCTGCCTGGGGGAAATATAAGACAGCCTTTACTAATCAGGTAGATGCTTCCAAAGTTTATGATGATGCACTGAAAGCTTATAATGCTGATCCTAGTACTGCAAATAAGACAGCATTAGATGTGGCACAGGCAGACTTGGATGACAAGAAAAAGAAATTTGCTGAAGAGAAAAAAGCCCTGGATGACCTTCAGGCAGCCTTAAGCAAAATCGAACCTGAATCTGTGGAAGGAAGGCGGGATGCTAAAAAGCAAGCTGCCGACAAAGCCAAGGCCTTCGCTGATGCAGCACAAACAGCAGTAACCGAAGCAGAAAAGCGGCTGGAAACAGCCCAGAACAGCTCGACCAGTACTCAGGTAGAGAATGCCGGATCAAGCAATGAGAATGAACTTGCCAGGTTAAGCAATTACTCAATCAAGGAAGACGGCACCCTGGCAGGTACTTCTGTTGACGGCAGCGCTACAGTTATCATCGGTAAGGTCGCCTTAGCCGGTGTCCAGAATGTCAGCGGTCTGGAAAAGACCACAGGTTATTACTATGTCCCAGGCGCTAATGCCGGCAGTGTAAGCATTTATGAAGCCGGTGGTGTCCAGGGCCGAATCATGGGAAATTATCTGGAAATGGCAAAGGTAGACCTTGCTACAGAGATGACAGATATGATCACTACACAAAGAGGATTCCAGGCCAACTCAAAAATCATTACAGTTACGGATCAGATGCTGGAAGAACTGGTTAATATTAAGCGGTAATAAGCTATTGTAGATTTGGGGAGGCGGTGCCTGCCGCTTCCCCCCAATGAGAGGAGTTGAGCCATGATTCGTCTTACGAGACTGAATGATGAAGAATTTGTAATCAATTGCAATCAGATTGAGCGGATTGAAAACATACCGGAGTCCAATATTATACTGGCCAATGGAAAGCATTATGTGGTAAAAGAAAGTGTTGATGAGATCATTGACCGGGTGATTGAATTCCAGGCTCAGATATATGCGCGCGCGCAGAAAAAGAACGTTTAATCCAGGCACTGCCTGGAATATAGGAGGTTACTTATGGATGTATCATTGATCGTTGGCTGGGTGCTGGGAATCATATTGATTATCTACGGAATCGGCATGGAAAAGCTGATGAATTTTGTGGACATGCCCAGTGTTATCATTGTTGTGGGAGGTACAGCCGCAGCGTTAATAGCCAGCTTTCCGTTTAAAACCCTGGTGCAGATTCCAAAACACATCGGAATAATGATCAGTTCCAACCGGTACAATTCGGAAGCTGTTATTCACACCCTGGTGGATATGGCGAAGACGGCAAGAAAAAAGGGACTTTTGGTGCTGGAAGAGCAGGCTGCGACTATCAAGGATCCTTTTCTGAAACAGAGCGTGATGTTGATCGTAGACGCCATGGATGCGGATAAGATCAGGGAGATGCTGGAAAGTGAAGTGGCAGCCATGATGGACCGCCACGACCAGGATGTCAGTATCTATGACAAGGGGGCAGGAGTGGCACCGGCTTTCGGAATGATTGGCACGCTGGTAGGATTGGTTAACATGCTAAAAAGTATGGATATGTCAGGAAATGGATCAAACAGCCTTGGTGCTGACATGTCTGTGGCTTTGATCACTACCTTTTACGGCTGTGTTCTGGCTCATCTGCTGTTTAGTCCCATGGGTAAGAAGCTCCGTATCCGGAATGAGGAAGAAGTTTTGTATAAGCAGATTATTATTGAAGGCGTTTTGTCCATTCAGGCTGGAGATAACCCCAAGTATCTGGAGGAAAAGCTGTTATCTTACCTGTCTCAGAAGCAGCAGGGAAAGATCACAAAGAAAAAACCTGAAGAAGGAAGCGCAAATCCTGAGTAATTGAATTACCAAAGAGGGAGTGCTTTAAGGGCATATCTTAATCCCAAAGAACATGGGTAGGAAAGAGAAAAACAGGTGGTTGTATGATAAAGAGAAATAAGCAGCCGGAGGAATCTGGAAGCTGGATGGATACATATGGGGACATGGTTACACTGCTGCTGTGTTTTTTCGTTCTTCTGTATTCCATGTCTTCTATGGATCAGAGCAAATGGAAGAAGCTGGTGCAGAGCTTTAATCCTAGTGCATTGGAAAGCATAGAGTCCAACGCTAATGAAAGCGAGCGGGAATTCCGTGGAGATCCGGCAAAAGAAGAGGTCACGGATTTTGACGCACTGTATACGGCTCTGAAAGATATGGTTTCAGAAAGAGGAATGCAGGATTCTGTAGAAATTACCCGCGGAGACGGCTTCACTTTTATCTCATTCCGCGACAAAGTATTTTTTGACGGGGACAGTTCTGTGCTCCGGCAGGAAGGCAAGGACATCCTTGAACAGTTTGCTGTTGCTATGACGCAGGTGGATTCTTCCATAAAAGAAGTACAGGTATTGGGACACACCTCCCAGGGAGACCCCAACAGACCCAACAACATCCGAAACGACAGGATGCTTTCCGCTCAGCGTTCCGCAGAGGTTGTCATCTTTCTCCAAAGCAGACATGCTGTTTCACCGGAAAAACTGGTGAGTGCCAGCTATGGTCAGTTCCGTCCCATTGCGCCTTTTGATACGGAAGATGGGAGGGCGCAGAACCGCCGCGTGGAAATATTGATAACCAAGAATGATACGGTAGAAAAATCCCTGGAAGAGTATTACAACCAGATATATCAGGATTATCAGAACGTGCCGGGTAATTAAAAAATGAAGCGGAGTGAAACAAATGGCTGAAGTATTATCCCAAAATCAAATTGATGCACTGCTCAATTCCTTGCAGGGAACAGATGAGCTGAGCCAGGAGATTGAAAAAAAAGAAGATGAATTAAAATATAGGAAATATGATTTTTACAGTCCTAAAAAGTTTACAAAAGACAGGCTTAAAGTTTTAGGCAGCATATTCGACAATTATTCCAGGATTGCAGGTTCCCAGATCAACAGCCTGTTTCGGACTTCCAGTGAACTGTCAGTCGTTACGGTAGAGGAGCAGCGGTATTATGAATTCAGTAACGCCTTAAGCGATAATGATGTCCTTACCCTTGTCAATGTGTCTTTGCCGGATCATTCCAAGAATCCGCCGCTTTTAATCAATGCAAGTATGCCATTAATGCTTAGTTTGATCGACCGCATGCTTGGAGGCATAGGAAAGGAAACCAATGTTAGCTTGTCCTATTCCTATACGGAAATTGAGATGGCTTTATACCGCAGAGTGATCCAATATGTAATAGCACCATTAAAGGATTCCTGGTCAAGTTATATTAATTTAAATTTTGAGCTGGACAGGCTGGAGGAAAACCCCAGCATGTTTCAGGAAATCGGTGTGGATGAAACAATAGTAATTGTTGTCATTGATGTAGAAATGGAAGGCTGCTCTGGAAGGCTCAGTCTCTGCATTCCGGGGAATCTCCTAATGAACACGTTCAGCATTATAGATAAGCGAAGAGCCAGTGCCATGGGAGATGAAGAGAACAGCCAGGATACGAAGCTTGAAATCTTAAACAACATCAGGGCAACTGACTTGATGATACGAGCCAAGGTAGGAGAGTCTGTCATTACTCTGGATGATGTTTATAATCTTCATGTGGGAGATGTCATCAACTTAGGAACGCCTAAGGAATCCGACATCAAACTGTATGTGGAAGACCAGCCATGGTTTAAGGGGCAATTAGGTGTTCACAAAAGAAATACAGCGGTTCGTGTTGAAGGTCTTGTAGAAGAAGGAAATTACCAGGCCGGTGAAAGCTGAGTCAGGGATTATATAAAGAATTAAGGATAATAAAGGAGATGCAAAAAAATGGCGAAAATATTATTGGTAGATGATGCAGCGTTTATGAGAATGATGATTAAGGATACGTTATCAAAAAATGGATATACCGATTTATACGAGGCGTCTGACGGAGCTCAGGCTGTGCAGATGTTTTCTGAAATCAATCCGGATCTTGTAATCATGGACATTACAATGCCTAACATGGATGGTCTGGAAGCATTAAAGGCTATAAAGGCAAAATCCCCGGAAGCAGCGGTTGTTATGTGTTCTGCCATGGGACAGGAGAGCATGGTAATCGAAGCCATCAAATCAGGTGCTAAGGATTTTATTGTAAAGCCCTTTAAACCGGACAGGATTCTTAAAACTGTCACAGGTATTATCGGTTAATTTTACCGCAGAGGAGGGGACAAATGTCATTTTTAAGTTCCATGAACATAAGTGCGTCGGCAATGACCGCCCAGCGTCTTAGACTGGATGTTGCATCGGAGAACATTGCGAATATTGATACGACGAGGACGGAAGCAGGTGGGCCATATCAAAGAAAAATGGTGGTGCTTGAATCCAGGAATGAGAATAACTTCCGAAAAATTATGATGAATGCAGCCGGCATAAGCAGGCAGCAGAGCACAGGAGGTGTCAGAGTTTCACAGATAGTGGAAGACACCAGTCCCTTTAAGTCCGTTTACAATCCGGAACATCCGGATGCGGATGAAAACGGCTATGTGCAGATGCCCAATGTGGATTTGCTAAAAGAAACAGTAGACAGTATGTCTGCATACCGGTCCTATGAGGCCAACATAACAGCATTTAATGCCATAAAGATGATGGCCTCCAAGGCATTGGAAATTGGAAAGTAAGGCGTGACTTGGCATAGAGGGCTAATGAGTATAAAGGGAGAAAAGTTGTATGGATTCAAAGAATTTTAGCGCATTTGAAATTGATGCCATAGGTGAAATACTGAATATAAGCCTTGGTGCCTCGGCCACTGCAGTATCTACCATGCTCAATGCCAGAGTTGATATTACCACACCGGTGGTAAAGGTATTATCAAAGGAAGAATTTGAAATTTCAAACCTGGAACCGGCAGTAGGGGTGGAGATTACATATATTGCAGGACTTAGCGGAAGCAATCTAATGCTTTTAAAGAGGCATGATGTAAAAGTAATTGTAGATATGCTCATGGGCATGGAAACGCCGGAGGAAGAATTTGAATTAAATGAACTGAACATCAGTGCCATCTGTGAAGTTATGAATCAGATGATGGGGGCTTCTGCTACGGCACTGTCCGAGTTTTTAGGCAAGACCGTTAATATTTCCACACCCAGCTCTTTTGAGATCGGTGATGTGAATGATTTCAAAGAAAAATATTATAACAATGAAGAATTCATGGTTGTGGTCGGATTTACTTTAAAAATTGCGGACCAGTTGGAAAGTGAATTTATTAACGTAATGTCTCTTGATCTTGCAAAGGACCTGGTCAGTGGATTCTTGCCCCAGGAAATGATGGAACCGGTTCCGGAACCAAAGCCAATCCCGGAGCCAAAGCCAATTCCTGAACCAAAGCCAATTTCTGAACCAGTCATTGAGACGAAAACGGAATTAAGGGAGCCGTCTTCAGGCGGAGTCTTATCTCAGGAAGAGATTGAAAAGCTGTTGTCAGGCAGCTTTGGAGGCGAGGAGCCGATAAATGCTGTACAGCCTGCCGACAAGGAGACGGTTTTAGAAAGTCATGAAATACCGAAGATGACAGGAGATAACCAGATGGCAGTACAGCAGATGATGGGCCAGATACAGATGCAGCAGCAGATGATGAGTCAAATGCAACAAATGATATCACAGCTGCAAAGCGAACAGCAAAATATGAAAAAGACAGGATCTCCAGAACCTAAAACCATAAATGTGAAACCTATCCCCCAAAACAGCTTAAAAGACGGGGGAATTGGATTTGAGGAACAGGAAGAAAACCGGGAACTTATCATGGGAGTGCCCCTTGAGGTGTCTGTTGAAATCGGCAGAACCAGAAAGCTGGTTAAGGAAATCCTTGAATTCACCAAAGGGTCCCTTGTTATCCTTGATAAGCTGGCGGGAGAACAGGTTGATTTATATGTAAATGGCCGCTGCATTGCGAAAGGCGATGTGGTGGTTGTAGATGACAATTTTGGCATCCGTATTACAGAGATTACTAAAAAAAGCGGAGAATAGAGAGGAAGTGGCTGCATTTGAATAGCGTGATCAGTCTGTTATCTGCGCTGCTCCTTACCGTAGTCATTCTGTATTTGAGCTATGTATTTACCAGAAGCCTTGGAAAAGGAGTCGGGATGAAGCGGGGAGGAACCTGCATGCAGATGTTAGACAGGCTTCCCCTGGGACAGGATAAAGCGATAGCAATCGTCCGTGCAGGGAGTCACTATTATCTTATCGGCATTGCTTCTTCTCAGATAACCCTTCTATCTGAACTTTCGGAAGAAGACATTCCAGAGGGAGTTTCAGCCCAGACCCCATTTACCGGGGCGGAAGGGTATGAAAGCTTTAAAAAACTGTTAAAAAAATACACAGACAGACACAGGGATGATGTGTAAGGAGGAACCATGAATACAGATGCCTTGATTAATATTAATGGCGGCCGGGTGCCGACTCTGGAGGTTTTCCTCATTTTGACCATCATTTCCCTGCTGCCATCGATCCTGGTGATGATGACGTCCTTCACGAGGATTATCATTGTCTTATCTTTTACCAGAAATGCCATGGGCGTTCAGCAGAGTCCTCCCAATATGGTGCTGGTTGGAATTGCATTATTTCTAACACTGTTCATTATGGATCCGGTGATAAAGGATGTGAATGCCAATGCTTACCAGCCTTACATCAGGGAGGAGATAAGCCAGAAAGAGGCACTTGACCGGGCGGCAGTTCCTATGAAGCGGTTTATGCTCAAGCAGACGAAGACGGACACACTGAATTTGTTTATTGATTTGTCCAAAACCGACAAACCGGAGAATGTTGAGGAACTTCCAATGACAGTAATCATTCCGTCATTTATGACCTCAGAGCTGGAGCGGGCCTTTACAGCGGGATTTATGATTTTTCTGCCGTTTTTACTGGTGGATATCATTGTGTCCAGTACCTTGATGTCCATGGGTATGGTCATGCTTCCGCCGGCTATGATTTCACTTCCGTTTAAACTACTGTTGTTTGTAACGGTTAATGGATGGGAGCTGCTGTTTTCTAATTTGGTTAACAGCTTCCATTACTGACAGGAGGGATAAAAGATGACGGATGTTGCAGTAAACAGCCTGATGTATGAGTTATTCGGGCTGGTGGTCAAGCTGGCCGGTCCGGCGCTTATTGTCAGCATGATTATCGGAATCATTATTTCCATTGTGCAGGCGGCGACTCAGATTCACGAGCAAACGATTACCTTTGTTCCGAAGCTGATTGTTATAGGCCTGATACTTTTGATAATGGGTGATCATATGATGACCACTCTCAGTGATTTTACTATCAATATTTTTAATACCATGCTGAAATGAGCATGAAACAATTTCCAGGGTCTCATGATGGCCGAAAGACATGGAAAAAGAAGAGGAGAGGAAGGTTTAGATGCTGGAAATAGGACAGGTAATGCTGTTTTCTCTTATTTTTATGAGAATGTCAGGTTTTATTCTTTTAAACCCCATTTTGGGCAGAAGAAATATTCCGGCACAGGTCAAGGGCGGTATGATCATGGTATTTACGCTGTTGATTTATTCTTTTTCCTCGGCTCAGGTGCCAGAGCCTGTAAATTCCATTGAATTTGCAGTACTTCTTTTAAAAGAGTTTGCCGTTGGGTTTGCCATTGGCTTCGTTATGGAATTATTTCTTATGGTCATTACATTTGCAGGGTCAGTCATGGATTTTCAGATGGGTATGTCCATGGCAATGATCTATGACCCTCAGACCAACGCTCAGATCGCTCTTACAGGAACCCTTTATCAGGCGTATTTTATACTGTTGTTTTTTGCGGTGAATGGTCATCTGGCACTGTTTAAGCTTCTCATAAAATCTGCAGAAATAGTTCCTTACGGTCAGGTTGTTTTCGGGAGCCGTGTGGCGTGGGCAATGCTGGAAGTTTTTATCCAGTGCATAGTTATGGCGGTTAAGTTTGCATTTCCTATCGTTGCCATTGAATACTTAACGGAGATCGCTGTCGGGGTTTTAATGAAAATAATCCCCCAGATTAATGTGTTTGTTGTAAACATACAGGCAAAGATCGTAATTGGTTTCATTATGCTGATTTTTCTGTTTTCTCCTATGACGGATTATGTAAGCGGTATGATAAGCCAGATGCTTTTAACAGTTCAGGATATAATCAGACTTTTATAAATGCAAAGGATGTGATGAACGGCAATGCAAGATCCTTCAAAAACCGAAAAGGCCTCACCGAAAAAACGGCGGGATGAACGAAAAAAGGGTCATGTTGCCATCAGTAAGGATGTGGTCATGATAGCTTCCCTGCTTGGAACTTTCGTGCTGCTGAAAATGTTATTTCCTTTCATGTACCGGACCATACGGGATTATATGATAAAATATTTGAGTCTGGCTCCCGGGGTAGAGAATCTGTCTGATTTTTCCGCCGGAATTTTTGGAGATACAGCGTGGGCAATTTTAAAAGCGGCTCTTCCCATTCTTTTGGCAGGTATTGTACTGGCTGTACTGGGAACCGGGGTACAAACAAGATTTTTGATTACAAAAAGCAATTTAGCCCCTAAGTTCAGCCGGCTCAACCCCATTCAGGGAATTAAAAATTTATTTTCAATAAAAAGCCTGATAGAGCTTTTAAAAAATTTGCTGAAGATTATCATACTGGGAATCATCTTGTTCCAGATCATAAAAGGAGATTTAAGGCCAATTGCAAGAACCATTGATATGGACTTAAAAGAATCTGCGATGTATGTGCTGAATGCCATTATGGATATGGTATTCAGGGTTTCACTTATATTCCTGGCCGTTGCCGGTTTTGACTTCTTTTATCAGCGGTGGGATTATGAGCGTCAGATCAGAATGTCAAAGCAGGACTTAAAAGAGGAATTCAAGCAGACGGAAGGAAATCCTGAGATCAAGGGGCGTATCCGTAATCTCCAAAGAGAGAGGGCCCGTTCCAGGATGATGCAGTCGGTTCCTGAAGCAGACGTGATCATACGTAACCCCACCCATTATGCGGTGGCTCTGCGCTATGACATAGAGAAGGACAATGCTCCCGTTCTGCTTGCCAAGGGCCAGGATGAACTGGCCTTGAGGATTGTGGCTATAGGCGAGGAACATGGGGTATATGTGATTGAAAATAAACCGTTGGCAAGAGGCATTTTTGCCGCCACCCAGGTTGGGGCTGAGATTCCTTCTGAATACTACGGTATGGTCGCTGAAATTCTGGTGTATGTATACCGCATGAATAACAAGATCATAGAATAAAGAAAAACAGCAGAGAAACTGAAAGAAATGGTGTAAAAGAATGAAGACTTTACTGAAAAATTCTGTAGTAGTATTTGTCATTTTGATCGTACTTCTATTGATTATTCCATTGCCTCCGTTTTTTGTGGACGTAATGATTATTATAAATATTTCCCTTTCCATGATTATCCTGCTGATAACCATGAACATAAAGGAGCCTTTGGAATTTTCCATCTTTCCGGCCCTGCTTTTAGTGACAACCCTGCTGCGTCTGGGTCTGAATGTGTCTTCAACGAGAAATATTTTGGCCAATCAGGGGTCCTCAGGACAGGTAATCAAAGCCTTCGGTGATTTCGTCTTGCAGGGAAATGTTGTAGTTGGTTTTATCATATTCCTCATTATCGTTCTGGTAAACTTCCTGGTTATTACAAAGGGTACGGAACGTGTATCAGAAGTTGCGGCCAGGTTTACCTTAGACGCCATGCCCGGTAAGCAGATGGCAATTGACGCGGATTTAAGCTCCGGTCTGATCAATGAACAGGAAGCAAAGCTGAGACGGTATAAGGTTCAGAAGGAAGCGGATTTCTACGGAGCCATGGATGGTGCCACGAAGTTTGTAAAGGGAGATGCCATCATGTCCCTGATCACAACTGCCATTAACTTTATTGGAGGCGCCATTATCGGTATGGTGCAGTCAAATCTGGAGTTTGGCCAGGTAATGTCCATTTATTCCATTGCTACGGTGGGTGATGGGCTTGTTTCCCAGGTTCCTTCCCTTCTGATCGCTACGGCTACCGGTATGGTAGTAACAAGAGCCGTATCAGAAGGCACGTTAAATGATGACGTATCCAGCCAGTTTATGGCCCAGCCAAGGGCTATCATGCTCACTGGTTTCGTAATGATCGTGTTAATGCTGGTACCTGGAATGCCTAAGATTCAGTTGGCAGTTATGGCAGCGGTTCTTATTATAACCGGTTATCAGTTAGGACAGAGGGTTCGCCTGTCAGCCTCCGGTCTTCCGGAAATGGCGGCAACCATGGCCGCGCCCGAAGAAACGGCACAGGCACCTTCCGATGAGGAGTCCTACTACCGGGATGTGAACAATGTTTATGCTCTCATTAACGTAGAACCTATTGAGATGGAATTTGGCTATAGTCTGATCCCTCTGATCGACGAGAGCAGCGGTGGGAAGATGATCAACCGGATCGTTATTTTCAGAAGGCAGTATGCACAGGACATGGGGCTTGTCATTCCCTCTGTCAGGCTCAGGGACAGTTCCAGTTTAAACACAAACCAGTATGTCATAAAGATCAGAGGCGAAGAGGTATCCAGAGGAGAAATATTGGTAGATTATTATCTGGCATTGGAACCACCCTCTCTTTCCGGCGAAGTAGACGGAATTGAAACTGTGGAGCCGGCTTATGGAATTCCCAGTAAATGGATCCGGCCGGAAAACAAGGAAATGGCAGAAATTTACGGTTATACCGTTATTGATCCACTTTCTGTCATGTTGACTCATTTATCAGAGACCATCAGGCAGCACGCTTATGAGCTGTTAGGACGGCAGGAAGTCATGCAGTTACTGGAAAATGTGAAGAAGCATTCTCCGGAGCTGGTGGACGAACTGTTTCCCAACCAGTTTACATATGGCGGCATTCAGAAAATTCTCATTAATCTATTGAAGGAAGGGGTTCCAGTCAAAGACATGGAAACGATTCTGGCAACCATAGCAGATTCTCTTCCGACCACCAGGGATATGGATGTGATCACAGAAAACATCAGAATTGCTTTAAAGAGAACCATAACCAGAATGTTCTGCGAAGGAGGACAGATGAAGGTACTCACCCTGGATGCAGAACTGGAAAAAAATATTATAGGCAGTATGGCAAAAGGAGAACAGGGCATCTATCTGGCCCTCAGCCCGGATGTGATGCAGTCTGTAATTGGACAAGTGGGAGAACAGATGAAGAAATTCACAGATTTGGAGCAGAAGCCGGTGGTTCTTACAAGCCAGGTTGTCAGGCTTTATTTCTATCGGTTGATTGAGCAGTTTTATCCCAATGTATATGTCCTTTCCTTTAATGAGATTGCAAATAATATTCAGATTCAGGCAATCGGGAATATTACCCTTTGACCGGATTTTGTTACAGAAAGGCAGTGTTAGTCGGAATGGAACAGGATTTAAGCCAATATACCAATGAAGATTTATTAATTAAATACAAGAGAACAAAAGACATCAGGGTCAAGCATGAACTGGTGATGCGGTATATAAATATGGTCAGGAACATATCTCTCCAGATGCGGGACGTATATTTAAGTTTTGCACAGGTGGAGGATATTGTCAATGAAGGCGTATTGACGATTATGAGCGGAATCGAAAAGTTTGATCCGGAATTAAACGTAAAGTTTGAAACATACATTTCCAAGCGGATTCGTGGAATGGTTATTGATATGGCGAGAAAGCAGGATTGGATTCCCAGAAGCGTAAGAAAAAACGCGAAAATGATGGATAATGCGGTAGTAGAATTGTGCAACCGTCTGGGCCGTTTTCCTACTTCAAAGGAAACAGCGGATTATATGGACATCACCATGGAAAAATACCAGGAGACTCTTGGCAAGACAAATGTTTACAGCGTCATTTCCCTGGACATGGTCCTGGAGGTGGGAAGTGATGATAAAAAGTCAATGCAGCTTCCGTCAATGAGCGAACATGACCAGCCTGAGAATCATTATCTCCAGAAGGAGTTTAAGGAGATTTTGGTTTCCGCCATAAATGATTTAAAAGAAAATGAACAAAAGGTTATCTCATTGTACTATATGGACGAATTAAATATGAGGGAGATTGCGCAGATCATGAACGTCAGTGAACCCAGAATCTCCCAAATTCATTCCAATGCGCTTCAAAAGCTCAGATTGAATCTGACTAATTTCATAAATGAGTAGCAAGAAGGGAGAAATGAAATGTTTCAAGGATTCTATAATCTGGCATCAGGAATGCTGTATCAGACCAGAAACTTAAATGTAATCGGAAACAATATGGTCAATAGTGCAACACCGGGGTATAAACCAGACCGCATGGTCAGCACTACGTTTCGGGAAGAAATGCTTTACCGGAGCGGAAACCGCGACAAAAGCAATCCTGTTCAGATTGGGTCCGTATCAATGATACGTGCTTCCAGAAGTACAGTGACCAGCTATAATCAGGGGGCGGTAGAGGAAACCGGAGGAAACCTGGATTTTGCTTTGACAAAGCCAGGATTCTTTGTCATTCAGGATTCTGCAGGAAATCAGGTTTATACAAGAAACGGTTCATTTACTACTGATGAAGATGGATATCTTTCTTTAGGTTCCCGGGGCAGGGTAATTGGAGAAGACGGAAATCCCATTGAACTTCCCTCAGATCATATTATGGTGGATCAGTCAGGCAATATTTATGAAATGCCTATAAAGGGACAGGGAACCGGAGAGGACGACGGGAATACGGAGGAACAGGAACCGGTTCTCTTGGGAAAACTCCGCGTTGTGGACTTTAATGATTACTCCCAGCTTGTAAAGGGAGACAATGGCGTTTTTACCACGACTGCTGCGGGTAATGGAGTGGATGGAGGAATCCAGTGGAAGTCACTGGAACGGTCCAATATTGATCCTATTGAAGAGATGACCCAAATGATCACCAGCCAAAGAGCGACTCAAAGTGCTGCCCAGGTACTTCGTATATATGACCAGCTTATGGGCAAGGTGGCCAGTGATATAGGCAGAATATAAGGGGGAAGAGCAGATGAACCAGTCTTTTTATATTGGAGCTTTGGGTGCCTTAAATCAGCAGACAAAGCTTAATGTGGTATCTAATAATATTGCTAATGTAAATACAACAGGCTTTAAACCTCAGTACAGTGTGTTTTCTGATCTGATTTATGCCCAGGCAAGAAGTACTCAGGGCGGCAATGCGGCTAAAATGGGCAGTGGAACCAGAGTAGACCTCGTCAAGTCAGATATGACTGATATGCCTTATCGGGAAACAGGGCTTGAGAACGACTACGCCATAGAGGGAGAAGGCTTTTTCATGTTAAAGGACCCGGTTACAGGGGCCATTACCTATTCCAGGGACGGACACTTTCAGCTTTCCATGATGGGAGATAATTATTATCTGGTGAATTCTTCAGGAAAGAGAGTCTTAAACATGGACCAGCAGGAAATTTCATATCCGGTCAAGCCGGCTGTTTATCCCGGACAAGAGGAGGAAATTGAGGAAGAGGAAGAAGAACTGGAAGAAGATGAGCATGATCCGAAAGCCATAGGTGTGTATACCTTTGCAAGGAGAGACGGTATTTCTAACATAGGAAATAACGAATACGCTGTAACGGAAAAAAACGGAGCTCCCATTCTGCTTGAAAAGGCAACGGTAGTCAAAGGTGCCGAGGAGGTGTCCGGCACGGATTTTGCCAAAGAAATGACCAGAATGATGGAGGCACAGAGAGCATATTCTTACTCTCTTAAAATGGTGCAGACCTCCGATGAAATTGAAACAACCATAAATACACTTCGGCAAGGCTGAGGATAGTTTATCAGGAAGGAGGGTAATATCATGAAGATAACACGTTACGATGAAATGAGTGGATTAGGGCTGGACTTAATCCGGGAGATAGGCAGTATAGGCACAGGAAATTCAGCCACAGCTCTTTCCTCCATGTTGGGAAAGGCTGTGCGCATGACTCTTCCGGATGTGCAGATTCTCGGTTATAATGATGCCATTAAATTTTTGGGAGACCCGGAAGAAATTGTGGCGGCTATATTGGTAAAGATGTCTGGAGAGATCAACGGCCTGATGCTGTTTGTCCTTAAGTTGGATTTTATCAACGAGGTTTTATCCAGTCTTATGCAGGAGGAAATTGAAGATTATTATCAGCTAAACGTTTTGGAAACCTCTGCACTGGAAGAGGTGGGAAATATTATCATATCTTCTTACGTCAATGCAATCTCCTCCCTCAGTGACGTTTCCATTAATTTGTCTGTTCCTGATATAGCAGTAAATATGCTGGGCGGAATTTTAAGCGTGCCTATGGTGGAATTTGGCTATCAGACGGATAAAATGATGATGATCAGCGGCCAGTTTATCATAGGTGGTAAGGTGCTCCACAGTGATCTTCTGATGATGCCGGAAATTCAGTCATTGAACTTTTTAATGGAAAAGCTGGGGATAATCAATGGATAAAAATCTGACGGTTGGAATCGCAGACATGAAGTTTGCCAGGCAGGAGGGAATTTTAATCACTTATGCCCTTGGTTCCTGCATTGGGATCAGTTTGTATGATCCAATGATCAAGTTAGGAGCTTTGGTACATATTATGCTTCCTGAGGTATTCGGTTCAGGTGATGGGAATATATTTAAATACGCAGATACCGGACTGGCTGAGACACTGCGTAAGATAGAAATCATGGGAGCCAGAAAGCCCAGATTGATTGCTAAGATTGCCGGAGGAGCCAAGATGTTTGAATTACAGGGAAAAAGTGCTCTTGGTAATATCGGCGCCCGTAATATTGTCAGCGTGAAGCAGATTCTTCGTTCAGAGGGAATCCGCCTTGTGGCTGAAGATGTGGGAGAAAATTACGCACGGACCATGACTTTTGATGTGAGTACAGGAGGCGTCAGAATCAGGACTTACGGTAGGGCGGAAATTGACTTGTAAACATTATGAACCGGAAGAAATATGCCGATATTTTATTAGGCAGATGTTTTTGCCGGATTATATTGAGATAAAGGAGAAGAAGTATGGCAGAAACAGAGATTTTGTTAGAGTCAGGAACCAATGAGATCGAAATAATGGAATTTACCATTTACGGTGAATTATATGGCATTAATGTAGCAAAAGTACGTGAAATCATGATGTCAGATAAAGTAAAGCCCATTCCTCATGCTCACCCTTCTGTGGAGGGAATATTTAAGCCCAGAGAAATCCTTCTCACTGTAATTGACCTTCCTTATTACCTGACAGGAAGAAAAACGGAGCAGCAGCCAAAAGATTTATTCATTATTACCAACTTTAACAAGCTGCATATTGCTTTCCGTGTTCACAGCGTGGTGGGAATAAGCCGCATTTCATGGGAGGATATACAGAAGCCGGACAATACCATCAGCCGGGGGGAGGAAGGAGTGGCAACAGGTATTGCCCAATGTGGCGGTGATCTGGTGACAATCCTGGATTTTGAAAAAATTGTAGCGGAAATTGCTCCGGAAACAGGGATCCAGCTGGAGGAGATTACCAGATTTGAAGACAGGGAAAAAAATGAAAGTCCAATCCTCATTGCAGAGGATTCCATTCTGTTGACCAGGATGATAGAAACCTCACTCAGGAAAGCAGGCTACAATAACCTGACTTTTAAGAATAACGGGCAGGAAGCGTGGGACTACCTAAATGAGATTCGTAACGATTCGGATCTTGATAAAAAGGTTAACCTGATTATTACAGACATCGAAATGCCGAAAATGGATGGCCACCATCTGACAAAGCTGATTAAGGAAAATATGGCCTTACAGCATATCCCGGTTATTATCTTTTCTTCCATGATCAATGATGAATTAATGATCAAAGGAAAACAGCTGGGTGCAGATGAGCAGTTGTCCAAACCGGAAATCGGACATCTGGTAGAAGTGATCGACCATTTGCTTCAAAGGAGGTAAAAGAATGGATAGATATGTCACCCGGCAGCCTATTAAGGCACTTGAGGAGGATAAGATCATCGGCTACGAGGTGCTGTTTCAAAAGGATTATGACGCCCTGTATAACAGTTCCGACGTGGCGGCGGCAGATACCATTGCAGGTTTTCTTATGCAGAACACCGAAAGGATTTTCCAGGATAAACTTACATTTGTAACATTTACTCCTTCTTTGTTGTTTCGTAATATGCCGAAAATTTTTGATAAGGATAAATTAATTATTCAAATTGAAGATCATGTAATGATCCATCCCTTATCACCCACCATAATCAAAAAATACCGCACAGAAGGCTATGTATTTGCCATCAATGATTTCCAGTTCTCTCCCAAGTATTTTGCCATGCTGGATTATGTTACCTACATAAAAGTGGATATCAGCAGCAAACACGAAGGAAGAGAACGGATTTCCTTAAATAATCTGATCAATACCATGAAAGGCTTTGATAAGAAATGCATTGCAACCGGAGTCAATACCAAGGAGGATTATGAGCTTGCCATGGAAGTCGGTGCTGACTATGCGGAAGGCAGTTATGTGGCAGAGGCCATGGCCAGGAAAGTAAAGCGGCTGGAATTCCTGGAAGGGAATTTCTTCCAGCTTGTTGTGGAGGTATCGAAAGATGAACCGGATATTGAACGGATAGAAGAGGTCATAAGCCATGATGCGGCGTTAAGCTACGCTCTTCTTAAAATCGTGAATTCCGCATATTTTGCCCTGCGAAGACGGGTGTCATCCATCCGCCAGGCGCTGGTGACCATGGGAATCAGCCAGTTAAAGCAATGGGTATATCTTTTAAGCTTTAACAATGATTTTGAAAGTGATGAGTCCCGTGAGGCCATGATGAAGCTGTCCTTCCTTCGGGCTAATTACGCGATGGTCCTTTCCGACTACATCGAGGACCTGCCCATTATCCGGTCAGAGGTTTATATGATGGGAATGTTCTCGACCCTGCAGTACATGATTGATGCGCCTTTGGAGGAAATACTGGAAGAAGTACCGGTAGCCCAGGAGATTAAGGATGCACTTCTTAGCCAGGAAGGGATATGCGGAGCACTTTACAAACTCATTCTCAGCTATGAAAATGCGGACTGGAAAGCAGTAAAATCCCTGTCAAATGAATTAGGTATTCCTTCTTCTTTGCTGGCGCAAACCTATATGGATTGTGTGGAAACGGTAAATGAGATATGGGAAGGGGTTATAAGCAACGGAGACCGGGAATCAGAGAATGTAATAAAAGAAGCCCACACCTAATGGTGTGGGTTTTCTTTTACCGTAGAGCAAGCTTTGGTTAATTCTACAACCACCTGCTGGGAAAAGCGGGTGGAATAAAAGTTTAAAAGAGGAGAAGCGGTGGCTTGCTCCGCAACAATATATTTGGGAGGCAGATGGGACAGAGTCAGGGCCGTTACATCGGCAGTGCACCGCTCACAACTGCATACATCAAATTTATCCATGTATTCTGGTGCCGTATTTTTTATGATGTGTTCCATAACATTCAAATATTGAAATGGTGGAATCAATGGTTCCGGGACCTTAGGTTCTGCTCCCTGGTCAAGAGCTGGAGCCTCCAGGTCAGGAGCGTTTTCCGTCTCTCCCATATCCTCTATATCCTCCGTTTTCTCCGCTTCTTCTAACTGTTCCCTGATCAATTCTGCTACCGGGTCTGGAGCAGAAGAGGACATGTCTATAATAGAAATAGGAGTCGGGGGAGAAGGCGGCTGATTTGAATCAGTAAGTTCCCTGATTTTTTCTGTGGAATCGGAGGTTTGCCTGGCTGCAAGATTTTCCCTGGCAGCCTCTTCTTTTGAGGATTCAGCCTCTTCCCCTGCTAACAGATTCATAACATGAGCTGTTTTACTGCTTTTTCTGGCCATAATTGAAACTCCCTTCAGGTAATTAATTTTTGTGTTGTTTAATCAATTCCAGAACCTCGGAAATCAATTCCCTGTAATCCTTGGCCGGATTGGATCTGGGAGCATAATCCAGAAGATTTTCTCCCTGGGCCGGGGCCTCCGCCACACTGACACTGGATCGAATATGAGTGTTAAATACCGTAGAGTTGATCTGTAAGGCGATTTTCTGAGCCATCTCTTTTACCTCTTTGGAAAGGAGGGTTCTGGGATTATATTTGTTAAGCAGTATTCCAAGGACCACCAGATCCGGATTGACGGAGGAACGGACGGTGTTGATGGTATCTTTAATCTGGGAAACTCCCAAAAGGCTTAGAATTTCCGGAATCATAGGAATGATCAGATAGTCGGCAGCCGCATAAGCATTTACAGTTAGAATATTTAAGGCAGGGGGAGTATCAATAATAATGTAATCGTAATATCCGGCCACAGTAGAGAGAATATTTTTCAGAATACATTCCCGCTGCTTTCCCGTAAACTCCAGTTCAGCTCCGCTTAAGAGGATGTTGGAGGCGATTACATCGCAGCGCTTTGTAGACTGGATAGCCTCCTGCAGGGAAGCAGTCCCCTTTAAAACTTCGTATATGGTTGCGCCGGATTCGATCTGCAGTCCAAGGCTGAAACCCAAGTTGCCCTGAGGGTCTAAATCCACTGCCAAAACTCTTTTATGATTCATGGACAGGCCGCAGGCAAGAGCACAGGAAGTGGTTGTTTTGCCTACGCCGCCTTTTTGATTTGTAATTGCAATGACTGTTGACAACTTCTATTCCTCCAATCGTAAATTGAAATAAAACTATTATCTTTAGTATACAATATGTCGATAAATAAGTATAGTAAAAACAAGAAAAAAACAGAATTTTGACGAATCAAATCGCTTGTATTGTTTAGAAAGGAGTTTTTCATATGGCATCAGTATATAATAATATTTCCAATACTACTTCCGCCTCGTCTATCCGTGGTTTTGGGGGCCTTGCCAGTGGCTTGGACAGGGACAGCCTTATAGAGGGAATGACAGCCGCAACAAGGGCTAAGATTGCCAAACAACAAAAGAGCAAACAGACTATGCAGTGGAAGCAGGATGCCTATCGGTCCATCAGCTCCAAGCTGATTGAATTTTCAAGAAAGTATACATCCTATACCAATCCGGAAACCAACCTTGCAAGCGCTGCCTTCTGGACCAGAAGCAATGTTACACCAACCGGAATCAACAGTAAGTATATCCAGGTAACCGGAAGTCCCACCAGTTCCAGTAATATCTCCATCGCAGGGGTGGAACAGCTTGCAAAAAAAGCCTCTGTGGTTTCCAGTGATTATGTTACCAGCGGAGCGCTGACGACTGGAGAGCTTAAGGTAGATGAAATGACGACAGTCAGTACTTTGGCTGGGGAGAGCTTAAAATTTAAGGTTAATGACAAAACTTACAATGTGCAGCTGGGAAACGGTAATTATTCCAATGCCACCGAAGCCGTAAAGTCCATCAAAGAAGCGCTGAAGGGTATAGCCGTAGGAGGCAGGACTCTGGCAGATATCGTTGATGTAGAGGCAGAGACAGGTACTCCAGATGCAGAAAATGCTCCGTTTAAACTAAATTTCAAGTCCATAGATGGTGCAGGAAATACGGTCAGCATGGCAGGCGGAAGCGATGGTGCATTGAAGGCTCTTGGCTTTGAAAGCCAGGAAGCGTTTGCAACATTGGCAGAACAGGGTAAGACTGTCATGAATGGGTCTGGATTTGACATGCCCCAGGATGAATGGAATAATATCAAGGCTAAACAGGACTTTTTCAAAGAACTCTCGTTTCAGGACAGAGTAAATGGGAAAAAGATGACCTTTACTTATAACGGGGTTTCAAAGTCCATAACGCTTGAATATGATCCCAATGAACCGAATGCATTAGATAAATTTGCTGCAGATATTGAGAATAAGCTTGCCAAGGAATTTGGGTCAGGAAGAATTGCAGTGAGTATTACAGATGGTCAGCTCCAGTTTAAGACACAAAAGCCTAACGCTAGCGGAGAGATTGACTACTCTTCCGAATTGTCAATTTCATCTGCTGATGCAGGATTGCTGGGAACGACTGGAGCTTTAAAAGTAGAAAAAGGACAGTCAAACCGTCTGAACCTGGATGTGGCAGTTGGACAATCCGGCTTAAAGAATATTCCGTCAGGTTGGGATATTACGATTAATGGAAAAACCATTACAGGAATTGATTCCAATAGTACTATGAATGATATCATCAATAAAATAAATTCCTCCGATGCCGGTGTAACCGTGACTTATATGAAAAATGCAGACTGTTTCTCTATCGTATCAAACGAAGAGGGAGCCTCTGGAAGTGTAAAACTCAGTAACGATGCTGCAATGCTTTTTGGTGCCATGAAAGAAGATGGTACAGCACTGGAAGGCATCGGTCAGGACGCTATCATCAACGTAAGATACGGCGACTCAGCAGATACGGTGAAGCTGACGAGAGGAAGCAACACGTTCACCCTGGAGGGGATGAATGTTACCGTGAGCGGAACCTTTAATAAGGATGGAGACGATAAATCCCAGGAGGTTATCCTTAATGCCAAAGCGGATTCTGATAAAATCGTGAAAGCGGTTACCGATATGATTAAGGATTACAACGCCCTTATTAAGCTGGTAAACGATGAGATTTCCACAAAGCCAAACCGGAATTATGGGCCTTTGACGGATGAGCAGAAGGCGGAAATGAAGGATAGCCAGATTGAAAAGTGGGAGACAGAGGCAAAGAAGGGCTTGCTTTTCGGTGATTCGGAATTAAGAAGTCTGTCTGACAGCATGCGTTTTGTCTTTGGTGTAGGTTCATCTGAGACGGCCCGTCTGGAAGCTCTTGGATTTTCCAAAAGTACCGACTATTCAGAAAATGGAGCCATTGTATTCAATGAGGAAAAGTTCCGTACAGCTCTTGAAAACTCAGGAGAAGAGCTTCAGGATTTATTCACCAGGAGTGCGGATGCTTCTACAGGGGATCAGGGCGGAGTCATGAAGCGTCTCACTGGAACCATCAACAAATACGCATCTGTCACTGGTGCTTCAAAGGGTAGCCTGGTTGAAAAGGCAGGGTCAGTCTATGCTCCTAGCAGCATTCTTTCCAATACCCTTAAGAAGTCTATGGATGAGGTTGACAAGTATATTAGTCGTCTCCAGTCTCAGCTCAAGGTAGAGACGGACAGGTATATTAAGCAGTTTACCAGCCTGGAGACAGTGATTGCTCAGATGAATTCTCAAAGCAGTTGGCTGCAGAGTTCATTTGGTGGTTAATGAAGAGGTGGTGTATAATATGAATGCCTATGGTTATCAAAATTACAAAGCGCAGGCGGTAAATACCATGACTCCTGGAGAGATGCTTGGTCTCCTGTATGATGAGCTATTGAAACGCCTGACGAGAGCACAGCTTTCCCTGGAGAAAAAGGATTATATGCTTTTTGACCAGTCCATGCAGCGTTCTGTTGAAATTGTTAATTATTTGAAGAATACCCTGGATCTTAAATATGAAATAAGTTTTGAACTGAAACGGATGTATGACTTTTTTCTTTATGAGTTCAGCCGGATTAGCGCAGGAAGAAATCCAAAGGTAATCGCAGAAGTCAGACCCTTGATTGTAGAGTTGAGAGATGCCTTCAAAGAGGCGCAGCGGTTAAGCAGTTAAAAAAGGTGCCGGAGGGAAAAAAATCTCTCCGGTTATTTAATATTCAGTTATAAGAATGAGGGAGGATGAATATGGAAGATTCCATACTGGTTGAAATTCTTAAAGAGATGCAGAAGAAATATATGTTTATAACTGAAATTGAGCGCATTACCCGGGAGATGGGTGATGCTCTGTCTCGAAATGACAGGGAATTGGTTCAAATGTTATTGGGAATGCGCCAGGATGAAATGAACAAAGCAGATGTATGCACCAAGAATGTAGAATGCCTGATATCCGCCCTATCACCCGATGAAGGCAGTCAGGTAAGAGAGTGGCTAAATGGCAAAGGAGGCGGGAACCCTGACAATCCTACGGCTCAGCTGCTGGCGGAGAAGGGAAAAAGTATTCAGCTGGTACTGAAACGGACCATTGAAGTGGACCGCCTCATCAGCATACGGTTATCAGGAAAAGATTCTTACTATCACTAATAATCAAGAAAGCCAGGTTACTTAACCCGGAGGGCCTATCATCCAAAGAGGTCCCCCGCTTGAAGCGTGGTAGTTTAATTCCTTCAATATAATAGAGGGATCCCAGTCTATTTGAGAATTATCGTATTGATTGGCATCAGCAATTTTTATCATTCCCTCTTTTGTAAAGCGGGTAAGGATAATAAAATGGCCGTTCTGGGTGAAATGCCCCTTTTTCATAAGGGCTACCACCAAATGACCGGAATTTAATGCATCTGCCAGCCCCTGAACCGTATAATCTTTCACTGGTGCGGCATTCAGGCCATAAGCCAGGGCGCTGTCTAATATCAGGCGGTGATAAGAACCCTGACCGGGGGCCCAGGACTTATTTGCTGCCGCCCACACAGCCATATCAGGTGGAAGCACCTGATTACCGGTAAGGCTTGTGACAACCATGGCCATGACCGTGGGGCCGCAGCCATAGGTGGAAAGAGGATCCTTTCCACCATATAGAAAGCTGCCCCATCTTGCGTCAGACTGGTTGTAGTAGGTAAGAGGGCCGCATACGCTGTCCAGCATGAGGTCATATCTTCCCTCTTGAGGAAAATCGGCTGTTGGCATTTCAGGGCTTTCATTTTGAGAATAGTCCGAGATAATTGCTGTTTCTCCCGGGATTGCCTGATCATTGGAATGGGAGGACATAAAAGGGATTACAGTCAGAAACAGAGTTCGGAACAGGATATATTGGATGGTATTCAACACATTCACCTTTTCTATAGTAATATTCATTTCTATGTTATTTATCGAACTGCTGTCTGATAAAGTTAAGATTGCTATAAAAAAACCGATATATAGTATATGAAGTGTTATTTTTTTAGCGGTAAATGATCTGCTGACAGCAGGAAAACGTATATTGATTAAAGGTGGAATCGTGAATGAGTAAAGGATACGAAGAACGGTATTTAATGACATTGCTGTCATCAGTGCTGAACCAGAAGGAATCACCGGCGCCGCTGAGGTACTTAAATTGGGAAAAGATGTTTCGGATTGCTGATTATCACCGTGTGGCTCATGTTGTTTATTACGGAATTATGGGATTAGATGAAGAGATACCTCAGTCAGTCCGTCAGCGTTTTTTTGATAAATATTTAGAATCCGTTCATAGGGTCGAACGTTTACGTTCAGCAGAAAGGCAGGTACAGAATCTTCTGGAAAGGAACGGGATTAACTGCTTTTTTTTAAATTATTCTGATTTTGTTAACTGCTATCCTGTCGAAGAAATGTGCTGCAGGGAATTTATAGAGATCGGTACGGAAAAAAAGTATGCCCAGGCCGTCAGATCACTTCTTTGGGATGCGGATTTTGAAGAACGATATACGGAAATTCGAGGGGAACTCTACTACCGGGTTCCGGGGAATAAAGTTTTATGTTTCAATCAGACCATGTTTTTTAGCAGGTCCATGCAGAAATTTTATATCAATCTGGTTCATTCCCTGACCAATAAAAGGGGCTTTTACCATATCCGGGAGATGAATGCCAGTGAGATGTATTTATTCCTTATGTGCAGGCTGACGGATTCTTATGCCAGAGGAGATATCAGTTTGAGCCAAATTATGGATTTTTGGGCATTTTATAAAACCCAGGGAGAATTCTTTTTATGGCCTTATATTTATGAACGTTTGAAGGAGCTTAAAATAGATGAATTTGCGGAACGTCTGGAATATCTTATCCTCCGCTGGTTTGGCACTGGAACGGGAATTGAAAATGTGGAAATATACGATGCCATGGAATCTTACATCTTCAGCAAAGGAGCGGAAGGGCGTGAAATCAGTGAGCAGTTCCTGCCCTTGATCAAAACGGTTGCCGATTGTTACTCCAGGGATAGGAAAAAAGAAGAATTCAAAAGGCTGGTAGCGTGGCTGTTTCCGGAACGGGATTATATGGAAACCATATATCCGGCATTAGAGAAAGCCGGCGTATTCCTCCCCGTTTTTTGGCTTATCCGTCTTGAACGATATTTCAGAAGGATGGCTGTCAACAGAATGGAAGAAAAGTTCCGGATCTCTAAACGGACATTTTTTCGGTTTATTTGGAGAAAGTATCAGGCAGTAAATGCAAAAGAGGCGGAAGAAATAATTGAAATAGAAGAGAAAAAGGAAATAGAGCAAAAAAATCAAAAGGAAGAAAAAACAGCGGAAATACCTAAATAATATCAGGTATTTTCGCTGTTTTTTGACTGGCTCATTAAGTCCTTGATTTTGGAAATAGAGCCTGCGTTTAGATGAGAGGAAGCGGCCTCCTGATTGGCCGAGACAGCTTCCAATAACTCTGTACGAAGAATTGAAATTTCCTTTGGTGCATCGATAGCTAACTTTACCCAGTCATTTCCAGTTTCAATAACTGTAACCGTTATATTGTCACCAATAGTAAGGGACTGGTTATTTTTTCTTTGAAGAATCAGCATACAAATCCCCCTTTTTTATAAAATCCTTAAGCGGATGACGGAAACGGTAAAGGGGATTATCCAAAATTATCTGTCTGGCTTCCCGGGTTTCTGTATTTACCGCAATAGGAGCCTTTAAATTTACCGTGCTGTTCTCCATGGGGTCATGGATCACGCTGATAACATAATAAGAAACATTATCTTCGCTGTCTGCAATTTTTAAAAGTCTTTGATCCTCTTTCGATAATTCCGGTTCGTATTTCTCATAAAACTGGAATGGATTCATAAGAATAAAGGAAACGCTCAAATCTTCTACGGACTGCAGGCAGATCAAGGCATCGCTGTTCTCCTGAAAGGCCAGAGGAACATAATTTTTCAAGTCAGTAAAACCAAACAGCCCGTCAGAAAAATGTATGAATTCTTTTTCTGAACAGGAAATCTTGCCAAAATATTGTGTATTGATTTCCATAAATACCTCCAGAGTACAGGGTTAAGCGAGAATATCTACCGGAGTATGATTGAAGTAACTGGCCGCGCTGGGCGGAACATAAAGAGGCTTGCCGATATATTCAATATTCACGTCAGGCATCTGAGTGATAGATAACTCAACATTTCCCGGTATAAACTCAAAATTTCCATTTGCTACTTTCATGTCAAAATTTAATTTATCCATTTGGTATTGTATGGATAAATCAGGATCAGACCATTCGATATCAGGACCCGTAGTAGGAAGAAAACGTAATCCAAATTCTCCCGTAGGCTGCTGGGCGCGCTGACTGAATATCTGATCGAGGGGATTTGTAATTTTTGGGTCTAACAACATGGCACCTTCCTTTGCATATGTAGCAGTAGCCTCCATGGCGGCGGACTTGCCCTTGGCAGCGGCCTGACGAACGCTTTCCATCGTAGTAGGGCAGACTGAATTACGTGCATCGTACGTATCCAGGTGTAATTTGATCGGGCGATTTTTTATGGTCAGGCCGCCCTTGAGCCTGTTGGTTATCAGTTCGGACTTAGAACTGGAATATTCCAGTTTAGCCCTATGGATTTTCAGTTCGTATTCAATAGGTATGGTAGTAATCTTTAGCAGTGTTTCCATTATAACACACCTCCATTAACTTTACTTCATGAAATCGATAAAAGATGGAGATAAGATGCTGGTTCCTACCTTAAGGGCGGCATTGTATGCGTACTGATTCCACATGTAATCAGTAATAGCAGCTGCAGGGTCCATTCCTTCCACCTTTAACATCTGTTCTTGCAGAGAAATATCATTGTTTTCAAGCCGGTCCTTTGTTGTATTTAAAAATTCTGATTTAACGCCGAGATTTGTGATTTCATTTAATACGTTGGTCCCTAAGCCTTTAAACTTGTCCATAAGCTTTCCATAAGCGTCTGAATCAAAAGTATCTGCCTCCAGTGCATCAGCGAGCTGGCCGGCTAATACAATGACATTATCGCTTAATCCATCTGCATCTTTTCCGAATCCAATGGCCTTGATGCCTGGAAGAGAAAGGTTAAATGCGCTGGAAGGTACGACACGGTCAATGCCATCAAGAGAAAGTCCCATCCCTAAGTCAACGTAAAGTGTTTCTTTGGATAAATTAGTAAGATCTTTATAATCCTGACTACCTGGCTCAGCATTCACATCAATTCCCCGGTAAGTAAGGGTCTTCCCATCCTCAGACAGCACAAAGGGAGGATTCTTTCCATCTGTTCCGGCAAATAAAAATGTATCTTCATAGGTGGTATTAAGGCTTAAGGTCATGGATTTCTGGAACTGACGAATGGCAGCGGCAAAGGTCTGCCGGGTTTCCGGCGTTTGCTTGTCGCCGCTCATAGCCTGTATGTTATAATCAGAACTAATGTTTCTCATAGCGTTGGATATTTGCATGAGAGCATCTTCCTGTCCATCCTGACGGGACTGAACATCCGATAAGGTATCTAAATTATCCAGATTCTTGTAATATTTTCGGTGAAGCTGGGAGGCGCGGGCTGCAGCTGCAGGATTCTCTGCAGCACTGTTAAAGCTTCGCTGAGTCATAACATGGTCTCTGGACCTATTTAAGTTGGCTACGGAAGCAGCAAGATTGCTTTTATAATTCCGTATAATCGCATTGGTTGAAATTCTCATTAGAAACCTCCTATCTTCCTACGATGCCGGTATTGTTTATTAGTGTATTCAGTGCTTCGTCGAGGGTTGTCATAAGGCGGGCTGCAGCTGAAAAGGATCTTTGGTACTGCATCAGGTTGATGCCTTCCTCATCTAAAGAGACACCCGATACTTCATCCTTGCTGTTTGCAGTCTGCTGCAGAACAGATAAGTGGTTATCAAGGATTGCACTATTGGCGGAACTGTCAATACTCTGAGTAATTTCCAGGTTACAGTAGCATTCGAAAAAGTTTCCGGTATAATGGGTAATATATCCGGTCTGGGCAACTCCATTTTTGTCCATGTAGGTGTTTTCATATTTGAAAACCCGCTCATCTTTCAGGGCCTTTAGCATTTTTAAAATGTTGTCATTGGCGGTGGAACCGGCATCCTCTTCATGGGAAGAGATGATGTGAATGGTATTGTTCATCCAGTCATCAGATATTTTAATGTTGCTGGCGGTAAAACGGTTACTTCCATCGGAGGTCTGGAACAAATCAAAATTTCTGATATTGACAGGATTTGCTTTATAGCCAAGGGATATATCTGTATCATCGAGGGCCTTGATGCTGTCTACAGCCGTTGTTATGTTAGTGGCAGTACTGCGCCATTCCAGCTTTCCGGAGGCGTAGGACCATTTACCGGCTTCGTTGTTGCCATCCACCAGCATTGAAAGGTTAGATGACGGGTCGGTATTCAATTTTGTGGCCAGGTTGTTTAAGCTCTCCTCAAGAGTTGCTCCAATGGGTATATCGTCTGCACCGGTACCAAATGTATAAGTCGCGCCATTGACTTTAATCGTCTCTCCTCTTAAGAAGTTTCCGGTCGTCTTTGAGAAATCCATACGGAATACTGCTTGCCCAGTGGCAGAATCTTTTGATGCTGTGCCCATATCCGGCAGCAGAGTCACGCCGGTAAAAGGTTTCGTATTGACATTCAGTTCATTAAAGGTCTTGGCAAAAGTCTGGACAAAAGATTCAAAGGATTTTTCGTAATATCCGATTCCTCTGTAATCGGTGGAAGGGTTGTCCATTTCTCCCGATTTATTCAATACATCCACAGTCCCTTTTAAAGTTCCTTCTTTCAGATAAGCGGTAATATCCGTTTTCAGAGTGCTTACATCTGAGTTGCCAGGGAAATCGCTGGCAGGAATCAAAGATATGGAGACCGTACCATCCGGCTCTCCGTTTATTCCTTTGTTTCGTTCCATAGAAAATGAAGCGACATTTTCACCGTGTTCACCGGCAGTAAGAGGATAAGTCACTCCATCACTGCCTCTGAATTTTACAACCGGATACTCAAATTTAGCGCCTGTGGCAACGACCACATCCTTGTAAGAAACAGTGATTGGAAGGTAACCGGCAAGTTCATCGAATTTTGCATTCCTCTGATCCAAAAGCTCAAGAGCAGGATTGCCCTGTACCTGGCTCTTCCAGATGGCATCGTTTAACTCTCCGATGTCAGAAAGAAGACTGTTGATGGCAGGGATATCCGCATTCTCCAGGCCATTGAGGGTTTCCTCCCGGACACTCTTAAGGTCGGCGGACTTTTGATGGATGTAATTTACGATGACCTGAGCCCTGGAACGGACAATGCTGTCAAACTCGCTGCTATTAGCTTTGGAGGCCAGTTTATCAAGGCTGGAACTTAATTCGCTGAGGGCTGTTTTCAGTGCGTTTTTATCAGTCTCATCAAAAATATCTGCTAATTGATCCAAGGTAGCCTGTCTTGCATCTGCTGTTCCCACCTTGGCAATCTGATTCCGGAACTGAACATCTAAAAAAGGATCTCTTATCTGGGAAATGCCGGTAATATGAACACCGTAACCTATTTTAGAACCAGGCCCGGTGCTTCCGTTATCGGCACCTCTTGTATTAAAGCTGATCAGATCCACCCTTTGTCTGGTGTAGCCCTTTGTATTAATATTTGCTATATTCTGTCCGGTTACATCAATGGCCCGCTGGCTGGCAGTCATGGCCAGTTGGGCGATGGTAAAGCCGGAGAACGTAGAGCGCGTCATAATAATCCCTCCCATTTTGCTTTGTCTGGAGCCATTTTCCTTTGGGAATTCTGAATGGCTTTGTCTATCATATGAAGATTGAGTTCAATCATGGCTCTTGCACCATCACTTATTTCCTGAAACAGCCTGACCTGGCGGGAAAGTCTGTCAAACAGTTCTTTCAGCTGGTTACGGCCATCGTCCTCTGAGACTTTTGAAAGGATCTGCTGAAAAGTATCACCCTTCATTCCAAGTCTTTCCTGGCAATCCTCCCGCTTTTTATCAAGGCCTCTCAGCTTTAAAATGGCGGCCTGTTCCTTGTTCATGCAATCTTCTACATAAGTGACCCGGTTCTTTTTAACGGCTTCCAGCTTTACCTGTTCAACTGAAACCAGATCCTGAAAAAGCTGGATCATATCCTCAATTACTGCGATAAAATCATTCATGGAAATCTGCTCCTTTGTATAAAAGAATCCTTTCGGCGATCTTGTTGGCATTCACCTGATAGGTTCCGTCCTCAATTTTCCGTCTTAAGCACTCCAGCTTTTCTTCTGATGCGGTCTGCTTGATTTCTTTCATAAGGGCATCTTTAAGGGTTGAGATGAACTTGGAATCCATTGCTTCCTGTGGAGCCGAACGGATGGTGATTGCATCGTAATTGTTCTTACCGGATTCAGAAAGGCTGATTTCGTTCTGATCCTGGTTCTGCCGTGTCATGGAGGTATTATACCGCGTACTGTAATAGTTCTGTGAAATACGCATTTACTTACTCCTTTCTAAGAAGTTTATAAGGAAGTTCGATTTGCCTGACGGCTTATCAAACGGCTGATTTTCTAAATGACCTAAGTACCCGTTATGGGTATTTTGAATAAGATTCAGGCGGCGCTTTTGTTTATCGTTATTAAGAAAACCATGCCACGAAAATTTTTTATTACATCTATAATATCGTCAGTTTTGAGAAAATATTAACTTCAGGAACAGAACTTTCTTAATTAAAGAGAACTTAGATGCTTCATCAGGACGCCTGCTATATTTGCGCAGGGTACTTGTCTGGTCACAGCTCCTATGTTGTAGGCTACCATTGGCATTCCGTAAACAACGCAGCTATCCGCATCCTGTCCAATGGTAAAGGCTCCCTTTTTTTTCATTTTAAGAAGTCCGTCGGCCCCATCACGTCCCATTCCGGTCATAATGATTCCCACGGAGGAGGCCCCGGCCGTGTCGGCTACGGACTGGAATAGAACATCCACGGAAGGGCGGTGCCCGCTTACCTTTTCACCGGAATAGCAGTTTACCGTATAGCGGCTGCCCATTTTCACTACCTTCATCTGTAAGTCACCGGGAGCAATCAGCACCTGGCCCCTTTCTATGGCATCCCCGCTTTGGGCTTCTTTTACGTTCATGGCGCAGAGCCTGTTTAAACGGTCTGCATACATTTTGGTAAAGCCCTCCGGCATATGCTGGGTTACCACAATACCGGGCGTGTCCGCAGGAAGGTCTTTAAGCACCTGGAGAGTGGCTTCTGTTCCGCCCGTAGAAGCGCCTATGGCAATTATGGTATTGCAGGCATTCATGGAAAAGGTCATTTTTCCCACAGCAGGCTTTCCAGGTTCTATGGGAGGAGGGGCAGAGGCCGGGACCTTGATGACAGCACGGGAAGCAATAAAGATTTTGCTGATCAGGGTATTTAAAAATGTGCTGGCAGTATTGCTGCTGGATAAGTCAGGTTTTCTTACAAAGTCCACAGCACCTGCAGAAAGGGCTTCAAACACGTTTAAATTAAGAGAAGAGACTAAAATGACTGGAACCGGGTGTTTGGGAAGAAGCTTTTTTACAAACTCAATACCATTGACCATGGGCATCTCCACGTCAAGTGTTACTACGTCTGGTTTAAGTACAGGAATCTTACGTTCCGCGTCAAATGCATCAACAGCATATCCGATCACTTCTATATTGGGATTTTGAGAGAGATTATCCATTAATACCTTGCGAAACAGCAGGGAATCATCTACTATGAAAACCCGGATTTTATTGGCCATAATTTATTCCTCCTGTTATTTCTTTTTCCTGCTCACGTTTTATTGGCAGAGTCTGCTTCATAAATTCAAGCTGAAAGTTTTTTCTTTCAACCTTTGGCGGATGGAACATTGATTCGCCGTTAACTCGTCGAACCGCAGCCCAAAATCCGTGTAATATAAAATCCATTTACTGAAATGGAGAGACAGTAAATAGATTTTATATTACGCAGATCATTCTTTTCGGTAAGTAGCCGGCATTAAGTACCGGTAAGGTGTTTTTTCTTTGTTGATTGTTTCAGAGTGACCAATAAATAAATATCCACCTGGGGCAGTTGCGTCATAGAATCGCTGAATCAGCGCATCTTTGGTATTCTGATCAAAATAAATCATGACATTCCTGCAAAAAATAATATCAAATTTCAATCGGAACCGAATGGGGTCCATAAGATTGAAGGTCTGGAAGATAACATTTGATTTAATTGCCGGAGCTACGGAATACAATCCCTGCTCCGGGGATTTAACAAAGTATTTGGATCTCCACCCAGGAGATAAGTTCTTTAAAGAATCCTCATCATACACCGCTTCCTTTGCAGCTTTTAAGGCATTCTGGGAAATATCAGTGGCAAGGACCCTGGTGTCCCAGAGGGCGGCCTGGGCCCCCAGGGTATCCTTGATGATCATGGAAATGGTATAAGGTTCTTCGCCAGAAGAACAGCCGGCACTCCAAATACTTAAAACTTTATTCTTTTTTGTGTTTATCAGATGGGGAAGGACGGTATTCTGAAAAAAGTTAAAATGAGCCTCTTCCCGCATAAAGTAGGTGTAGTTGGTTGTAAGCTTGTTGAGCATTATTTCCAGATCAGCCTGATTCTTTGATGAAAGAATGTGATCCACATAATCTGTGAAGGAAGTGTATCCCATGGAAATAATGGTGTTTGACAATCTTCCCATTATGAGCTGCATCTTTTTAGACAGGTCGATTCCGTAATTTTTTTTCATGAAATCCACCAGTCGCATGAAATCATGCTGCGAAATAGTTAACATAGGGCGGCCATCCTTTATGAGTTATTGACTAAGGCTTCGCAATCCAGAAGAAGGACAATGTGGTTATCCGAAACGGATATCATGCCGCTGACCAGTTCTTCCCGGTTATTGGCCGGAACCGGTGAGATTCTGGAATAATCAATATCAAGAACCTGCTCCACAGAATCCACGATGATTCCTATAAAAACAGAATCCACATTTAAAACAATGATACAGGTTGAACTGGTATATTCAATGTCCGGTTTGCCAAGTCTTGACCGGATATCCATGATGGGAACGATCTGTCCTCTTAAGTTGATGATTCCCTTTACATAGCCTGGCACCATAGGCATAGCAGTAATTGTATGGTTGGTGATGATTTCAATGATATAATTGGTGCTGACACCAAAGGTCAGGTTTTCTGTACGGAAGGTTAAATAGCGTTCCGTGGCTTCTGTTTGCGCAGAAGTAAAAACTTCGGATGTAGCTGTATTTTCTGCTGGCATTTGTATTCCTCCAATTCAATTCGGTTGCCCACGCTCTCTGGGCTTAAAGGTATATCCAACGGGTATTTTAATTAATAGTACTGATTTTGTGATGCGGCATGCAGGTTTAAAACGTCTAATATGATGCTGATATTGCCATCACCAAGAATGGTACAGCCGCTGATACCAGAATCCTTAACATTGAAGCTGTTTAAGAATACCGGAAGAGGTTTTACAACAACCTGCTGTTCCCCTAAGAGCTCATCAACAAAGAGACAGTAGGATTTGTCACCGGATTCCACCCAGACCAGAATTCCGTCTTCAATGCTTTTAACTTCTGTTTCAATGTTATAAAGTCTGTGAATGCGGATGATGGGATAGAACTGGTTCATGCACTTAACGATCTCATTGCCTTCCGTATCGTAGATCACTTCTTCATTCTTCACCTTAAAGGACTGACGGATATTGGCAATGGGGATAGTAAAGACTGATTTTCCCACTGAGATCTCCATACCATCCACAATTGCCATGGTAAGGGGGATTTTCAAGGTAGTACACATTCCCTTGCCTAATTCACTGGAAATACTTATGGTGCCTCCGATATTCTCCACATTTTTCTTGACTACATCCATGCCAACTCCCCGGCCGGAAAATTCAGTGACGACTTCATTGGTTGAAAAGCCGGGAGCCAGAAGAAGACTTAAGATCTCCTTTTGGGTGTATTCGCTTTCCGGTTTGGTGAGAATGCCGTTTTTCTTTGCTTTTGCAAGAATTCCTGCCGGATTCGCACCTCTTCCGTCATCGCTGATGGTAATGATGACTTCGTTGGTTGTGTGGCTTGCGGAGAGAGTCAGTTCTCCCTGAGGATTTTTTCCTGCGGCAATACGTTCTGCGGCAGTCTCTTCAATTCCATGGTCCATGGAATTGCGGACAATGTGCATGATGGGATCCCCGATGCTGTCTACGATGGACTTGTCAACTTCCGTATTTTCCCCGATAATGGTTAAGCGCACATCTTTTTTGAGCTTTTGCTTCATGTCACGGACGATGCGGTTCATTTTCTGGAATACACCGGATACAGGTACCATGCGCAGGGACATTACAATGTCCTGTAAGTCATCGGTCAGCTTTCGAAGCTGTCTTGTGGCCTTTAAAAAGCTGTCAAGGTTCTTTAAATTCTGAATCTCAGGCGAGGAAGTCACCATGGATTCCGTAATGACGATCTCACCGACGATTGCAACCAGGTTGTCCAGTTTTGCCAGATTTACGCTGATCAGATTCTGCTTGTTCGGCATCTGATGGCCGTTTCCTGGGGCCGGAGAACCGGGAGCCGGGGCGTGTTCGCCGGCAGATGGGGCTGTAACGGCCGCAGCATTCTGCTTTTCTGCAGTGTGAGCAGCCTCGGCACGTGGATTTTCAATCAGTTCATAGGAACGGATGTTGTTCATATTGTTGACCTGTGATATAGCTGAGTCCGCTTCCTCACGGGATTGGAAGGTCAGGAAAAAGCCTTTCTCAATAATAGATCCGCAGCTCTGGCTGTTAGTCTCCACATCGGCAGGATAAAAGCCGAATTCCAGACCGGATTCTTTTAATGCGCTGATGATCATGAAAGCCCGAAGGTTTTCCATTCCGCAGCCTTCATCAAAGAAAATGCGAAGGAAAAAGGCAGCCGTATCATCCGGGCATTCCGCTAAGTCCAGTCGGATTTCTTCCAGACTGGTGGCAGAAACCGGAGTTGAAATGGCCGGCACTGGCTGGGTAGCTTCTTTGGGACTGGAGGTGCCCGAAAGATTTTTTTCTCCGGCAGCGGTCGGAGTTTCATCGCTGATTTTTTTCAGAAAGCTATTAATTTCTTGGGTCAGATGGTCGACATTATCACTAAGCGGCTCATTATTTTCCACTTTTGAAACTTCAGCGCGAAGCATATCAGTAGATCGGAACATTAAGTCAAAAAGAGTGCTTTTGTGGGAACTGTCAAGGGATTCCAGACCATTCTCACGGATAAAAAAGAATAAATCTTCAATACGATGAGCTATCTGCATCAGAGAGTTAAATTCCATCATAGCGGAAGAGCCCTTGATAGTGTGCATAATGCGGAAGATTTCATTTACGTCATCTACTGTAAAATCTCCTGCTTTTTCGGCTTCTATCAGGAGCTCATCTAATTGCTCCAGAAGGGAATTGGTTTCAAACAGATACATATCAAGCATATTATCCATGCCGTTATCCATAATATTTACACCGCCTTGTCTAGTTTAGTATATGTCTATTTATCGGTATGGTTGGATAAAAAAATAATAGTAATTTAAATAACCTTTCGAAAAATATATAAAACACCAGTTAAATGGAGGCATAATATGGCAGATATTTTGAAAGTTACAACACCCCTTGCAGGTTATGATAATTCCACGATAAAAAACAACCCTCAGGCTGGTCAGGGAATCCATATCCAGAATCCCGTAGACCCTTCAAAAGTGATGAGAGGGGATAACCGGACTGATTCCGGGGGAAACGGGGAACAACAGCTGGCATTCCAGTACGGATCGAATTTTGCAGCATTTCTGAATCAGGTAAAAAACATACCCGATCTTTCCAAAATTTTTACCGATATTTTTTTTCAGGGCGAAGAAATGCTGACGGGCGGAGTCATGGGAGAGGAAGCAGCGCAGAAGATCGCTTCTTTTTTTGAGGCGGCCAAGATACAGGGGGAAGAGATCCTGCCCTTTATGAAGGAACAGGCCGAATCAGCAGTCCGCTTCAACGGAGGTATTTTTGACCAGCTGCGTCATGTGATGGCAGAAACAACTTCTGTGGATTTAAAAGCAGAGATTTTAAATTTTGTTAGAAAATTCAGTGATATGTCTTCCGGAAAGCATATACTTCATGATATATTTAATACAGTGAAGGATATGGAGGGATATGTTTTTAAGCAGACCAGAGAGCAGATCGAGGCTTTGCTTAAGGAGCTGGACTTATCTGCGCCTGAAGGGGATACTTCCCATAACAGCGCGCTCTTAAAGGAAAAAATCCTCCCTTTTCTGGGCCGTTATATTGCAATGAATCATGACATGGGCACCATACGTGATAAGATCTCTCTTTTAACGATATTAATGGCAAGGTATGAAAATGGGAACAGGGAAGAGATTTTGCAGTCCTTTTCAAGGCTTACGGGTTATCAGGGCTTTCGTAAATTTTTTGGAACCATGACTATGGAGCAGTTCGATGAGCTGCTTAATCAGGTTGATTTAGAGCAGGCGGCAGGAAAAAACCAATGGGCGGATAAGTTTATTGATTTTCTAAAGACCGGCGTGGGCGGAGGCACTGGCCTTGAGAATAAGCAGATGTTTCAGAATATGCTGCAATCTATGGTTTTAAATGAAAGTGTTTATATGCCTCTTTTACATCTGGCATTCCCCATGAATGTAGACGGGCGGAAACTGTTTTCCGAAATGTGGATTGATCCTGACGAAGAGGGCAGCAGCACCCAGGCAGGGGCAAAGCATAGGACCAGAATTTTTGTTAAATTTGATATCAGGGAATTAGGCCAGTTTAAACTGCTGCTTTTTTATGGGGACAATGCGGCTTCACTTCAGCTTTATTATCCGGAAAAGATGCAAAAATCAGAGGGCAATATTCATAAAGAGATTAAAAATATCCTTGACCGGTATCATTTCCGGGCAGACAGCATTTATCTCCAGGCTGGGGGCGGACCCACCTCCCCGGTAGAAGTATTCCCCAAAATCCAGGAAAGGAAAAATTCAGTTGATGTCAGAATTTAATAATACGTTAAATAAAAAGGCGGTTGCGTTAAAATATGATGATGCAAAGAATTCTGCTCCGGTTATCGTGGCCTCCGGTATGGGATATATGGCGGAGAAAATAATAGAAACTGCCAATGAAAGCGGTGTACCCGTTTATGAGGATAATTCCCTGGCAACTATTTTGACCCAGCTTGAACTTGGGAGTCAGGTGCCGGATGAATTATACCAGACTATTGTGGATATTTACCTTTATTTCCTGAATTATGTACCTGGTCCGGTGGAAAAACCAACGTCGGAACCGGAGCCTGTACAGGAAACAGAGGAAGAGGAAATAATAAAAGAGGAAACGGTGGAGTAGGTTATGTTTATTGAATGTGAAAAAGCAAGTGTTTATACTTTGAATGGTGTCTATATCGCAGAGGTAAAGGTAGTTGATTCCCATAAGGACAGTATGGGACTTATCTTTGAAGAGGAAGATATGGATAAGGTGAGCACAGAATCCGTAATCGTATTTTACGACGGCGTTCAAGGACTTGTTACATGCAAATGCCGTTTATCCGGAAGGGTAAAGATCAATGGCGATGAAATGGGAGAGGTCGGAAATGCGATCTACAAGGTTCCATGCCTGATTGACGAATTGATCGGTATCGAACAAAGACGGCGTGACCTAAAAGTCAGGATTTCCTTACCGGTTACCTTAGAGACGGCAGATTCAGACGGAAAGGTAACACATATACCCGCTAAAATAAAAGATATCAGTGCAGGTGGGATTGGGCTTGAATCAGCTGTTGAACTAAAGCAGGATCAGATCTTTTCTTTTCTGTTTGAAACTGACTGTGACTGCACCAGGCTTAAAGGCTGTATTCTATGGGCGAATGAACTGTCAGGCGAGAATGAAACGCCCCGCTACCGGTATGGCAGCCGTTTCTTCGATATGACATCTTATCAGGAATCCCTGGTCAGAAAATTCACTTTTCTGGAACAGCTGAAAAGAAGGAAGACACAGTAAAGGTTTATTGGAGAGTTGGAATATGATGGAACAGGTAAGAGCAAAGAAACCATAGTATTGCTGTATATAACTTAGTGATAGTTTAAACTCTTAGATAAAGGCGTATTGATTAAAAAAGGAGCGATTTCATGAAACAAAAAAAGAGGGGATTGGCAATAGTTATTTTAGCCGCTTTTTGCCTGTGTCTCTTCCCTGAAAAAGCAATGGCAACAGAGGCAATCAATTCAATCAGCATTAAGGTGGTACTTAATATCGAGGCAGGAGACCGTTTGCCTGACATACAGATTAATAAAACCGGTGGGGAATGCTATGTGAACTCCGGTGATAAAAAGTACACTGTCAGGGAGGCGAAGTGGGTCACCTCCACCTCAAAGGATATGTCGGTAGGGGAAGAACCAAGGATGAGTGTTACCCTTACTCCTTCCGATGAATACGATGCTTATTTTAAGTCCTCTTATGAGGCTGCCAAGATGAAGATCACGGGAGGTTCCTATGTCAGCGCAAAGCGAAATGGCAGCGATCTGATTGTCACCTTAAGGACGAAGCCTGTCAAAGGCCTGTACGCGGAACCGGAAGATGTGGGCTGGAAGGATACAAGGCTTGGCCAGGCTGTCTGGTCCAAGGGAGATAACACTTCAGGGGCTTATGAATTATGGCTTTATTGCGGTAAAAAGATCATATTAAAAAAGGAACAGGTAAAAGCCACCTCCTATAATTTCTATCCGTATATGACAGAGGAAGGAACCTATTCTTACAAAATCCGTTCTGTCCCCTATAAACAGGATGAACTGAAGAATGGAAAGAAGAGCGGCTGGGTGGAGTCAGACGAATTGGTTATCAGGGACCGGGATGTATCTGATGGAACAGGAAAAGACTCAGATACAATTGCCGGTTCAGCTAATGGCTCCGGGATAAAAGAAGGCTGGGAGCAGCAGTCCGGAGTGTGGTACTACCGGTATGCCGATGGAACGGTTCAGGCTAATTCCTGGATGGAACTTGATAACGTATGGTACCGCTTTGGCCAGGAAGGGAAGATGGTAACAGGCTGGTTTATCCTGGATTCCGATATCTATTATATGAATTCCAAAGGGGCAATGGTGACAGGCTGGAATAAAATTGACAATACATGGTATTATTTTTATCCGGACAACGGCTACGAGGCCCCCATGGGAGCAGCCGCAACCAACTGGCAGGTCATAGACGGCTATTATCATTATTTTAACAGCCAGGGTGCCATGCAGAAGGATTGGATCAACCAGGCAGGAAGATGGTATTATTTAAATACCATACAGGGGAACTTAGAGGGAGCGATGCTAAAGGGCTTATTCACCCGGAATGGGCATACATATTTTACCGGGGAAGACGGAGTCATGGTAACCGGCTGGCAGAAGATCGATGGACTGTGGCGTTATTTTAATCAGGATGGCACGATGGCGGTTAATACGGTAATCAATGGATTTCCGGTGAATGAAGATGGAGTATGGGTACAATGATGAGAGATAAAAAAAGAAAACTGCAAACGATGTTCCTTGCTGTGCTGGTGGCAGCATTTACATGCTTACCGGCAGTTATGTCCTATGCTGCCGATTCTGTTGTGATTCGAAGCGTGAATCTTAAATTTGACAGCCAGTATGGGAGTGAAGAAATACTGATGCCTGGTATTTCCACAACCAATGCCGGAGTATCGGTAAAGGAGGTTGTATGGAAACGGGATATCAGCAAATGGAAGGCAGCGAAGAATGAACGGGTCAGCGTGATTTTAACATCAGACACCATGATATTTGCCAATGCCTACAACCGGTCAGAGTGCAAGATCACAGGGGCGAAGTTCGTTTCCGCCAAAGCTTTGGATAACAATACCCTGGAAGTAAAGGTGGATTATGTTCCTGTAGTGATTTTAGGAAGAACAGCCAGGGCCGGCTGGAGTGACAGCAAAAAGACAAAGGCAGTATGGGAAAAAGTTGAATTTGCTACGGGGTATCAGGTTGCCCTGTATGCAGATGATAAGCTGAAGAAGCGTATTTCCGTAGAAACCAATATGGTGGATCTTTCTGAATACATGGATAAGGATGCTGTCTATTACTATGAAGTCCGGGCAATCGGCTATACTGCCGATGACCGGAAATATATGAAGGAAGGGGACTATGTCACTTCCGATGATACTATCATGGAATATGACGGCGATACATCAGGGAAATGGAAGGGAAATACCTACAAGCAGGAGGACGGCGGAGTTCCCAGGAATAGCTGGAAGCAGATCTTAAACGACTGGTATTATTTTGACGGGAATGGAGTTTACCAGACAGGCTGGCTCCTGTCAGGTCAAAGATGGTATTATATGAATCCCAAGGATGGAAAATTACTCATTGGCTGGCAGTTCGTCAATGGGAAATGGTATTACTTAAATCCGGATGGAGGAGAAATGCTGACGGGCTGGATACAGACCCAGCCAGGAATCTGGTATTATTTAAATCCGGATGGCAGCATGGCAAGCAGCACAAATGTCGGTAATTATTGGGTGGATGCTTCAGGAAGATGGATTCCGTAAAAGTCGGAGATTGACGGGAGGATTAAATTTTGGCAACGATAGACCAGTTAAGGCTGTCTGCACTTACCAGTGTAAAGGCAGGGCAGTCAGGATATACGGCAGCTTCATCTGCCAAAGGGAATTTTAAGCAGGTTTTAAAATCAGTAGTAAAGGCTCCGGAAAATCTTGAGGCCATATTCAAAGAGGCGTCTAAAAAATACGGTGTTTCCGAAAAACTGCTAAAGGCGGTCGCTAAGGCAGAATCGAATTTCAACCCATCTGCTACTTCAAAGAAGGGGGCTGCCGGAGTGATGCAGCTGATGCCAGCCACTGCCAGATCCCTCGGAGTGGATGATCCTTATGATGCAAGAAGCAATATTATGGGGGGAGCTAAATATTTGAAAGAAAATTTGGAACGGTATAAAGGTAATGTGGATCTCACCCTGGCGGCCTATAATGCGGGCAGCAATAATGTAAGCAAATATGGAGGAATCCCTCCTTTTAAGGAAACCCAGGAGTATGTAAAGAAGGTTAAGAATTATATGGGTGATTCCGAAACTTCAGGATATTTGGCGGACACATCAAGTAATTTACAATATCTTTCGGGGCAAACATTGGAAGGCGATAGCGAAAGTCTTATACCGGCTAAATCCGATTATCTTTATTTGATCGAACTAATGAAGCTTCGGATGCAGATGGCTTCCTACGGCATTTCCGGTCAGTTTGATTCTGATGATTCAGCAGTTGGATCAATCTATAATTTATAAAATAAAGCCTAATGGAAAATCGAAAGAAATAGATTTTCCATTAGGCTTTATTTATTTAATAATAAATAACATGTCGTTTTAGTTATATATAAGATCTGTTTATTGGGAAGATCTTACTTTTTGGAAATCGCATCACTTACTTTTACCAGTGCCTCAATAAAATATGATTTTTTAATGGGCTTAAAAACAAAAGGAATATTGGTGCCCAATTCTTGCACCTTCCGATGTGTTTCATCATAGACAAGGGAACTGATAATGATGATCCCCGCTTCTGGATGATGCTCCAACAGGCGTTTGGAAGCTTCGATACCATCAATTCCAGGCATTATGATATCCATGGTCACAATATCAGGCTTTTCCCTTTCATAGGCTTCCAAAGCCTCCTCACCACTTCTGCACTGGTAGATTACATCAAAATTTGTACCTTTAAGTAATTGTTCTATCTCACCGCGTGTTACAATTGAATCATCGACAATCATAATAGTTTTTCTCATATAGCTTCCCTCCTTCTGAGTTAATTACTTCCGATCGTAATTTCACCTTCGTTATTTTTATAAATAATACTTCTGGAGTATTCCTCCTGAACCAACAGGCTGGAAGAGCCGATTCGGATGCGAACCACTGGCAGCAGCTGCTGGCATTGAATGATTCCGGATTGTTCCTTGTCAATTGCGTCTATCTCTTCCAGGCGGTTTGTAATCTCCTGTTCCCGGAGGTTTAAATAAGTGGAGGCCTGCTTTAAATTATCCAATAAATGCTGTTTATCCTGTCTCTGGGTGGTTTCAAGATAGGTGATATTTTTTCTCACTTCCGACATGTTATGATGAAGCTGCTCCAGTTCCCTGGTAAGACGGGTGGATTCCTCCACGTTTTTAGGAACATTTGCAATTATTAATTCGGTAATGAGCCGCCGTACTTTGGAACCAATAATGCGTGCATTGATGCTGTTAGCAGCCAGCAGGGTTCCACCGATAATGACGCCCATGCCGGAGGTAACAATAATATCCTGACCGCTTTCTATTTTGGAGTTGATAATGCTTTCTGCATACACATTTCCTCCGGCGGTAACCGTGCAATGCTCCAGGTAGCGGCATTTGACATCGGAGTCAGAGGCCAGAGTACCGCGGCCGTTTCCAGACATACCGCTGGCAATGGTAATGGCTCCCTGAGCAGTAATCTGGGCGCCTTCTACGGAGCCTCTGATGTTAATGCTTCCGGTAGCCTTCACCGAAAAACCGTTTCTTACATCTCCGGTAATTAATATATCGCCGTCATAATCTAAGTTTCCCGTACTGTTATCAATATCACCATTTATCTTAAGGATAGGATCTACCTGGAATTTTCCATTAACAAATGTTACATGGCCAGTTTTTTGAGAAAGGAGCAGAGTCCGGTCCTCCGAAAGCTGCGTATTGCGGCCTGCAGGCACGGGAACGTCAGTTCCCTTAATGGTACAGGGATAAGGTTGCCCGGTTATGGTCATACCATTTTCACCCGGAAAAGCAAGACTAATACTGCAAATCGTTTCTCCATCTTTGACAGACTGAATATTATTTAATTTTTTGTAATCTACAGATCCATTTTCATCTTCTATAAATTCAAGCTTAAGATCACGTTTAAAATGGTCTTTAATAGAACCATCAATTCCGTCACGGGCAAGGATTCCCTTTGCAATCAGTACGGCCTGGCCATAGACCTGATTTTCAACAATTGATTTCAGAGACTCCTCTATAATTCCGGTAGATACATGTTCCTGATTGAGGATTGATTTTAAGTCTTCTTCTTTTATATCCTGGCCGCCGTTAAAGGGCGGAATCACATAAATCCATGCAGCCATCCGATCCTTTGAGATATTAATATAGGCCTGAGCTGCCCTTGGCTGGGGATCCTGCTCTTGTGAAGCTTCGGATGTTCGTTTAATAACATTGGATAATGATTGCATTTTACTGGCGAACTGAGCACATTCACTGCATAATGCCTCTTCGTCGATCCGTACAAGAAGCGGATCATCGGATGGCTCCCATATAAACGAACAAGGAGGTTTATTTTCAATTTCGAAAAATGCGGTTGTTGCGGCAGAACTTTTTTGTGCGGCTGGATCGGATACTGTTTCAATAAGATCTTCATTTTGGGATTCTTCAGTTGGAACATCGTCAGTTGAAACATCGTCAGCTGCATCGGATATCTCTGAAGGCTCCGAAAAGCGTCTTACATTTTGGAAAAGGCTAAAGAATCCTTTTTTAGTTTTTTCTTTCATTTTCTTCCCCTAACATTAAAAAATACCTGCTACTTTTGACCTGTATGCAAGTAATTGGCTGATTTCTATCGTTTCTTTGACTGGAGTCAATAGGCGTCAGGTTATGACGCTGTTCAGCTTCACAATCAAAGAAATGCTGACTCCGGTTTCTGGTTATTCCATTCCTATGTATATATAGTCAGATGAGATTAGTCTTGAGCCTTTGTTAATCAGATTACCTGGATCGAGCCATGAGAATCTATTTCGTTGCACGTTGGATTTAATCCTGCCCGGTCTTTTTGGAATTACACTTCTTGAATTATCTATTAATAATAGTAATCTGTCATACAGATTGTCAGGCATTGAATTACAGGGTACCGGGATTCTTGATCCAAAACGCGTCATAGGAACACCTCCTTCTTAAACTCCTTCTTAAACTACAAATTGACTTTACTATTATATCGGCAAACTATACTGTAAATATAACATAAAAGTTGCTATTTTGGTTACTTAATTTTAAATAAATATATTTGGTAACATAAAATAACTACTAAAAGCTGAAGTTGTGTAACCATTTCTCTCTTTATAAGAGAATTTTAAGACTAGGTTTACAGACATGCTGCCAGGTTTACAAGGGGAATGCAGTCTTTCTTGACATTATTGGTGCAATCGCTTTATGGCAGAATTATAGGCATAGGAAAAGCAAAGGTCATAATGTTTTTAAGCTTTACAGGGCTAATCGTATCTATAATTGATTTTTATATTTGCATATAGATTTTCCACTTTATATAGAAGCTATATTCTCAAAAGAATAAATTATAAAAACAATTCAAAA